>NZ_CP034593.1:314515-629030 GCF_003971195.1 Flaviflexus ciconiae | reverse complement strand
GCCGCATTCGACGCCGCATAGTAGTAGGTGGCAAGGGGGCCGTTGACAGTCACGATCCCCCAACACAGCACACTGTTCTCTTGGCGGACCGTGAAGAGCCGGGCATGCTCTGGGCCAAGCGAGGACAGCATGGTCGTGTACGACGACTTGGGGGCAATACCGAAGCCGTCTCGATCGCCTGTTTCTTTCAGAAGCTCATAGAGTTCGTCGAAGATCTCGAGGGCGCGTCCGGTTTCTTCCTGCGGAACAAGGGATTCGTTCCTGAGGGACTTCCGGACATCGCGACGCCCGCGCTTCTTCATGCTTGCCATGAGAGCGTCGGAATCCATTGTCAGGTCAAGAATGACGGTTCTGTCAAAGGGAATCGACTGAAGCAGCTCATGGAGGCGGGAAGACGTGTGGTGGGCATGAAGCCGCACAAAGGCGAAAGACTTGTTGGGCTTGAGGATCTTTTTGAGATCCTTGTGGAAATACTCTTCCTCACGAGCGCTCGGTGCCCCAGTCCATACCGGACCTTCCTTGGCCCACAGATATTTAAATCCGCGGCCCGTCAGGGCGGTCAAAGACAGGAAGGCCCGGTCCTCGCCGTCGACCTGCCACACATAGCGACCGAAGGGGCTCCTACCGTCGACCGCTTCGTCATAGCGATCCCACGCTTGTGACTGCTCGAGTGGCAGATCAACGCGTGCCGCGGCCGCACGGGCCGTGAACTCTGTCGGATGAAGCGGGATGATACGGGAGAAGGGCATATTTCCTCGAAACGTGTGGATCTCGTCAGGGACAGTCTACCGGCGCGCCTGGCATGCCGGTAACGGTGGAATAGCTAGTGTAATTGTGTGCCAGACGTACCGCCGCTATTCCTCGCGAGCCTGGACTCCCTGCGCGATCATACGTTCCGTCGCGAGTTCCGCCTCCAAGAGATTCCCGCGCCCAAGAAGATCGCTCCCTGGGCCGCGGCCCTCGCCGCGGAAGTCAACACAAGTGGCGATGCTCTCGATCCCGATGGTTACCGCGCCGAAGCCCGGTTTGTCCTCCTCCACGATCCTGCCGGCCAGCCCGCGTGGGATTCCACATTCCGAATCGTGTGCCACGTGTCAGCACCCGTCGAAGCTGAGCTTGGCGATGACCCGCTACTCGGTGAGGTTGCCTGGTCCTGGCTCACCGAGGCCCTCGAAGCACACGGTGCTCCGTACCATTCGCTTAACGGCACAGTGACACGACAAATCGATGAATCGTTCCGTGGTCTACACTTGGACGGTACCCGCGTCACGGTCGAGGTCAGGGCCTCCTGGTCCCCCGCGTCCGAGAACGTCGCGGATCATCTCGATGCCTGGGCCGAATTCGCCTGCACCGCAGGCGGCCTCGACCCTGATACTCCGTCAATTACCCCACTGGATCGCTTGTGAAGCTTGATGAACCGCGCGGTGGAATCCCACCGCTCATTTCCACGCCCGAGGGCATGGCCACAGCCATTGCCGCCCTGAAGAAGGGCACCGGCCCGTTCGCGGTCGACACCGAAAGGGCTCAGGGGATCCGATATTCGGGCCGCGCCTACCTTATTCAGATTAAGCGCGAAGGCTCCGGGATCTTCCTCATTGACCCGCCGCCACTGTCGGACATGATGCCACAGCTCGCTGAAGTCCTTGCCGAAGACGAGTGGATTCTGCACGCTGCCGATCAGGACCTGCCGTCCCTAACCGGCGAGGGACTGCAGGCACCATCCCTGTGGGACACGGAGGTGGCCGCGCTCCTCCTTGGCGATGAGAGGGTTTCCCTTCAGGCCGTGATCTCTAACGACCAGGACATTCAGTTAGCCAAGGAGCACTCCAACTCCGACTGGTCGGCCCGTCCCCTGGCCCCGGCCCTCCTGTCCTACGCGGCACTGGACGTCGAGCTCCTCATCGAGGAACGCAAGATTCAGATGGAGCGTCTGGAGGAGATCGGCCGCATGGAGTGGATGGTTCAAGAGTGCAATCATCTGCTGACCGCTCCCCCAAAGAAGATCAATCCTGAGCCCTGGCGCAAGATCGCCTCATCTCAGCGGATCAGGGACCCGCGCGGCCTCTCCATCCTTCGTGAACTCTGGTGGGAACGCGACGAGATTGCAAAGGCACGCGACGTGGGCCCGGAGAAGGTCCTACCGGCACGAGCCCTTGGTGCACTTGCGGCATCCATGCCCAAGAGCGTCGAGGAAGTGCGTTCTTCTTCGGCGGTCCGTTCCAGGTCCCGCCAGGTTCTCATTGAGCGCTGGTGGGAAGCTATTGAGCGGGGCTGGGAAAGCAAGGATCTTCCCGGCCGCCACGCGGCCACGAAGGACGGCCTGCCGGACGTGCGTAACTGGAAGAACCAGAACCCCGAGGCTGCGCGCCGCTGGGACATTGTTCGCCCCACCGTTCTCGCACGCGCTGAGGAAATCGGTATCCGCCAGGAAGTCCTGCTCAAGCCCGCTATCCAGCGTGACCTGGCGTGGACAGGGTGGAACACCGTGGATCAGATGGTCGAGGTCCTCTACCGATCGGGAGCTCGACCCTGGCAGATAGAAGAGGTCGCAATCAGGCTTCCTCGAAGTGGTGAAGACGAATAGTTCACTAACACTGAGCTCAACGAACACTGCTGAATTAACTCTCGTCAGCAAGTAGCTGGCGGGTAGCGGGTTGAGACTGTCATGACAGGGTTGGGCATACGCCCGGCCCTGTCGCTTCTTCCATTACCGGAGAGATCCAGGATGCTGGGCGTGGGGATGCAGATGCTTAGGCGTCCTGAGCGAGGCTAAGAGCGGGTCCCTGGCCAGCGGCTGCACGCACGGCCGTCACAACATCGTCGCCAGTCATGTTCTCCCGAATGAGAATGTCTCCACGTGCGGCATGAGCAATAAAGTGGCGAGAGATCCCCAGAACGGTGACGGGACAATCTATGTGATCGGCTAGTTGCTGTCCGACGCCACCGTCGCGCAAACCATCCTCAATGGTGACGACGGCATCGAACTCTTCCGCCATCTCCACCAGCTCGCAGGAAATCGGGAGAACCCAGCGCGGATCCACCACTGTCACATCCGCCGTATCGACGGTTGTTGCCGCCATGGCCGCGCTGGCCATAGCTCCAACGGAGACAACAAGGATCTTTGCTCCGGTGCCGTTGGACCGACCGATGATATCGATCGTGTCCCGGCGCTCGAGCGCGGGGATTTCGGCGGGGATGGAGCCCTTCGGGTAGCGGAGTAGTGTCGGCCCGTCGTCGACCGCGAGGGCCTCCCCCAGTTCATCACGCAGGGTTGCTTCATCGCGCGGGGCCGCAACTCTGAGGCCGGGGACCATGGCGGCGAGGGACAGGTCCCACATACCGTTGTGGGAGGCCCCGTCGTTGCCCGTGACACCCGCACGGTCGAGAACGACGGTGCAGGGCGCCTTGTGAAGCGCCACGTCCATGAGCAACTGGTCGAAGGCCCGGTTGAGGAACGTGGCGTAGAGGGCAACCACCGGGTGATACCCGGCATACCCCAACCCCGCTGCCGTTGTCAGGGCATGCTGTTCAGCGATACCGGTGTCAATAACCCGGTCCGGGAATTTGTCTCTCATGGGACCAAGGCCGACGGGACGAAGCATGGCAGCAGTCAGGGCAATGACCTTGTCGTTCTTCTCCGCAAGCTTGACGATCTCGTCCGCAAACACCGCGGTCCAACCGAAGCCACCCGGAACGATGGGCAGACCGGTTTCCGGGTGAATCTGGCCAACTGCATGGAACCTGTCTGCTACGTCATCAAGTGCCGGTTGGTATCCGCGCCCCTTTTCGGTGATGGCGTGGACGACAACCGGACCGCCGTACTCCTTCGCGATAGTCAGTGCCGCATCCAGGTCCTCAATGTCGTGACCGTCGATCGGGCCAAGGTATTTCAGGCCCAGCGAATCGAAGATACCCGCATCAACGAAGATGTCTTTAACACCTTTTTTGAAGCCGTGCATCGCGTCGTAGGCGAGACGTCCGGGAGGGCCCGAGGCTCGCAGGGTCTTCTTGCCCCAGTTGAGCAGGTTCTCGTAGTTGCGTGAGACGCGCACCTGGTCGAAACGGCGTGCCATGCCGCCAATGGTTGGCTCGTACGAGCGGCCATTGTCATTGAGGACGATAACGATCGGAAGGGAATCATCCTCGGCAATATTGTTGAGTGCCTCCCAGGCCATTCCGCCGGTCAATGCACCATCTCCAATGACCGCAACGACGGTGCGGTCCTCCCCCGACATGTGATATCCCGAGCCACTCCGAGTGCCCAGGACAGTGCCGTTGAAGCATGGGAATTCTCAATGACATCATGGGGAGATTCTTCGCGGGATGGATAACCCGACAGGCCGCCCTCGGAGCGTAGCTTGGAGAAGTCCTTACGGCCCGTAAGGATTTTGTGCACGTATGACTGGTGGCCAGTATCGAACAGGAGGGTATCGCGCGGGGAGTCGAAGACGCGGTGGAGGGAGAGTGTCAGCTCGACAACGCCCAGATTGGGTCCCAGGTGTCCACCGGTTGCGGATACTGACTCGACCAGGAACGTACGGATCTCGCCACTGAGCTGTGCAAGTTTCTTACTGTTCAACCGGCCAACGTCGGCCGGTGAATGGATCGTCGAGAGTATGCTCACCTGTTCTCCTCCTGGCTATGGCTAATGAGCCTACCACCGCCGCATCCGCACTTTGCGCACAATCGTCCCGGAATATCCCCTATCCACGTCCAGAGCACGGCTGGTGACAGAGCAAACGGCTGGTGACAGAGCAAAAGGGCGGAATAGTCTCCTATCCCGCCCTTTGCCGACACGGCAGTATGAATGTCAGACGATATCGTCCGGCCCGTGCCAGTTACTTTAGACGTTGAAGCCCAGTGCCCGGAGCTGCTCACGGCCCGATGCCGTGATCTTGTCCGGACCCCACGGCGGCAGCCACACCCAGTTGAGTCGGACTTCGGAAACAAGTCCCTCAAGGGCCTGGATAGCCTGGTCCTCGATGACATCGGTCAGCGGGCACGCTGCCGAGGTCAGGGTCATGTCGATGATGGCGGAGTTGCCATCAAGGGTCACTCCGTACAGGAGTCCAAGGTCAACAACATTGATCCCGAGCTCGGGGTCGATGACGTCGCGCAGGGCCTCTTCGACTTCGGCCACGGTGAGATCACTCATTGGCCTTCTCCTTTCATTGAGCTGGCCTTGATTGTTGCATCGCGCATAGCCATCCAGCCAAGCAGTGCGCATTTAATTCGTGCCGGGAACTGGGCGACGCCCACGAATGCCGACGCATCCTCCAGGCGGTCCAGCTTTTCGTCCTCAATGCCCTTGCCCCGGGAGTTCATCAGTTCGGTAAACAGATCGAGAAGTTCATTCGCTTCCGCGACGCTCTTACCTTCAACGAGTCCGGTCATAACCGAGATCGACGCCTGGGAAATCGAGCATCCCTTGCCGTCCCAAACGAGTTCCCTAATCGTGTCGCCATCCATATTGAGCTGCACGGTAACCTGGTCGCCGCAGGTCGGGTTGACCTGGAAGGACTCGCCGTCCGGGTTCTCGAGGAGTCCGTGACCGTGGCGAAGTTTCGCGTGGTCGAGGATAATTTCCCGGTACATTTGGTCTAGTTCGCTCATGACACTCCAAAGTAGGCTCGGACGCCGGAAAGCGCGTCAAGGAACGCGTCAACGTCTGCCTCTGTATTGTACGGCCCGATCGAGGCGCGCGACGAAGCGAAGGTATCGAACACCTGGTGGATCGGCTGGGCGCAGTGGTGCCCGACGCGGACCTCCACGCCCTTCGAGTCGAGGACCTGTCCGACGTCGTGCGGGTGAACGTCCTCGACAACGAATGCGACGGCACCAACTCGGTCGTGGGAAGATGTCGGCCCGACGACGCGGACACCATCAATCTTGGAGATCCCGGCCAGCATACGTTCTGTCAGCGCAACCTCGTGAGCGTGGATGTTCTCCATACCAACGTGGTTCAGATAGTCAACCGCTGCTCCGAGGCCGACCGCCTGGGACACCATCTGCGTGCCGGCCTCGAACTTCGCCGGGGCCTTGAGGTACGTTGTCGACTCCATGGTGACAACCTCGACCATGGAACCACCGGTCATGAACACCGGAAGAGCGTCGAGTAGTCCGGCCTTTGCCCAGAGGGCGCCGATGCCAGTGGGTCCAAGCATCTTGTGGCCGGAAAAAACTGCCACATCGACCCCAAGCGACGGGAAGTCGACGGGGAAATGGGGAACGGACTGGCAGGCGTCAAGAACGACAAGGGCCCCAACCGCCTTGGCAGCGGCAACGATCTCCGCGACGGGAGCGACTGCTCCGGTCACATTGGAGACGTGAGCGAAGGCGACAATCTTCGTCCGTTCGGTCATGACGTCAAGGGTCGCCATGTCGAGGCGTCCCTGGTCGGGTGTTCCCATGGGGAGGACGTCAAGCCACTTGAGGGTGGCTCCCGTTCGTGCACACAGCTCCTGCCAGGGCACGAGGTTCGCGTGATGCTCGGCGCGGGTCACGACGATTTCATCGCCGGGTCCGATGGCGAGCCGCGAGGCGGCCTCGCCGCCCCTCCCTGCCGATGCGTTCGACAGGGAGTAGGCGACAAGGTTCAGTGCCTCTGTGGAGTTCTTCGTCCAGACCACCTCGTCCGTCTGACCGCCGACAAAGGCCGCAACCTTTTCGCGGGCGGCCTCGTAGGCCTCGGTGGCTTCCTCCGCCAGGAGGTGGCTTCCGCGCTTCACCGCGCCGTTCCTGGTCGTGAGGAATTCGCGTTCCGCTTCGATGACCTGGATAGGGCGCTGCGCGGTAGCTGCCGAGTCGAGGTAGACGAGCCGGTTCCCTCCCGAGCTGGGCGAGCCAGGATCGGGAAGTCAGTAACCGGAACAGGGGTGGTCATGGAGTCTACTTTCACAGGAAGCGGTCGTATCCTTCGTTCTCGAGCTGAGTGGCGAGCTCTGCGCCGCCCGACTCAGCAACCTTGCCATCAACGAACACGTGGACGTGATCCGGCTTGATGTACTGGAGGATACGGGTGTAGTGGGTGATGAGAGCAATGCCGACGTTGGTCTCGCCGTGGACCGAGTTAACTCCCTCGGAAACAATGCGGAGCGCGTCGACGTCCAGGCCGGAGTCGGTTTCGTCGAGAACAGCGAACTTCGGCTTGAGGAGCTTCATTTGAAGGATCTCGTTACGCTTCTTCTCGCCACCGGAGAAACCGGTGTTGAGATCACGCTGCGCGAAGTCGTCATCCATGCGGAGCGCCTTCATCGAGTCCTTGAGGTCGCTGACCCAGGTGCGGAGCGCGGGAGCTTCGCCGTCGATCGCGGTCTTCGCGGTGCGGAGGAAGTTCGAGACGGTGACACCGGGAACCTCGACCGGGTACTGCATAGCAAGGAACAGTCCTGCGCGTGCACGCTCATCGGCCGGCATCTCGACGATGTTCTCGCCCTCGAGGAGAACCTCACCTTCGGTGATGGTGTACTTCGGGTGACCTGCGAGTGCGTATGCGAGGGTCGACTTGCCGGAGCCGTTCGGGCCCATGATGGCGTGGATCTCGCCGGGGTTGATGGTGAGGTCGACGCCGTGAAGGATCGGCTTGTCGCCTTCGTTCGTCTCGACCGAGACGTGGAGGTTCTTAATTACCAGGTTGGACACGTGGGTCCCTTTCTAAATTTCTAAGGTGTGAAAAGTACTAGTTGAGAGGACTGTCGACATCGACCCAGACGGAGCCGTTTTCCAGCTTCAGGGCGTATACCGACACAGGTTGGATGGCGGGCAGCTGACGGGGTTTGCCCGTCCGCAGGTCGAAGACGGAGCCGTGCTTCCAGCATTCAATGCCGCCGTCTTCCACGTCACCGTCCGAGAGCGACACGTTGCCGTGCGTGCACAGATCGGAGATGGCGTGCCAGGAGCCGTCAGAGTCTCGAGCGATCGCCAGGTCAACCCCATCAAGGGTCACCTGCATAACGTCCGCAGGATCTACATCTGCTTCCTGGCACGCAACCTGAAATGTCATGCCTCGACGCCAGCCATTGTCTGGTCGAGCTCGACCTCGATCGCGGCCATCAGCTTCTCCTGAATCGACGGAACGCCGATCTGGTTGATGAGCGAGGCGAAGAAGCCACGAACGACGAGGCGGCGCGCCACGTCCTCCGGGATTCCGCGGGCCTGGAGGTAGAACAGCTGCTCGTCATCGAAACGACCGGTCGCGGATGCGTGTCCTGCACCCTCGATCTCGCCCGTCTTGATCTCAAGGTTCGGGACCGAGTCGGCCTTCGCACCTTCGGTCAGAACAAGGTTGCGGTTCAGCTCGTACGTGTCGGTTCCGGTGGCCTCGACCTCGATGAGGACGTCGCCAATCCACACTGCGTGTGCGTCGTTGCCCTGGAGGGCACCCTTGTAGGTGGCGTTCGAACGGCAGTCCGGCACTCCGTGCTTGACGAAGAGACGGTGCTCCTGGTGCTGGCCAGCGTCCGTGTAGTAGGCGCCAAGCAGCTCCATGTCGCCGCCCGTGCCAGCGTATTCGCCGTCGGTGGTGACGCGAACGATCTTGCCGCCGAGCGTAACCACGATGTGGCGGATCGAGGCGTCCTTACCGAGACGGATGCGGTTGTTGGAAAGGTGGATCGAATCCTCTTCCCATTCCTGGACCGTCACGAAGGTCAGGTGCGCGCCGTCCTTGACGTCAATCTCGATGGCCTCGGACAGCATTGCGTCACCGTCGTGGGCAACCACGATCGTGGAGTTCGAGTTTGTCTCGGCCACGAAGTGGAAGTGGAGGGAGGACGGGTCGCCACCCTGGCCCTTCACCTTCACGATGCCCTCGGTCTCGGCGCCTTCGGCGACCGTGACAACATAGGCCTTTTCGAAGGAGTTCCAGGCTACAACCGCGGAACGGTCGCCCGGTGCCTGAATGGTGCCGATGCGCTCATCGTCGCGATCAACAACCTCGAGCTCAACGCCCTCGGCCGTTACTTCGGGGAGGGTTCCCTCGAGCTTGTCAGCGAAGAAGGGAGCAAGCTCCTTGATCGGGGTGAAGCGCCAATCCTCTTCGGTTCCGTTCGGAACGGGGAAGTCGGCGAGATCGAACGAGGACTCGCGATCTCCGCGGGATGTGCCAACGACCTGCTGGTTGAGCGCGGGGTCGTCGGTGGCCAGCTTGGCCTGCGAATGATCGGTAGACAGATTCGTCGTCATATCAGCCGACGGCTCCTTCCATTTGAAGCTCAATGAGGCGGTTAAGTTCGAGGGCGTATTCCATGGGTAGCTCGCGGGCGATCGGCTCAACGAAGCCACGAACGATCATGGCCATGGCCTCAGCCTCGGGCATGCCGCGCGACATGAGGTAGAACAGCTGGTCCTCGGAAACCTTCGAGACGGTGGCCTCGTGGCCCATCTCGACGTCGTCAACGCGAACGTCAACGTAGGGGTACGTGTCGGAACGGGACTCCGTATCGACAAGGAGCGCGTCACACAGAACTGTGGACTTCGAGTGCTCGGCCTCGGGCATCACCTGGACGAGACCTCGGTAGGAGGCGCGTCCACCACCCCTGGCAACCGACTTCGAGACGATCGACGATGAGGTGTAGGGAGCCATGTGGACCATCTTCGAGCCCGTGTCCTGGTGCTGATCGGCACCGGCGAACGCGATCGACAGGGTCTCACCGCGGGCGTGCTCGCCCATGAGGTAGACGGCCGGGTACTTCATGGTGACCTTGGAGCCGATGTTGCCATCGATCCACTCCATGGTGCCGCCCTCTTCAACCGTCGTGCGCTTGGTGACGAGGTTGTAGACGTTGTTCGACCAGTTCTGGATCGTCGTGTAACGGACGCGAGCGTCCTTCTTCACGATGATCTCAACAACTGCCGAGTGCAGGGAGTCCGACTTGTAGATCGGGGCCGTGCAACCCTCGACGTAGTGAACGTAGGAGCCCTCATCGGCGATAATGAGCGTGCGCTCGAACTGACCCATGTTTTCCGTGTTGATACGGAAGTAGGCCTGGAGCGGGATGTCGACGTGAACGCCCGGCGGAACGTAGACGAACGAGCCACCCGACCACACAGCCGTGTTCAGCGAAGCGAACTTGTTGTCGCCCGCGGGGATAACGGTGCCGAAGTACTCTTCGAACAGCTCGGGGTGCTCCTTCAGAGCGGTGTCGGTATCAAGGAAGATGACACCCTGCTGCTCAAGGTCCTCACGGATCTGGTGGTAGACAACCTCTGACTCGTACTGAGCTGCGACACCCGCAACGAGACGCTGCTTCTCAGCCTCGGGAATACCGAGACGATCGTAGGTCTCCTTGATGTCCTCGGGAAGGTCTTCCCAGGAGGTAGCCTGCTTCTCTGTCGAGCGGACGAAGTACTTGATCTGATCGAAGTCAATATCGGTCAGGTCAGCACCCCACATGGGGAGCGGCTTCTTGTCGAACAGCTTGAGTGCCTTGAGACGGCGCTCAAGCATCCACTCGGGCTCGTCCTTCATCTCGGAGATGCTCCGAACGACATCCTCGTTCAGACCGCGGCGTGCATTAGCACCCGCTTCATCAGAGTCATGCCAGCCGAACTTGTAGTTACCAATCGAAGCGATGGTCTCTTCCTGTGTCATCGGCTCGCCGACACCGGCTTCTGGCCGTGTCTGTGTCATTGATTTCCTTCCGTTGCGCTTTCACGCGATGGTGTTCCCGCGGAGCGGGATGGGATCAGCAGTGGTATATGGGTGGTACAAACGTGGTCCCCGCCCGCTAGGGTAGCGAGTCTTTGGACGTGAACGCCAAGCAGTCTCGAGAAAGCCTGCGTCTCAGCCTCGCAGAGCTCCGGGAATTGACCGGCAACTTCCTGCACCGGGCAGTGACCCTGGCATAGCTGAAGCGCATATCCCCTCGGTCCCACCGCCCTCAGTGAAGCCGCGTAGCCATCATCTGACAGCTTCTTGACGAGCGCCTTCGCACGCGTCGCGGGGTCATCCCCAGCCTTCTCTAGTTCGGCGGCGTAGCGTTCCTCAAGGTCGTCCGTACGCCGGCTAGCAAAAGCCTCGATCTTCTCCTCGCCCATCTCCTGGCGAATGAAATCCAGGGCTTCGGACGCTAGATCGGAATAGGCGTTATCGAGCTTCGAGTGACCGTCGGATGTTGCCACATAGTGGCGCGCCGGCCGTCCTCGCCGCGCTTTCGTCGAGGCCGCAATCTCGTGGACCTCAATAAGGTGATCTTCTTCCAGGACGCCAATGTGGCGTCGCACCGCAGCCGGTGTAAGATAAAGGATCTTCGCCAGGCTCGCGGCCGTTATCGGGCCCCGCTCGACAATGAGCTGAAGGATGGTTTCCCGCGTTCCGGATTCTGGTTCCTGCGCTTCCGCCATGACCTCCTCCTTTCCGCTCGATATCTTTACACAACAGTTTCCTTGCTTATTTGGCTAAATGCAAGCATTTCGGACGTGGCCCAAGTCTCGAACGCACGTTCTAGCACGTAGTTTCGCGGATTTACGCAACCGACGTGGGCGCGTCGCCGAAGGCCAGGGTCTCTCGGCCTACAATGGGGCAATGATCGAGTCCGCGCTCGAGGTCCAGAACCTCACGATGTCCTATGGAGACAAGACCGTCGTCGATGATGTTTCGTTCTCCGTTGCCCGCGGGACGATAGCGGCAATACTCGGACCGAACGGAGCCGGCAAGACCACCACGATCGAGAGTTGCGAGGGTTTGCGCACCCCCGTCTCGGGCACCATCTCTCTGCTTGGGCTGGATCGCGTCGCAGGCGATGCGGAGATCCGGAGGCGCGTCGGGGTCATGCTTCAGGACGGCGGCCTACCCCAGGCTCCCACCGCCGCTGCCGTGCTTTCCCACATCTCCAAACTTCATCGAAACACCAGGGACGTCCGCGAGCTCTTAGACCTGCTTGAACTCACCGATCATTCCAAAACAAAGGTCCGGCACCTGTCCGGCGGGCAGCGCCAACGCCTGTCGCTCGCATGTGCCCTGGTGGGAAATCCGGATTTGGTATTCCTCGATGAGCCCTCTGCCGGCATGGACCCGGCCTCCCGCCGCACCCTCCACGGCATGATCAGAAACCTCGCCGCATCGGGTACCACGGTGGTTCTCACCACCCACCTCATGGACGAGGCGGAGACCCTTGCCGATCAGGTGATCGTCATGAGGGACGGAACGATCATTGCCGATGGTCCCGCAAGCGAACTCCTCGGTGGTCGTTCCATGTGGATCGAGGGAGCTCATGCGGAAACGCTGCGGCAGATCCTCTCCCCCGATTTGCCGGGCTACGAGTTCCTCGGCAGGGGCGACCAGCTGGAGATCTTCGGTAAGAACCCCGCAACCCCTGGCGATCTTGCGAAGGTTGCGGCCGCTCTCGATCGTCATGCCATCAACACGGTGAGTGTTTCCCTGCGTCCCCGGTCGCTCGAGGACCTGTACTTCGATCTCGTGGAGGTCCAGTGACCGTCCTAGCCCAGACCCGCTTTGAAACGGCGACGATACTCCGGAACGGCGAGCAGGCACTGCTCAACATCATCATTCCCGTCGCGGCACTCATCGTTCTCACGAACGTGTCGTTCAGCCCGTCGGGAGCCATGGATGTTGACATGGCGTTCGCATCCTCGCTGGCCCTCGCCTGGGCATCAACCGGTTTCACCTCGCAAGCCATTGCCGTCGCCTTCGACCGCAGGTGGGGCGTGCTCCGCATGCTGGCAACCACGCCACTCGGCCCGAAAGGTCTCTTCGCAGGCAAGCTCGGTGCCATCGCCATCGTTGCTCTCATCCAGGCCGCCGTGCTCGCGATTGTCGGAGCATTCCTGGGCCTTGGCTTCACTGTCGGCGTACTTCTGCCCGGACTCGCATTCATGGTGCTGGGCCTCGCCGCATTCCTCGGGCTCGGCCTCCTCATCGGGGGCACCCTCAAGCCCGAAGCCGTTCTCGCCCTTGCGAACACCCTGTGGATCGTCATGGCGGGTCTTGGCGCAATCATCATCCCAGCATCCGAGTACCCGTCCTGGTGGGGTGCGATCGTTGAGTTCACTCCGCCCGGCGCCCTTGGTGAGGGACTTCGCAACCTCGGTTCGGGCGAACCCATTATTAAACACATCCTTGTTCTGGGAGGATGGGCAGTGGGCGGGGGCCTACTTGCTGCCTCCCGCTTCCGCTGGGACACGAAGTAGGAAAGCATGCACGTCGACAGAACCACCCGCAACCTTTCGATCGCGAACCTCATCGCACAGATCGGCATCATAGTCACCGGCGGGCTTGTCCGCCTGACAGGATCGGGGCTGGGCTGCTCCCAATGGCCGCTGTGCGAGCCCGGCCAGTTCACACCCCAGTTCCAGGAAGAGTCCTCGATTCACCCCTACATCGAGTTCGGCAACCGGACCCTGACAGGCGTTCTTACTGTCATTGCCGTTCTGCTGTTGATCGCTGTCTACAAGCGCCAGCCCACGGCCTCGCGTCCCCAGATAAAGAAGCTCGCCTGGCTCCCCCTTATCGGCATCGCCATCCAGGCAGTCGTCGGTGGCATCACCGTTTTGGTTGACCTACATCCCGCTGTCGTTGGTAGCCACATGCTGATCTCGCTGGGACTCGTCGCCATATCCGCCTACCTCGTGTGGCGAATCGATCACCCCGACACCGCACCCAAACTCCCGTTCCCGGGGGCAAAAATCCTCACGGCAGCTATCGGACTTACCTCTGCTGTCCTCGTTATCCTCGGTGTTATCGTCACCGGCGCGGGTCCGCACTCGGGCGATGATGAAGCACCCTACCGGTGGGCCATGGACACGGTAGCTATCACCCGCCTCCATTCCCTATCCGCCTGGCTCTTCACCCTCGTCGCCATGATTGGACTCGTTCTCGTCATCCGTCACGCAAAGACCAGCCCCAGCCCCGAGTCGGCAACCGCGGTGAAAGCCTGGGGGCTCATCATGGCGATCACTATCGCAGAGGGCGTTGTCGGTTACGTCCAGCACCTTACAAACCTGCCCGAGGCCCTCGTCCTCACCCACATGTTCCTCGCCTCCCTGCTGGTCATGGCAGTGGCTTGGGGAGCAAGCGCCCTTCACCCGCGAGTCGAAGCTGAGGTCAAGGAGACTGTCACCGCGTAGTTCAAGGCGGTACTTCAACGCACTAAATTTTAGATCCACAGAGAAGGTCGGGAGCGCACATTCACGCTCCCGACCTTCTTGGATGATGGTAAGGACCTCACGGATCTTCCATAAACCTGCGGTGTTCATTGGCAGGAATCAGTAAACTTGATCACCACATCAATTACTGTTCCTAAGCATTGTCAGATCACCGCTCACACTGTCCCAGGAGCCTTCGGCAAAGGGTAGATGTGCGCTGACGAGGCTATTCGCCCTCAGTAGACGACAGCTCTGTCGGCTCCGACGTGCTCGTCGGTTCACTCTCCATGTCGTCGTCGACGTCTTCGTCCTCGTGGACAGCAAGGATGTCGACGATAGCGATGAGGTCGTCGGTTCCCTGGGCTTGGTGAGCCGGAATCTGAATGAGCAGGCGTGAGCCAACCGGGGCTTCAGCGATACCGGTTTGCAAGCCTTCCATGGTCCCCTCAAGATCCAGCAGGATTGGGCTGGCGGGCCAGGTCGTGTCGATGAGTTCGCCTGTCTCCGCCTCGTACAGCGAGTACTGGAGATAGATGTGGTCATCAGCGGCAACCTGGGCACCGGCGCCGCGAATGGCTATCGAAGTCGAAAGCTGTTCGACCGGTTCAGATGAACCAAGGGTTGGGACACCGTCGTCACCGACGGTGATGGAAGCTGTTCCCGCTATCTCGCGTTCCTCGCCCTGCGCTGTTGTGTGGTGGATGTCGATGACGACGATCTCTGCGCCGGTCTCTTGGGGATTAATCTGCAGGACTCTGGAGCCCTCCGTTATTCCCACAACGTCGATTGGAGCGTCTTCGGCTTTGCCCAGGACGGGGCCGGTGGGTTCAACGAGAACCTGTCCCCGGTCCGTGAATGAGGCGGCGGTGTAGAGGATGGTTGCATCGGGTACTACTTCCCGACCTTCGCCCTCAACATCTATGCTCTCCTCCCGATTATCAGGAATATCTCCTTCGAAAGAACGAAAGTGGGGGTTGCCAAGCTCTCCAAAGAAGCTCACCGAGTACGGAGTCTCCTCCCCGTGTCAGCTTCCTCCGGAGCCTGCGAGCAGGCCCCGAGGGTGATCAGGAGAAAGACGGCGAGGGTTTTCCTCACACCTGCTCCAGGAGCTCATCCACTCGTTCATCGACGGGCGAGAACGGATCCTTAAGAATCACGGTACGGGCACCATCAGCTTCAAGAAGTCGCAGATTCATCCAGTCGACCATGAAGTCTCGGCGCGCCTCGGAAGCCGCCCCGACGAAGCGTCCGCGTAGAGCAGCTCGCGTGGTTGCCGGCGGATTATCAATCGCGTGGTGTACCGCTTCCTCGGTGACAACGCTTTCGAGTAGCCCCTGCTTTTCCATCGACGTTGCCAGGCCCGCTGCGGGTGACAGGTCGTGGTAGGCAAACTCGAGGCGGGTGAGCCGAGGATCGTCCCACGTCAGGCCGCCCTTGGTCCGGTAGCGCTCGAGAATGTTGTGCTTCGCGATCCAGTCGAGCTTCGTCGACAGGCTGTCAAGATCGCCCTCTTCCAGGCGGTCAAGTGCTTCGATCCAGAGCGTCACCATCGCTGAGCGAGTGTCATCCAGGTCCGCGAAGTAACCCTGCCTTTCGTAGTGGTTGTGCGCTGCTTCCGCGAATTCCCGCTGAATCTGCAGTGCCGTCCGCATGCGACCGTTCTCCAGCTCGACCGTGGTTTTGAGGCTCACGTCGTGGGAGATTTCCCTGATTGAGCGCATCGGGTCTTGGAGTTTGAGGTCCGGCATGATGACCCCGTCTTCGATCATGACGAGCAGCATCTCGGTAGTTGCAAACTTCAGCGCCGTTGAGGTTTGGGACATGTTGGAGTCGCCCACAATGACATGCATGCGCCGGTACTTCTCAATGTCACCGTGCGGCTCGTCGCGCGTGTTCACGATCGGGCGGGACCTCGTCGATGCTGACGATATGGCGTCCCACATTTGGTCCGCACGCTGCGAGATCTCATAGACCGCTCCCCCGGGTTGCTTGCGAATGTGACCGGCTCCGGTGAGGACCTGACGGGTGATGAAGAACGGGACAAGGGAATCAACGCGGGCACGGAAGTCCCTGCGTCGGCGAATCAGATAGTTCTCGTGGCATCCGAACGAGTTACCGGCCGAGTCCACGTTGTTCTTGATGAGGTGGATTCGCTCGGGCATGTCCTCCGCCTCGAGCCCCCGGTTAGCTTCGTCCACCATTGACTGGAAGATCAGGTCGCCTGCCCGGTCCATTGCCACCAGGTCCGCAATCGAATCGCATTCGGCCGATGCGAACTCGGGGTGTGCTCCAACGTCAAGATAGAGGCGGGAACCGTTCGTCAGGAAGGTGTTTGTCGACCTGCCCCACTCCACGATCCTCTTGAAGAGCCGCTGGGCAGCATCCTCGGGCGTGAGCGAGGACGGAGCCCCGGTCGTCGTGGCGGTCGTGAGACCGTACTCGGTCTCCACTCCCATGACGCGCTTCGGGATCACTGTCCGCCCTTTTGGACGAAGCCTTGAACAAAGGCCTCAGCATTGGTTTCAAGAACGGTGTCGATCTCATCGAGAAGGGAGTCGATACCCTGGTGCTGGAGCTGCTTCGCCTCAACCTCCTGCGGTGCATTTACCTGCTTCTGGCTCTGCTTGCTGATGCGTTCCTGCATAGCTATCCTCTCAATCTTTCAAGAAAATTATTGATGGTTGGGGCCGCAACGGCTTCTCCAACCAGTTCTTTGGTCCCTGCCAGCGGGTTGAGCGTCGGGATCCGCAGGAGCGACTCTTCGCCGTTGTCGACGGTCACCGAATCCCATGCGGCGGCATGGACCTTGCCGGGGAAGTTCGCGATCAACGTGCCGCGCACAAAGGCCCGGGTATTTTCCGGTGGGACGGTGGCGGCCCGTTTTACCTGATCGGGGGTAAACAGCCTATCGATCCGCGCTGCCTGGTCAAGCCGGTCAACAATGGATCGTCCGGCCCTCAGGTCGTGCCACTGGAGATCGAAGGCAACAAGTTTCGGATCGTCCCAAGCCAAATCTCCGCGGGACTTCAGTGCCTGCAGCATCTGATACTTCGCAACCCACTCAACCTTGCTTGCGGCGGAGAAAATATCGTTGCGCAAGAGCTCAATGACCTCGTCCCAGGTGTCGAGGAGAAGAAGTGTTTCGTCGTCGACTATACCGGCTTTTTCCATCGCGGTGCGGCACATCCGTGCGTAGTGAGCCTGGATGTCGAGGGCCGTGGCGGAACTACCGTCCCGGAGGGCAATCTGGTGTGTCAGCGACAGGTCCCAGGAAACCTCCGTTGTTTCAAAGACGGGATCGGCGATCGCAAGCGAATCCATTTCAAGATCCGCTCCCCCGTTCTCAATCAGCCAGAGGACGGCGGATGTCGTTCCAAACTTGAGGAAGTTCGAATAGTCGAACAGGTTCGCATCCCCGCCGATCACGTGCAGGCGCCGCCACTGTGACGCAGCATGCGGCTCATCGCGGGTGTTGATGATCGGGCGGTTAAAGGTTGTTTCCAGGCCAATGTCGTTCTCGACATAGTCGGCGCGCTGGGAAATCTGGTAGCCCGGTTCCTCGGAGCGCTGACCGAGGCCGACCCTGCCGGCACCGCACAGGACCGGGCGTGTCACGAAGAATGGAATAAGGGCGCCAACAAGGTCATCGAAGTCAACTGAACGGTCGACAAGATAGTTCTCGTGGGCGCCGTAGGTGGCACCCTTCCCATCGACGTTGTTCTTGTAGACGATGTAGTCGTTGCCGTCCTGGCTGGCCAACTGCATCGCATCCCTCGCGATATGCTCGCCGGCCCTGTCGTACAGAACAGCATCGAGTGGACCGAGGGTTTCCGGCCCCGAGTATTCCGGGTGAGCATGGTCCACGTAGAACCTGGCACCGTTCGTGAGAACCGTGTTCGACGCCCGCGGCATGGCGAGCTCAACGTCGCTGGGGCGTCTCACCGACACCGGACCAGACGGTGCCAGTGAATCGGGATTGTCGGTGAGCTGAGAGGGATCGGCAGCGGCCCGGTCGATCCTAAAACCGCGAGCATCGTTCAGCGGGTCCTCGCCGCGGTAGTCCCAGCGAATAGGACCGGACGGGCTAGCCGCGCCAGCTGCCGCATAAGCGTCAACGAGCTGTGCTGAGAACCGGATCGGATTGAACGGTGTTGACGACAGGATCCCGAACTCGGTCTCCGTGCCAATAACGCGCTTAACTGTCACAGTTTCCCTCCCAGGTCGAAGCCCTCATAGGTGTTGCCAGCGTCGGCGATGTCGGGGTTTGTTGAGGCTACAGCGGGTGCCGGAGTGGAGTTCGTCTTCCCAGCCTGTTTGCGAGAATCAGCCTGGCCCGCGAGCGAACGAACGTAGGTGATGCGGCGGTTGGTGGCGCGTCCGTTGATACGAGCCCAATCGTCTGGGTTCGTCACTCCCGCAATATCCTCGTTCATCCGGATCTCCTGGTCGAGAGCCTCAAGCAGGTGATCGGTGGTGATGCCGCGCTCGCCCGTATTGAGCAGGTCCTTAATGGCGAATGTCTTAGCACGGTCAACGAGGCCGGCAATCATGGCGCCGGAGGCGAAGTCGGACAGGTACAGGGTCTCCATCGCGCCATCGGCGTACGTGATCTCCACGTATTCGGTGCGAGCGTCACGGCTAAAGAGGGCATCGATAGCGGCCTTCGTCATGGCCTTGACAGCCGACTCCTTCGAGCCGTAGGCATCGATCTCATCCGCGTGGATCGGCAGTTCGGGCGTCAGGTACTTCGCCATGATGTCCGTGGCGCCGTTCCGGTCGGGGCGTTCGATTCTGATCTTTACGTCGAGTCGGCCCGGGCGGAGGATCGCGGGATCGATCATGTCCTCGCGGTTGGAAGCGCCGATAACGATAACGTTATCGAGGGTTTCCACGCCGTCGATTTCAGCCAGAAGCTGGGGAACGATCGTGGTTTCAGCATCCGAAGAAACGCCCGACCCACGCGTGCGGAACAACGCCTCCATCTCGTCAAAGAACACAATGACCGGATATCCGCCGGAGGCACGTTCGCGGGCGCGCTCGAAGATCTCGCGGATCTGCCGTTCGGTTTCCCCCACGTATTTGTCGAGAAGCTCGGGGCCCTTAACATTCAGGAAGTAGGCGCGATCATCACCCGAGGTCTCGGCAAGCGAGGTGGCCACGGCCTTGGCGATCAGTGTCTTTCCACATCCGGGAGGCCCGTAGAGCAACACGCCCTTGGGCGGTTTCAGGCCGTGATCGCGATAGAGCTCGGGGTGCTCAAAGGGCAGCTCAACCGTGTCGCGGATCTGTTCGATCTGGGAGCCCAGGCCACCAATGTCGGAGTAGGAAACGTCCGGGATTTCTTCGAGCAGAAGCTCCTCAACGTCGGGACGCTCGAGAAGCTCGTAGGCAAATCCATAGGTCAGGTCGGCGCGCAGGGAGTCGCCGGGACGCACACCGGCAGAAACCAGCGGATCGGCGATTCTGACAACGTGCTCAACCTGATTGGAGGTGATGAGGACCCGGTTGCCATCGATAACGAGCTTCGCGGTGACAACGTCACCGGTTTCGGGAAAGCCCAGTCCCTCGAGGACGACAAGCTGCTCCGACATGCGAAGGATCTGGCCCGGACGCAGTGCGCCCGCTCCCCTGTCCACCGTCACGTTCATGGGGCGGCCGCCGATCAGAACATCGGCGGTGCCATTCGTGCCAGCCTGGAGGAAGATGGCGTAGGGGCTCGGAGGGGATGCTAGCTGCTCGAGCCTCTCATCCATTTTCCCCAGTTCCTCACGCGCACGCGTGAGCGCGGCAGAGAGCTTCTCGTTCTGCTTGGCCAGCAGTGCCACCTGCTCGGTCAGGCTGCTTGCAGAGCTCATCAACTTCCTCTCGTGATTTCTTCCCAGTATCTCGCAGGCAGGGCGGGCTGTCGAAGTGCGGTCGCACACGCCTGCCGGGAAATGCGTAACAACGACCATACTCCGATCCGACCATCGGCTACTTTCCGACCGCAGAGCGGAACAGCAAGGACGTCATTTGCACGTGCGGCCGGAATTCGAACGTGCAACCCCAAATCACGTGCGGCTAGCTCGCCCACGGGAGATATTGAGAGGCCCCGCGGGAGTACAGCACACCGAATAGGCCACTGGTTCAGTTCTCATTCTGTTCGTCCTGTGACTTCTCGTCCTCGGACCGCTTGTCCTCGCGCGACTGACCTTCTGGTGTTTCCTCAACATCAGGGACACCTCCACCCGGATCGGTCGGAGCTATCCCGTGGGAGGAGCCCGTCTTTTCCACGAGGGCACGGTGGCGAACATCGCGTAGCACCCTGCGAAGCTTCTTCGGTGCCATCTCATGCTCCACGATGGGAGCAAGGGTTGGATCCTCCCAGGGCATGGTGTCCGAGTAGGCGAGTTTCGCGGGTCGGCGCTTTTCCAGGAGCGGTTCGGTGTCGGGAGCGAGCCGGCGGGCGACAACGAGGAAACCGGTGTGGGCAACCATGCGGTGATCGGGACGCACGGCGAGGCCCTCGAGATGCCAGGTACGGACGAGGGTTTCGGTGGCCTCAACCTCGGTGAAGGAGAAGGTTTGCCGTACTTCTTCGACGAACCGGGATAGCTGGGTGGTTGTTGCCACGTAGGCAAGGATGACACCTCCCGGCCGCAGGATTCGCATGGCGCCGTCGAGGTTTTCCCACGGGGCAAGCATGTCGAGAAGAACGTGGTCGACACTGTCTGCTTCCAAGCCGTCCATGACCTCTGCGAGATCACCGATTTCTACCTTCCAGGGAAGCTCTGTGTCCCCGTACCAGCTCTCAACGTTCGCGACAGCAATTTCTGCGAAGTCTTCCCTGCGCTCAACCGAATGTAGGTAGCCCTCCGGCCCGATTGCGGCCAGCAGCGAAAGTGAGAGAGCGCCCGAACCGACCCCCGCCTCGATGACTCGTGCCCCGGGGAAGATATCGGCAATGGAGACGATCTGGGCGGCGTCCTTGGGATAAATGGGGGTGGCGCCCCTCGGCATCGAGAGGACGTAGTCGCCGATTAGAGGACGCAGCGCAAGGAGACGGTAGCCGTCATGAGTGTCGAGAACGGAGCCTTCCGGCTTGCCGATGATCTCGCTGTGGCGGATCCTGCCACGTGTCGACTGGAAATAGCCATCGACGGTCAGCATAGTCGTGTACTTACGGCCCTTAACGTCGGTGAGCTGAACGCGTTCGCCTGCGCGGAACGGTCCCCGTCGCCGATTGGCACCTGTGGGATGAATGGTCACAGTCGAAGAGTCTACCGGCCGCTGAGCCCTCTCCCTTCGATAGGCTTGCGTCATGCGTTATCTCCCAGCCCTGTCCGTGTCCCGGCTCAACGACTTCAAGCAGTGTCCTCTGAAGTTCCGATACCGGGTGATCGACAGGGTGCCGGAGCCCCCGTCATCGGCCGCCACCAAGGGCACCCTGGTCCACTCGGTCCTCGAACACCTCTACGACCTGCCCGCACAGGAGCGAACGATCGGTCGCGCAACGGATCTGCTGGAACCCCGGTGGGCAGCGATGGTCGAGAGGGATCCTGAGGTTCAGAAGCTCTTCGAAGAAGAATCATTCGACACGTGGCTCGACTCGGCTCGCTCTCTCGTCCGCACGTACTTCAATCGCGAGAACCCGGTCATGCTGAGCCCCGCCAGGTCCAACCGGGAAAGAATGCTGACCGTTGAGCTTTCCTCGGGTATCCGCTTCCGCGGAGTCATCGACCGCATCGACGTAGCCCCGTCGGGAGATCTTCGTGTCGTCGACTACAAGACGGGGAAGATGCCAAACCCGAACTACCAGAGCGAGGCACTTTTTCAGATCAGGGCCTACGGACTGCTCCTCAAGGAAGCGGATGGCAAGGAGCCTCTCCAGTCCCAGATCATCTACCTGGGTTCGGATTCCACGCTGACCTACTGGACCGACGATAAGGACAATGCGCTCGTGGAAGACACCATCGTGTCGGTGTGGAACCAGATCCTCGACTGCCTCGACACCGGCGTATTCCCGCCCCGCAAATCCAAGCTGTGCAACTGGTGCTCGTTCCAGTCCATCTGTCCCGAGTTCGGCGGCGAGGTACTGCCTATCAACGAGGCCGGGGTAGAGAAGCTACGAAAGGTCCAGGTCTAAGAACCGGGACCCTGATCACTATCCTCACGGTGAAGCTGCCCCCGCGACTCGGCAGCAGTGACCGAAGCTCAGCGTTAAATCTTGCCGGTGTTCGAGCGTGAGCTGTGCGTTCAGACTTCAATCAAGCCCAATCCGAATACGGTCTGAGCTCACGCTCTACGAACGCTACGGGAAGCGGCTTCGCAGGAAATGACTCCAGTGAGGGGGATGAGTGCGGGCCACTGGCTCCAAGACACTCCGGTCATACCGTCTGCTCCGATGGAAAGGATGGCCAGAGCCAGCACGAATACGTTGCGCAGAACCGTGATGTTCGTGATCGGTTGCGGCTTGGTCGATAGGCACCTGCATTCACTTCCCCGTGCCCGCGCAACGAGGACAAGGTAGGTGAAGGCAAGAAGCACTCCGATCGCTCCCGAGAACCAGCTGACGGGTCGGCTGGCGAAGATCAGGAGGCCGATCAGGATGATCTGAAGAACCAGATGAGCCCACGCGGCGGCTGGCCGCATGAGACCGCTTGGGAGAAACAGGTCCCGCATGGCGCGGAGCATTGACTCCGGCATGCCCCGCAGGGAGGCGAGGACCGATTGTAGGAGGACCGCCGCCCACAGCAGGGCCGCGAGGCTCACTAGAAGTGCACTCCCAGGAGCGCCTGGCACATGTCCTTAAACAGGGCAGCGCCCTCGCGGTCGTCCGAGTATTCGTTTTCTTCCGCCCAGGCATCGATCACGTCGAGAGCGCCGGGGGTATCGAGATTATCGGCAAGGCGTACGCGTACATCTTCGAGGAGCTGACGGGCACCGGCACCGCCCGTGTGGTGAGCTCTGCGCCAGCGAGTCAGCCTGCGCTCGGCACGACCCAGGTCCTCATCGGTGTACTCCCAATCGGAGTGCCAGGCGTGGCCGAGGAGAGCCAGGCGAATAACCATGGGTTCGAAGCCGCGCTGGAGAAGCTTGGAGACGAGAACAAGGTTGCCAAGAGACTTGCTCATCTTGTGCCCCTCATACGCCACCATGCCGGTGTTCATCTGACCGCGGACCTGCACCTGGGGATGGAAGTCGTCCATGTGCATGAGGGACATTTCCTGATGCGGGAATACCAGGTCGGCGCCGCCGCCCTGGATATCAATGGTGTCACCCAGGTAGTCGCGGCCAATGAGTGCACATTCAATGTGCCAGCCCGGCCGCCATGCGCCCGCCTTCGCGCCTTCCGCACGGAAGTCATCGCCAACGGCGCCCTTCCACACGATCGGGTCGAGAGGATGCTTCTTGCCTGGACGGTCCGGGTCTCCGCCGTTTTCCCGGAATACGTTGATGAGGTCGAAGCGCGACAGGTGCTCGGAGGCGTAGTCGGCATCGGTGGTCTCAAGGTAGTAGTCGGTACGTCCGTCTTCGCCCGTCAGGCCGTAGGCGCGACCCTCGTCAAGGAGCTCGCGAACACTCTTCTCAAGTGGATCGAGAATGTCGGAGACCGGCACCCAGTTGTCGGGCGGCAGAACCGACAGAGTGTCCATGTCGGTGCGGAATAGTTCGATCTGAGAATCGGCAAGTTCCCGCCAGTTCACACCGGTCTCTTCGGCGCGCTCGAACAGCGGATCGTCGATGTCCGTGATGTTCTGGGCGTAGTTAACGTTAAGTCCCGC
Source organism: Flaviflexus ciconiae (assembly GCF_003971195.1). Taxonomy (NCBI): domain Bacteria; kingdom Bacillati; phylum Actinomycetota; class Actinomycetes; order Actinomycetales; family Actinomycetaceae; genus Flaviflexus; species Flaviflexus ciconiae. The sequence goes on along the minus strand of NZ_CP034593.1, from coordinate 605,163 downwards.
GTCCTTCCAGGTCCGCACCAGCATGTCGAATACGACGTAGGTGAAAGCATGACCGAGATGAGTGGCGTCGTACGGCGTGATCCCGCATACGTATAGCCGAGCATCCGCTCCCTGAACCGACACCCGCTCTCCGGTGCGAGTATCGATGACGCTAAGCGCGGGCGCACGGCCCGGAAGCTCGGGAACATGCGGCTGAGGCCACGAACGCATAGGAACCTTTCTGAGAATCACTGTGCTGACAGTACGCCCGCGAGAAGCAGGCCAACGACAGCAGCGGCGAGAAGCAACCGGTAAATAACGAACGGCAGATAAGACTTGGTAGAGATCAGCTTAAGGAACCAGACGATCACTATGTAACCAACAATGAAGGACACCACAGTCGCAACAAGTGTGGGCATTGCCCCAGCTTGAGGGCCAGTTCCGTCGTCCGTGATCAGCCGATAGAAGCCGGAACCAAGAACCGCGGGGATCGCGAGGAGGAAGGAAACTCGGGCAGCCGCCTCGCGTGTGTAGCCGAGAAGCAGACCGATCGTGATTGTGCCACCGGAGCGGGAAACACCCGGAACCAGTGCCATTGCCTGGGCGAACCCGAGGGTCAAACCATCCTTGAAGGTGAGGTTCTCAAGCGACTTCCGCTGCTTGCCAAAGCGGTCAGCGAGGCCAAGGAACACAGCAAACAGGGCCAGCATGAGAGCGGTCAGGTAGAGATTGCGGAACACCGAATCGATCGCATCTTCCAGGAAGAGTCCAAGAACAACAATCGGAAGTGTGCCGATTATCACGATCCAACCCATGCGAGCATCCTGCGGATCCTCGGGGCTTCGATCCTTCCACGGTCCAAACGGCAACGCGTTAAACCACGCCTTCAAAATCCGCCAAATGTCATGTCGGAAGTAGGCAATGACCGCCAACTCGGTTCCGATTTGGACAACGGCAGTAAACGTAACGCCAGGATCCCCAAGTGACGGGAAAAGCTCACCGACGATACGCAGGTGAGCAGAGGATGAAATCGGAAGGAACTCGGTGAGTCCTTGAACGAGGCCAAGGATGACCGCTTCGAAAATTCCCATAGCGCCACCTTAGGCCCACAAACAGGGCAATGCAGTAGGCTCTCAGTGTGAGAAAACGCAAGCTTGGCACGATCGGCACATCCGTTTCCGCCGTCGGACTCGGAACCCTAACGTGGGGACGCGACACGTCCCCCGAGGAGGCAGAGAAGCAGATTGGCCTGTTTCTCGATGCTGATGGATCGCTGATCGACTCCTCACCCTACTTCGGTGGAGGGGCCGCCGAGTCAGTTCTTGGTGAGCTACTTCGCACCGCCATTGACCGGTCCGCCCTCCATATTGTGTCCCGCGCTGGCCTCGGAGTGGACGGGGTCGACGCCTCCCGTTCCTCCCTCGAACGCAACGTCCGTTCCAGCCTCCAAAATCTTGGCACCGAATGGATCGACACCCTCGTTCTCGCAGCACCGGACCCTGTCACCAGCCCCGAAGAGACCGCGGATGCTTTGTCCGCTTTAACGTCTCGTGGGCTGATCAACGGCGTGGGCTTTGGCAACTGCCCGGGCTGGTACGCCGGAGTCATGAGCGAACTCTTGCGCGAGCGCGGCGTTCGGCTTTCCGCCGTTCATACCGAGTACAGCCTGTTGCAACGCGGCATCGAACGAGAAATCGTGCCGTTTGCAGAGCATGCTGGGGCTGGCATTATCGCCTGGTCATCGCTCGGACGCGGAGTCCTCGCCGGCCGCTACCGTCACTCCATTCCCCCGGATTCCCGTGCCGCATCCCCGCACTTTGCTGGATTCGTCGAGCCCTATCTCGATGACAAGTCACGGCAGACCGTCGAAGCTATCGCGACGGCGGCCGATGGCCTTGGCGTCGACATCGCAACGGTGTCCCTCGCCTGGGTCCTATCCCGGCCCGGAGTGTCCGCAGCTCTCATTGGTCCCCGCACCGCGGCGCAGCTCAGCGCCATCCTCACCGACTTGGACGAGGACATTCCAGATGCTGTTCTCGCGGCGCTAACCGACGTCACCGAACCCGCCTGGGGCTACCCCGAACGCTTCTAAATCACCACTCGAAACGCTTCTGCGAGTTAACTCACTTCGCGCCAGGAGCGCAGCCTTGTCCCCGAGGAACCCTTGGTGAGTCTCAACCTCAAGCGTGCAATATCCCAGCATTCGCGCCCGGTCGGCACCTGTCGCGTGGCACCGGGTGAGTCCCTTAGTGTGGTGTAAATTCCTGCGGGGTTGCCAGCAACGGTGATGGTGAAGATTGTTGGGAGTCATCGTGGGAGACTCAAATGTTCGACCAAGATACAAGAAAGCGACATCCCACGATGACTCACCACCAGTCTGCCCTGACGACCCTGATTTCTGAAGTCCTCACCGACCCTGATCTTGCTCACAACGATGTCTTCCGCCGCCTGCTCCAGGCCGGCCTTCAAGATCTCATCGATGCTGAAGCCACCGTCAAGATCGGCGCCGGCCCTCACGAACGCACCCCTGACCGGGTCACTCACCGTAACGGCACCCGCCCCAAGACTCTTGCCACCCCGGCCGGGGAAGTTGACCCACAGATCCCTAAGCTGCGTCAGGGCTCCTTCTTCCCGGCACTGCTGTCCCCGCGCCGCCGGGTAGATAAAGCGCTTTATGCAGTGATCTGCCAGGCCTGGATCGATGGTGTCTCCACCCGCAAGGTTGATCACCTGATCAAAGCCCTGGGCAACGACACCGGTATCTCAAAATCAACCGTCTCGCGTATCTGTGCTGACATTGACGAGGGCGTAAGCCAGTTCCTGGGCCGGCCCTTGGATCACACCTGGTTCCCCTACCTGTTCCTGGATGCGACCTATCTCGACGTGCGTGTACGTAACCGAGTCGTCTCTCAAGCACTTGTCATAGCCACCGGCGTCAGCGGTGAGGGTAAGCGCGAGATCCTGGGCATGGCACTGGGTGATTCTGAGACCACCGATTTTTGGACTGAGTTCCTCCGCTCCCTGCGAGAGCGCGGCCTGAAAGTCGCCACAAGCGCTGATCCGCTCGGGGTGGCGGTAGTGACTTCCGATGCTCACGCGGGGTTGAAAGCCGCAGTCAAAGCGATCCTGCCCGGAGCGGCTTGGCAGCGGTGCCGGGTCCACTTCGCCCGTAACATCACCCAACGAGTCGGCTCAGCCCGATCTAAGCCTGTCAACGCCCTGGTCTCAACGATCTTTGCTCAGACCACCGCGCAGGCTGTCAGAGCTCAATACCGCACCGTCATTGACGGTCTATCTGGCTCGTTTCCCGAGGTAGCAGCCATGCTCGAGCAGGCCGAAGCAGAGCTGACAGCATTTGCTGACATGCCTCAAGAGCATTGGAAGAAGATCTGGTCCAATAATCCGATCGAGCGGTTGAATCGGGAGATCAAGCGTCGTGCTGACGTGGTCCAGATCTTCCCCGATCCTGCCAGTGTCACCCGCCTAGTCGGAGCTGTCCTTCAAGAACAGCACGAAGAATGGCTCTACACCGAACGGCGCTACTTCTCCGAAGTCTCCATGCGAAAACTCATCCACACCCTCAACGCCCCCACCGGGCAAACCGATCACCATCCCGGCCAGGAACTCTTCCTCACCGCCTAACCCAACCCCGAAAAGTTACACCACACCAAAGGACTTGACCGTGGCACCAACACCACGGCACGCTCTCGCAACGCAAAAACAGTCGCGATAACACATTCCCCACAAGACACGCCGGTGTGCGTCAAATAGTTATGACGGAATAATCTTCGCCAATTCACGCATAAATACCCAACCGGTCACCAGAAGGGTGCTCAAATAGCGTAAACGCGCGGGATGCTCTAATTAAACACTAAAATATCGCATTTATTCCATGTCCGTTATGTACGTTTTCACTGGTCAGACCCGAAAATTGCCTTCACAATTTCCAAGACACGTCCACTTTGTTGAGTTATGCTCCCAGCAAAACACAAGTAAATGATATGTGTCACAGCACGCGCTGTGACCATTTGATCGGAGGCGACGTGAGCACCCCAGAAATTCACGAAGTGTCGGCTCAGTCCGAAGGCAGTAAGGAAGCCCCGGTACCAGCCCGCACGCGAAATATTCGGTTGATCGGTATGGCAGCGGGTGTGCTCGCTGCCATTCTCATATACAACATTTTCCCCTCAAGCTTGTCTGCCGAGTTCCAGTCAGCACTGACCGAGGGTGGCATCGAGACAGACCGCAACACGATTGCTTACGTCGCCGCGATTGCGGTTCTCATGGGTGTCTGGTGGATGACGGAGGCGATTCCCCTTGCCGCCACTGCTCTGGTTCCACTCGTTGCCTTCCCGGTCATGGAGATTTCAACGATGGGGACGGTGGGTTCCTCATACGGTAGCCCCACCATCTTCCTGTTCATGGGCGGGTTCTTCCTTGCTCTCACAATGCAGAGATGGAATCTCCACATACGCATCGCCCTTCGCACAGTTCTTCTCATCGGAACCAAGCCGAAGCGGCTCGTCCTTGGCTTCATGGTGGCAACCGGGTTCCTTTCCATGTGGATCTCAAACACCGCGACCGCCGTCATGATGCTTCCAATCGGCATGTCCGTCCTTGCTCTCGTCGGCAGAATCGACACTCGTGTCGGTACGGATTCCAGGTTCGGTGCCGCGCTCATGCTTGGCATCGCCTACGCTGCCTCGATCGCCTCGCTGTCGACCCTCATTGGCACTCCCCCGAACACCCTGCTGCGCGGTTATTTGCAGGACAACCACGAGATCACGCTGAACTTCGGCAAGTGGATGTTATTTGGCACGCCGCTCGCCTGGGGCTTCCTCCTCATCGCCTGGTGGCTGCTTATGACGCTCTACAAGCCGGAGATCGATGAGATCCCGGGTGGCAGAGGGCTCATAGCCGAACACCATGCCAAGCTGGGGCCGATGTCGCTCCAGGAAAAGATGACGATGACGATCTTCCTTCTTGCCGCGCTCTCGTGGATCATCGTCCCGACAGTCTTCCCGGACTCCCCCGTCGGTGACGAAACAATCGCCATGATCCTCGCCCTTGTCCTGTTCCTGGTTCCCGCGAAACCCAAGGAAGGCATTGGGCTACTCAACTGGGAGACGGCCAAGGGCGTCCCGTGGGATGTCTTGCTCCTTTTCGGCGGCGGTCTCGCGCTGTCGGCGGCCTTCGGTTACTCCGGGCTCTCACTCTGGATTGGCGACCAGGCGGCCGGTCTTGACGGTCTCCCGGTGATCGTCATTGTCATTGCGGTGTCCGCGCTCGTCATCTTCCTGACGGAAATGACCTCCAATACCGCAACCGCGGCGGCATTCCTTCCGATCATTGGCGGCGTTGCTCTCGGTATGGGAGTGGATGTCGAGCTCCTGGTCATCCCGGTGGCTCTCGCAGCAACCTGTGCATTCATGCTCCCGGTCGCAACACCACCAAATGCCATCGCTTACGGCTCCGGCTATATCAAGATCAGCCAGATGGTCAAGGTCGGTATTTGGCTGAACCTCATGGCAATCGTCCTGATCACGCTGTTCACGATGTACGTGGGCCCGGCAATCCTCGGATACTCCGTGGGATAGCTCGAGTCGAACAATCAGTCATTGGCTCCCCGTGTGCCAACGGCAGGTGGTTGGGACAGGAACTCCCTGCCCAACCACCTGCCACTTAACGGTCGCCGCCACGAGTATCGACACGAGAATCCACATGGCGCATGTCAGATCGGAGTCGACTCCGTCCAGAATGGCGTTATGCTTCTCGCACCTGTGGGCAAGCAAAAGGGCCGGGCAGATTGCCCGGCCCTCACTCTACATCCGCTTAATCATCGAGAGGTTCAAGATCGTCCTCGTCGAAGTCGAAATCATCATCGTCATCGTCGTCGAGGTAGTCGTCATCGTCATCATCATCGTCGTCATCGTCGCCGTAGACATCGAGGGGTAGTTCGATTCCGTAGCTTGTATAGACGGCATCGTCGTAAAGCACATACGCATCTGCCAGATTGTCTGTCGCTTCAAGTACCGAGTCAGCATCGGGGTCCTGAGTATGTGCGGCAGTGTCGTGGAACGCCTCTAGAGCCCCGATAAGGCGGTCAAGTGCTGTACGCGGTTCAATCATGGCACGAGCTTATCGCGAAAATGCCTCCGAGGCACACGACGTTTGGCCCCTCGAGAGGCCGGGAACTTTGCCCCTACTCTATTCTTCGAATTGCTGCCACAATAGTGTCCATAAGTGAACAAGAGTCCTATGACCTCTCACATCTGATGAGAACAAGACAATTCTCTAAAAAAGATCCCAGTAGTCCGCTACACTTGCACCATAGAAAAACTTCGAAGCCGATTACCGCGGGTTTCCTGCACAATTGCGCTTCGGCGAACCTCTCTCCTTGAGAGGTACCGCGGCGGGCGGGCTGTAGGTGTGGCCCCGGCTCCCGCCCGCCGCGATTTCTTCCGAGCCGACTGTGATGCAGTCGGCTCGGGTTTTAGTGGAGCAGCTGTCCGCCACTCACATCCACGGTCGCCCCCGTCATGTAGGACGACTTCTCGGAAACGAGGAAAGTCGCAACCGACGCGATCTGATCGGCTGTCGCAACATATCCGATGGGGATACGGGCTTCGTAGAATTCGCGCTTCTGCTCGAGAGCGTCAGCAATCATCGGGGATTCCATCGTGCCAATCGCAAGAGCATTAACGGTGACGCCGTTCCCTCCCATTTCGCGGGCCAGGGATCTCGTCATCGTCACAATTGCGCCCTTCGCGGCGGCATAAGGAACGTGGCCGGTTGACGAGCCACGGAAGGCTGCCTGAGACGTGACGTTGAGGATCCTGCCCTTCCGGCCCTCCCCCGTGCAGTGCGCAATGAACAGCTGGGAGAGCAACATCGGGGCACCGAGATTGACCTCCAGGGACCGATCCCACAGGTCATCATCAAAGACGCCGACCTCGGTGGTTAGCCACAGGCCAGCATTGTTGACCAGAATGTCGAGACCGCCCAGGGCATCCACGGCCTGTTCGAAGAGCCCCCGCGTCTGAGAACGGTCGGAAAGATCGGCATGGATGGGGACGACTTCGCCGTCAATCGACTCCGCCATCGCCCTTGCATCGTCCTCCCGGCTACGGAAGTTCAATGCCACGCGTGCACCTTCGGCGGCAAGGGACCGAACGAGTTCGGCCCCGAGGCCGGAGGCCCCTCCGGTGACGAGGACACGCTTGCCCTCCAGTTGCAGATCCATGACGTTACCTTTCCAGCAGTCCGAGAAGCTTCTCGCTCAGCATCTTCGGGGTCTTGACGAACGCATCGCGGGTGGTTCCCGCGAGGTGGGATGTGATCGTTACGTTGTCGAGCCTCTTCCATTCCGAATCGTCGGGAAGTGGTTCAATATCGAAAGTATCAATAGCCGCTCCCATGATCCGTCCCTCCCGGAGCACCTCCAAGAGAGCCGCCTCGTCGACGAGCCCCGAACGGGCCGTGTTGACGAGGATGGAACTCGGCTTCATGCGGGCCAGCAGGTCGCTATTGATGAGGTGGTGGTTCTCGGGAGTGAGTCGGGAGTGCAGGGACACAATGTCGCTTGCCTCAATGAGGTCCTCAAGGTTGTTGACTTTCGTGCCGTATTCGCTTGACTCCAGGTAGGGGTCGTAGAACATGCACGTCATGTCCATTCCGGAGAGGAACTTCATGACGAGCTGACCAATGTTGCCTGCACCGACAAGACCGACGGTACGTCCCTCGAGCTCGGGGATGACACCCTCGTTCGGGAAGTCCTTGAGCCACACGCCGTTTCTCATGGCGGCGTGGGTGCGGGCAATGTTCCTGGTTTCGCTAAGGATAAGTCCAACGGTGAACTCGGCAACGGCGCGAGCGTTCCTGCCGCCGGTGTTCACCACCTCGATGCCGGCCTTTTTGGCGGCTTCCCCATCAACGTTTTCCGTTCCGCCTCGCATGACACCGACGATCTCCAGATCGGGGCTGGACGAGAGGAGATCCGCACCGATCGGTGCGAACTGGGTGATAACAACCTGGCTTCGACGGACCTGTGCGGCGATCTCCTCGGGCAGATCAACGCCGTTCGGACCGTTCTGCTCAACTTGCAGATTCACTTCCTGGAGTTGCTCGATCGAGGATGTCTGCCATTCCGCATACGTGACCTCATGGCCAGCATCCACCAGAGCTTGGGTGCCGTCGACGAGCATGTCGAGAGGGATGAAGGCGTCGGCGATCGCGAGAATCTTCAGTTGTTGCGTCATTTATTTTTCTCCCTGGAGTTGCTCGAGGTGGCCAATGAAGCGCTCGAAGCGCTGAGCAAAGAGTTCCGTGAACTCCGGGTTCGGCTCGATCGTTGCCCGCGGCGCTGAGGTCATGGCGCGGACAGCCGAGGGCACGTCCGGGTAGAGTCCCGCTGCGACGGCAGAGCAGATAGCGGTGCCGAGGGTTCCAGATTCCATTGCGTCGACAATGTCGAGTGGCTTACCGATTCCGTCGGCAAACATCTGCAGCCAAATGGTGGAGTTGGCCGCCCCTCCCGTGAAACGGACGTTTCCGGTGAGGAGCTCGTCGTGAGCTCGAAGCTTTTCAATGTGGTAAAGGTGCGAGAAAATCACACCCTCGTACACGGCGCGCACCTGGTGGCGAATGTCGTGGTAGTTCGTCATCCCAACGAAGCCTGCTCGGCCTTCCGGGAACACGTCTGTGCCGTTGATGTAAGGCAGGAAGAACGGGTCCTCAACGTCGGGAGTGAAGTCGTGGATCATCTTCTCGCAGGCCGCAAACACCTCGGCATCCGATACGTCCTCGTGCCTGAAGGCCGACAGGGCCTTGCGGATTACGGAGTTGATGTACCAGTCGAGGTTCGAGACGCCGTTCGGGCTCGCGTCGAGGAACAGGTAGGTGTTCTCGACCGGGTACGGCATCGTCAGCCACACCTCTTCATCGGAGTCGATGTTGGCGTCACGTGACAACACCTCGTTGATCGACCACGTTCCGGTGATCACCGTCAGCTCGTGCTCATCGACAAGACCTGCGGCCAGTGCACCCGCAGCCACGTCCATGACGCCACCGGCAACGGGAGTACCCGCCTTGAGGCCGGTCAGTGCCGCTGCTTCTTCGGTGATATAACCGGCGATCTCGGCCGATTCGCAAAACGGCGGGACCTTGTCGGCCCAGCGGGAGATTCCATAGAAATCAAACACGTCCCGGTCGAGCTCTTTCGTGACGACATTGGATAGGCCAACACCGCAGGAGTCGGTGACCTCCAGCTTGGCTTCGCCCGTCAGACGGAACCGAATGAAGTCTTTTGCGGACAGGACGTAGTCCGTTTCGTCAAACATGTGGGGTTCGTGCTCATCGAACCAGGCGAGGAGGGCCGGGGGCTGTCCCGCCCACACGGTTGAGCCGGTCTTCGAGCGGACCCGATCGTTGTAGCTCGGGTCGGCCAGCCACCTATCAACATAGGACTGTGCCCGACCATCGGTCGATACGACGCCGGGGCGGGGTGCGGTCCCGTCCTTACGTGCCAGGTAGATGCCGTTGCCGTGTCCCGTCACGGCGAGTGCCGCAATGTCGGCCGGGTCGATTTTCGACTCGTCGAGCACACGGCGGATTGCGGTCACGTTTGCATCCCAGAATTGGTCGATGTCGCGCTCGGTGAAGAGCGGACGGGGAAACTGGGTCTCAAGGTGGGCTTGGGCAATTGCGTGTACCTTGCCCGCCACATCGTAAATTGCGGCCTTCGTGACCGTTCCACCATTGTCTATTCCCAGGACATACTCGTTCGTCATCATTGACTCCATGTTTCGTTGTGCGCGGGCTAGCGCGTGAGATTCCACAGACCGGGGCTACTGGCCGTCATTGCCCGATAGCCCCGATCAAACAGGTGGTCTCGTTCCTTCTCAGTCACGATCATTCCGCCCGCAATAAGTGTTGTTTTCTCTTCAAAAGGCTCAAACAGGTCCCAGTAGCGGTCCGCCAATGCACCGGGAAGGACCTCGATACCATCCGGGCGCGCCTCCTGCAGGATCTGAATGCCTTTTTCAAGCGACCGCGAATCCATGATGAAGACTCGCAGGATTCCAAACATCCCTGCCTTCTGCGCATAGGACACGACCTGTGCGCTCTGGGTGAGGACCCCGCTGACGCCGAACATGTTCTTCAGCAGCCGGATCCCCTCCCTGTCCGGCTTGAAACCACCAATAAGGTCGCAGTGCACGAGAACCTTATGGCCGGAATCAATGCACTTCTTTGCAAGCGCTTCAAGGTTGCCGATGTGGACGTTCGTGAGAAGCACGTACGGGGATGTGCTCGTCAGTGCGGTCTCCAGCTCCTTGAGGTGCCGGACGGAAGGAATGACGGTGCGCTCGGGAATATCAATCATTGATCTCGTTGTAGATGGTCATGGCCTGAGCCGCGGTCGCATCCTCGTGAACGAGGGCTCCGAGAGCGGAAACCATCGCGAACGGCTTCGGGTCCTGGGTGATGTTACGACCAACCGCGACGCCCTTCGCTCCACACGCAATAACGTGCTGGACGAATCCAAAATAGGTTTCGTGGTCGGACTTCGGGCCGCCGAGCGCCAGCACCGGAACGGTGCAGTTTTCGACGATGAGGCGATCTCGGTCAGTTCCCGAGAAACGCGTCTTGATGATGTCGGCACCGAGCTCCTCCGAGAAGCGCGCAGCCGTTGCGATCTTCTCCGGATCGGCCGACTCGGGGGTGGTTACGGAGTATCCGTACGGAAGTGCCTCGCACATGAACGGGACGTTCCAGTCAGCCGACTGGCGGACCAGGCGGGCCGCAAACTCATTCGTCGCGCGCTCGTTGTGGGCACCGGGGAAGTTCATGATGACAACGCCATCAGCACCGAACTTCAGAGCATCGGTCACGTCGAAGGCCGGCATGTTGTCCGGAACGGATCCGTCGTAGACGGCCGTTGTCGTATCCACGCGCAGCGTGAGCCCCACGTTCGTGAAGTATTCGGCAAAGTTTCGGGCCTGACCGTAGGTGACCAGCACGTTGTCCAGGCCGTGCTCTGCCATGAGCGGGACCTTCCGTGCAGCATCGTCAACACCGGCTGTCTTCTCCGAGAAACCAAAGCCGTCAAGTGCCAGCGACACCGAACGACCGTCGCTGGCGAAGATCCTGTTCATTCTGCGTGTCTTAGACATATGTGTATCTCCTCTAGGATTCCTGCGCTGGCCGGACATCAAAAAGGCCCGCGCAATATAACTATGCGGCGAGCCTTCGATACCATCCCGATGAGCTATTTTGTTTCCGCCAGCATAGCACCATCATGTCCGTTTTGTGAACGGAATCGCATGAGTATCATGTCAGCACATGAGATGACAGGCAAATAGGCTTCTGCCCTGCCGCGCATTGCGTGACAGGGCAGAAGGGATGAACGGAATGGAATGGCTAGTCAGAACCGGTCGGTCAGGACTGGCTGGGTCCGGTTAGCTCGCGAGAAAGCGCGCGAGTGCTCGGGTGCCGAACTCGAGGGACGCAACCGGGATGCGCTCGTCGTTGCCGTGGAACATCGCCGAGAAATTAAAGTCGGCGGGAAGTGCCATGGGTACAAAGCCGTAGCCATTAATGCCGAGGCTCTTGAGCGGCTTGTTGTCGGTTCCTCCCGACATGAGATACGGAACGATGATTGCCGCGGGATCCTCGGCAAGGAGTGCCTGCGACATGCGCTCCACGATCTCTGTTTCAAACGATACTTCGAAGCCGGTCGTGCGCACGATCGAGGAAACATCCACGCCTTCTCCGGCGAGGTCCTCGATAATGGCGTGGGCCTCGTCTTCGGTTCCCGGCAGGGGCCTCATGTCCACCGCACCGGTGGCACTTCCGGGGATCACGTTCTCCTTGTATCCGCCACCGAGCCGCGTCGGGTTGGCCTGGGTGCTGAGAGTGGCACCAACAAACGGTGCGGCGGGGCCGAGTTCAGCGACGAGGGCACCAAGGTCCTTCGGGTCCTCCGAGAACGGAACTCCCGTGATCTCTGAAACCTTCAGCAGGAGCGTCAAGACGGTGTCCGTCAGCTGAATCGGCCAATCCCATTCACCGATTCGGGTGATCGCCGAAGCCAGCTTCGTAATTGCGTTCTCATTGTTGACCTGCGAGCCGTGGCCGGGCCGACCGTGCGCCGTCAGGGTCAACCAATCCATGCCCTTCTCACCGGTCTGGATAAGGTACACGGTTTCGTCTCCCACGCGGACGGAGTAGCCACCCACCTCGGAGATCGCCTCCGTAGCGCCCTCAAACAGCTCCGGATGATGGTCGACGAGCCACTGCGCGCCCCACACGCCTCCCGCTTCCTCATCTGCGAAGAAAGCCACGATGAGTTCCCGCTCCGGCTGCCAACCACGGATCTTCATGTCGGCCAGGACGACGAGGATCATGGCATCCATGTTCTTCATGTCAACGGCGCCGCGGCCCCAGACGTAACCGTCCTTAACCTCTCCCGCAAACGGGTCGACAGTCCAGTCCTCCCGGATCGCGGGAACAACGTCAAGGTGCCCGTGAACAACGAGAGCCGGAAGCTCGGGATCGGATCCCGGGACCCGCAAAATAACGTTGGCACGGCCCGGCTTCGACTCGATAATGACCGGGTCGTAGCCGTACCGCTTCAGGTATTCGACAACGTAGTCAGCCGCCGGGCGTTCCGGCATGGTCCTCGGGTCGTCACCGAAGTTCTGGGTATCGATACGGATAAGGTCTGCGCACACGTCGACAACGGTCGACACATCGATGGCTGCGGGGTCAACGGAGTTCATACGTGAACCGTAACTGGGATTGTCACCCCACGCCATAAGGTCCATGCTCGTGACCACATGTTTCTCATCCGCCTGCAACGCCCGCCGGACGCAGATACTTTCCATTCGCAACCGCGTAGACCGCACATCGGCAGAACAATTCTCTTTCCAAGCCTGTCCACGCGGGCCTTCCCTATGCGCTTAGGACCCGGTCAACTTCCGTCACCACGCACCACAGTCAGAATCCAGAAATCCACCATCGAGGGCGCCTCGGGTGCCGGTTTCGAAAACGAGGACTGTCTTTGCCTATCCACGAACAGATTTCGATAGCAGCTCTGCCCGGCCCGCAACCACCGTCATCAACAGACAGGGATCCCTACAAGGTGCGTGGGGCGAAACGCGAGCAGAAGACGGGTAAATAAATTACAAAACGCGTCGGATCATGGTAACTCCCGGGCCAATCCGGCAGAGTATCTAGAGCTAACCGGCAAAGTACCGCTAGCTAAGACGCTTTCCTGACGAGATCTTGACTGAACCAGTGCCCCAAAAGAACGGGCACGCCGTGCCGTATATCACACGCCCGACTAACGCGTCCAGCGTTCACATCAATTAGAGCAACTATGCCATCTGAATACGGTTTATTGCTGTATTTAATCTGAAAACTGTCTCAAAAACGTCTAAAAGGATGCGAAAAAATATGAGGTCCAGCATAATCGAGGGACCTTCGTCGCAGCGAAGCGTCGAAAGACACAAATAATTACTGAGGAGACCACATGACCAGTCATGTTCCTGGTTCTCGGAGGACGCTCCGCGCCTGCATCGCCACACTTGGTGCAGGTGCGCTTGGTTTAGGGGCATTCATTGTTCCTGCCGCAGCAACTCCGAGCGCTGATCCCATTTACGAATCTGATCCGTCGGTCCTCGTCGGCTCGTCCGCAAACCAGGCATCCGTTGCCGGTTCCGCGTACGGCTCGCGAGCAACCGGCGAATGGTTCGTTTCATTCAGTTCCGCTCCCCTCGTCAATGGTGGAACCCAGGCCCGAGTCGATGCTGACCTCAACGAGCTTGAGTCCGCGATCGCCGACCTCGACGTCGAGGTTAAGGCATCGCACAGCGAGCTGTGGGCCGGCGCGGTTGTCACCGCTGACGATGCCGAACTCGCAAAGGTTCTCGACCGCGTTGATGTTGCCGGGGTCTTCCCCGTCCTTCTCATCGACGCTCCGGAGCAGCGCGATCTTGGCGCCGAGCCCGAGATGCGATTTGCTGCCGGCATGACCGGTGCCGACTTCGCACAGGATCTCGGCGTCTCCGGCTACGGCCAGACGATTTCGATCATTGACACCGGTGTCGACATCGACCACGTCGCCTTCGGCGGAACCGGCGTCGCTGATACGACCCCCTGGTCCGAGATCAATGGCAACGGCTCCCGCATCATCGGCGGCTACGACTTCGTTGGCGATGATTACAACGCGAACCCCGCAGCGGACAACTACAACCCTGTCCCGGCCCCGGACTCCAACCCGGATGACTGCCAAGGCCACGGCACGCACGTTGCCGGTATTGCGGCAGGCTCCGACGATGTTACCGGCGTCTACGGCGTAGCCCCCGACGCGAACATCCTCGCTTACCGCGTCTTCGGTTGTGAAGGTTCGACCGACTCCGCCATCATGCTTCAGGCCATGGAGGCCTCGGCACGCGATGGTGCCGACATCGTTAACATGTCGATCGGTGCAGGCTTCATGACCTGGCCGAACTACCCGACCGCTGTCGCTGCAGACAACCTTGTTGACGCTGGCGTCGTCGTCACCGTCTCGCAGGGCAACGAGGGCGAGTCCGGCGTCTTCTCCGGTGGCGCACCGGCCGTTGCTTCGAAGGTCATTTCTGTTGGTTCCGTCGACAACGTTGCCTCCGAGGCACCGGTGTTCGTCGTCAACGACCAGAACATTGCTTACTCGTCCTCAACGGGTGCTCCGAACCCGCCGACCGACAACTCCGAATACGAGATCATTGCCTACCCGGCAGGTTCCGAGACGGGCGCTGTCCCGATCGAGGATGCAGAGGGCAAGGTTGTTATCGTTCGCCGTGGCAACTCGACATTCCATGAGAAGGCTGCTGCCGCTCAGGAATCCGGTGCAGCCGGTGTCATCATCGACAACAACGTCGCCGGTGCCATCAACGCAACCGTTGAGGGCGATCCCGCGATCACGATCCCGACCGTGACCATCTCGATGGCTGACGGCGACGCAATCCGCGCTGATCTCGCCGCTGCCGAAGAGCCCGTCACCCTCACCTGGTCGGACCAGACCGAAGTTTCGGAGATCGCCACCGGCGGTCTTGTTTCCGACTTCTCGTCCTACGGCCTGTCGGCTGACCTCACGGTCAAGCCCCAGGTTGTTGCACCGGGTGGTTTCATCAACTCGGCATACCCGCTTGAGGCTGGCCCGTCCGGTTACGCAACGCTGTCGGGTACCTCGATGGCAGCTCCGCACGTTGCTGGTGCGGCCGCTCTCATCCTTGAGGTCAACCCCGCTCTCAACCCGAGCCAGGTCCTCACGAGCCTTCAGAACACCGCTGATCCGCTCCTCTGGTCCGGTAACCCGGATCTTGGATTCCCGGAGCCGGTTCACCGCCAGGGTGCCGGTATGATCAACATTCCGAACGCCATCTTCGCGAACCTCTGGGGCACCCAGGTGACGCCGTCGCAGATCAACCTCTACGACAACGACACCGGCGCTTCCGAGACGCACACCCTCACGATCCACAACCGTGACGAAGTCGAGTTCACCTACTCGTTCGTGAACCTCGCAGGCATCGCCACGGCTGGCATCAACCAGCTCCCGAACTACTACGGAGCAGCCGCGACCACCGAGTTCTCGGCTGAGACCGTGACCGTTCCGGCTGGCGGCACTGCAACTGTTGACGTCACCATCACCGAGCCCGAGGGCTTCGCGGGTGGCATCTACGGCGGCCAGATCGTCGTCCTCGGTGAGGATGCATCCGGTTACACGACCCAGTCGATCGTTTCGTACGGCGGCCTCGCTGGCGACTACGAGACGGACCTGGCCTTCATGGAGCAGTGGACCTACCGCGACTACGGCTACACCGAGGAAGAGGTCGGCGAGCTCATTGACGAGCCGATCTACTCGACCCCGGGCCTCGGCGTCCTCGAAGACTGCACGAAGCTCGTTGACGGCGAATGCGTGAGCGAAGGCAACTACAGCTGGGGCCACGACGAGTACGTGTACTCCATGGAAGACGGCGACACCCCGTACGCTGTTCTCCACATCGAGAACCCGGTCTCCTACATGAAGATCGAGGCTTTCCACGCCAACGCTGATGGCACGAAGGGTGATCCGGTCAGCCCGGACTACAACGTCGTTTACGAGTCCGATGGCGAGGGCGCAGTCCCCGGCATCCAGGTCTACCAGTGGGACGGCACCTACGTGAAGTCCGCTGATTCCGAGCAGTACCTCAAGGCACTCGACGGCGATTACGTCATCGAGGTCACCGCGGTCAAGGGCCTCGGCTCCATCGACAACCCCGACCACGTCGAGGTCTGGACCTCCCCGGCCTTCACTATCGACCGTGACGGCGTACCGGGCGAGGGCCCGGGCGACGGCTCCATCGATGAGGAAGCCGACAAGGGCTTCTTCCTCTACAACGACTTCGAGTCGGCTGCTGACCACTACTTCATGTACGGTCGCGACGGCGATGAGGTCTTCGTCGGTGACTGGGACGCTGACGGTGTTGACACCATTGGTGTTCGCCGCGGCCACACCTTCTACGTCCAGAACCAGCTCATCGGTGGCAACGCCGAGGTTGAGTTCAAGTTCGGCCGTGACGGTGACGAGATCCTCGTCGGCGACTGGAACGCTGATGGCTACGACACGTTCGCGGTCCGCCGCGGTGTCACCATCTACGCCCAGAACGAGCTCATCGGTGGCAACGCCGAGGTTGAGTTCAAGTACGGTCGCGTAGGCGATGACCTGTTCGCTGGCGACTGGGACGGCGATGGCTACGATACCTTCGCGGTACGTCGTGGCAACTCGTTCTACGTCCAGAACTCGCTCGTCGGTGGCAACGCCGAAGACACGTTCCACTTCGGCCACGAGTCCGACACGGTTCTCGTTGGCGACTGGGATGGCGACCTGAAGGACACCGTTGCACTGCGTCGCGGTGACACCTTCTACGTCTCCAACTCCCTGTCCTCCGGCTCGGCTGATCGCTCGTTCGTCCTTGGACGTGACAGCGATGAGGTCCTCGTCGGTGACTGGAACGGCGACGGCATCGACTCTGTTGGTCTGCGCCGCTAAGGAGCACTCCAGCGAGTAACACTCCGATAACCCGGCCCCGGCTGTTCACACGAACGGCCGGGGCCGGCCCCTTTCCAGCAAGCAGGTCCGCTCGTGGCAGCACCCTCCCCTGCTCACGCCACGTTGCTGGATCACCTATCTGACGTTCTCCCGTGCCTCACAGGTAAGGCATCTGTCGCACGTGGCTGGTGACTGCACCTCACAATGTGGCATATGCACATTCGGCGATCGCTGGCGAACCAACGTCCACGCCAGAGCAATAATCATCAACGCTGAACTACTTTGCGGTGCCATGACGGCACTATTCGCGATGCCCCGACGTCAACTCTCAACTACCATGATCTCAGCACGGCCCTCGCCGGTCGCGAGCCGGTGGCATTGCCACTAGCATCTGTTATATGAAACACACCAACGGTCCCGGATGATCCCGGGACCGGGTGAGCAACCCTGCCAGAGGCACAACCCACGAGGAATGGCATGCCAGGAATACGACGATATCCCCGCATTCGACGAGCACCGCTGATGGCGCTCACAGCCGCAACGGTCTCGGCCATCATGATCGCCGGCCCCATAACCGTCGCGGACGACGGCGATGACGCCGAAGCCCCCGACAGCTACGCTCGGCCCTACGATGAGGCGCGAGATGCTGTCCCTGTCGACGACACTGCCGCGCCGCTTACGTCACTCCTCGCGGACGATAACCACAACTTCTTCCTCAATAACTCGTGGGAGGGTGGCAATGCCGACATTGAGTTCACGTACGGAAAGCCGACCGACCATCCGGTTGTCGGCGACTGGGACGGCGACGGTGTCGACACCGTTGGCGTCCGCCGCGATCAGCACTTCTACCTCCGCAACACCAACTCCGGTGGCAACCGCGATATCTGGCTCATGTTCGGCCACAGGGACGATGAGTTCCTCATTGGGGATTGGGATGGCGACAGTATCGACACGGTCGGTGCGCGTCGGGGCCACGAATTCTTCCTACGCAACTCCCTGACGTCCGGCGATCCCGACGTCACCTTCAAGTACGGCCGCACCGATGACGACGTGTTCGTTGGCGACTGGGATGGCGACGGTGTCGACACCCTTGCTGTCCGCCGGGGGCACACCTTCTTTGTGAAGAACGAGATCTCGGGTGGCATTGCCGACCACGAGTTCAAGTACGGTCGCGATGGTGACGAGATCCAGGTTGGCGACTGGGATGGGGACGGACAAGACACATTTGCTGTCCGTCGCGGCATCGAATGGCACATCAGGAACGACTTCGAGTCGGGGCCTGCTCAGACCGTCATTAAGTACGGTCGGGAGCAGGACTCCGCGATTGTCGGTGACTGGGACGGGGATGCCACGGACACGCCCGGTGTGCACCGCAAGCCCGTTGAGCCCGATCCCCCGGAGGAACCCGAAGAGCCGGAGCCGCCCAAGGAGCCACCGCTTCCCCGCCAGGTACCGGTCATGGTTTACGGAACGCTCCGCACCGGTCAACCCGCACATCACGTTGTCCAGGGACGATTCAATCTCAACGTCCTCAGCCGTGCCGGGTTGCTCGAACTGTGGGTAACCGACCACCCCTACCCGTCCTATCCGGTGTGGCCCTGGGCGGTGCCGGGCAAGACCGGGCTAACCGGTGAAATGCTGTTCTTCCCGCAAGAAACCTATACCGCCGAAGTGCGGCGCATGGATGACTGGGAGGGCTACACCCCGGGAGGGGATCCCAACAAAATGAACTACATCAGACAAAAGGAACGCACGGCCCACGACAAGAACGCCTGGGTCTACGTCGCCACGCCGTGGCGTGAAAGCTACGCAAAGAACTACGGAACGAAGGTGATTTCCGGTGATATCACGCGCTTCTAAACTTATCGGTGGAGCCGCGGCACTCGCACTTATCGCAGCCTGCTCCAGCGGGGCTGATGCTGACCGGGATCCATCCGTTGACCCCATCCCGGTTGCCACGAACAAGCCGGAGACCGGCGGCAACGATATTCAAACGGAGGAGACCCCGGAAGTCACCGACACCGGCGACGTCCAGGGAGAGCTTGGCGAACCTATCGGGCTGGCCGGCGGCGGCGACGAAGCAATCTTCACCCTCACGGTGAACTCAATCGAACACGCTGACACATGCCCCTCACGTATCGATCCCGTTGACGTAGAGCCCGAGGGCGAGGACTTCCTTGTCTTCGATATCTCGGCCGAAATGTCAGAAGACTACTCGGAGTACTTGGACGACGGGGAGGAACCGTTCCTGACAATTGCTCCCGACGCCTTCTACCTGACAGACCTGAACGGAGTCATTCAGGCCGACGTCATCACCGTCGCCTCCTACGAGTGCTTTGCCCTCGAAGACCAGCCGGCCCCATTCATCAACCCCGGTGAGACAGCATCCGGGCTCATTGCGCTCGACACGAGCCTCGACCACGGTTACCTCGTCTACAACCCGTGGGGAGTCGACGGGTCGGGATGGACGTGGGAATTCTAGCCCGCAAGCTTTCGCCGAAGCGAACACATCAAGAAGTGGACCCCGGTCGCGTGAGCTACCGGGGTCCGTGGCGTTCAGTTGCTGCTCGTCAGCAGTCGTTCCCGATCCACTTTTCGAGAGAACCTACTTTTCGAGGCCTAGAACCCTGTCGATCCGGGGACGGAAATAGTCGGGCCCCTTCAGGACCTTGCCGTCCTCACGATAGATCGGCTTGCCGTCCGCGCCCAGCTTCGACAAATTAGCGGCCTGTACCTCACGGAGCACGTCTTCGAGCGGGATACCGGACTCGAGTGCCATCCCGTAGATCACGTAGACCAGGTCTGCGAGAGCGTCCGCAGTCTCCACGGTGTCGCGAGTGCCATCGTCCGCCTCAACTGCAGTCTCGTAGGCTCCAGCGACGATCTGACCGGAGGACTCGCCGTAAACGGCCGTAACAAGCTCGTGGAACTCCTCAGCAATCAGGGCCATGCGCATGTGGGTGCGTTCCCGATCAACGTTCGGCCCATCGGTTGCGATCGGCATCGCATACGTCTCGTGGAACTCCCGGACAAGTGCCTCCGGGTCACGTGAGTTCATGACGGCGCGGCGACCCTTGGAGGGGCCAATCCAGGGCCCCTGGGGCTCCATGGGATCCTCAGCAGTCAGCGTCCCCACGAGGCAGTCACGAATCTTGCCCTTGTCGTACATGGCGGCACGCCTGATTCCCTCGAACTGGAAGCCAACCTTCCAGGCCACCTTGGCGCTCGCCCAGTTGATATCGGTTCCATCCACCTCGCACGCCCATCCCACAGCAATACACCCCTGCTCGAAAGCGAACGAACAGACTGCTCGCACAGCCTCGGTCAGATAACCATTGCCGCGGTACTCAGGAGCCGCCCAATACCCAACAGCGGTCCTCAGGTTCTGCCCGACCGGCATTTGCAGGTCAATCATGCCAACGAGCTCAGTACCCGCGAAGATCGCCCAGATCGGCTTATCGTTCTCCCACAGGGATTGAGCGTTGCCGAGGAACTCGGTCGCATGCTCCTCTGTGTAACCATGCGGGACCGTCGTCCACTTCTGTATCTCCGGATCGTTGCAGATCCTCGTCACCTCGGCGACAAGCTCGGCGGTCGGGATCTCAAGGCGAAGACGATCGGTCGTCAGAGTAACTGGCTGCATGCCTTCCAGATTACTCGTTCACGTCCCTGATCGATATTCCAGGCTCGGCCATCCCACCACCGTCCGAAAGTGACAGCATTCAGCAACAAAAAGTTGTCAGCGAGCGACGTCACACCAAAAAACGTCCGCGAAATTGGCTAACCTCGTCCGGGTCGTGATAAATTCTTATTCGTTGCTTCGGCGAAGGCCGGGCCACCTGCGCGGGTGGCGGAATAGGCAGACGCGCTAGCTTGAGGTGCTAGTCCACGTATAGTGGGTGAGGGTTCAAGTCCCTCTCCGCGCACAGTCGGAAACGGCGAGATACCGAAAGGTTCTCGCCGTTTTCTTTTTCTCAGAAACAAGTTTTCTTCGGGCACCAATCCGGATACTCCCGGAATCGCCGGCGTATCCGCCCTGCTGCGCATGGTCATTAGCCTGGCTAGTCACGCTAATTGTGTGGGCGGGCCGGTCGACCAGCCCGCCGTTGGCTCTAATTCACCGTTGCTTAGCTTTCCTCACCAAACACGGCATCGCCCGTAGCTACGGTTCCCTCTTCGAAGGTGTAGTCGCCATGAACGGTCAGGCTTGTCGCTCCCGCTAAGGAAGGAACATGCTGACAGCGCTTATCAAACTGGTCCATGTGGGCAAAGTAGGCCGGGTCGAGCTTGACCAGGGGTGCCTTATCGACGGTCTTCACGATGTGGCCGCTGTCGTCGATATCGTAAACATCGGAGCGTAGCAGAAGAAGATCATTTGTCGTCTTCACGGGCATGAACCGATCCCGTCCCACCGTGATCGCTACCGAGCCGTCGAAAATCTCGATGGCGGATCCCATACCGGTCTCCAACTGATACACCCCGGTGGAGGTTGGGTCGGTTGGGTCAACGAGTTTGGCATTTCGGATAACGGGAAGACCAAGGTAACCATCGTTGCAAGCAAGCTCAACAGCGAGTGCTTCAAGATCAAGCCACAGGGTGTTGGTGTTGAAGTAGCGGTGACGGTCAATGTCCTGGAAGGCGTCAACATCATCCGGCGAGGTTTGCGCTACTTCGCGGAGAATAATCTTGCCGTCCGATATGCGCCGTGCCAGGTGCCCACCCTTGCGGTCGCTCGGCTCGCGCCTACACACTTCCATTGCGAACGGGGCGCCGGAATCCGCGAACCACTGTGCCAGGACCGGGTCCGGATAGGAGCCGAGGTTGTCGGAGTTGGTCACCATGGCGTAGCGGAAGCCGCGGTCAATGAGCGTGGCGAGCATGCCGGAGCCGGGAAGGGCCGTGTAGAGGTCACCGTGACCGGGTGGTGTCCATTCGAGCTCCGGGTTCTTCTCCCACTCAACCGGGCTCAGATCGTCTCGTCGGAGTTTCGGAACGCGATTCTGGATAAAAGAGAGCGGGATTCCGGGGGTTGCCAGATCCTCGTACCGGGACAGGTAGTCGAGAGTGTCCTCATCGGTGCGGAAGGAATTCATAAAAATAAGCGGAAGCTCAACATTATGTTCCTTGCGGACCGACATGACCTGGCTAACGATGATGTCGAGGAAAGTCTTGTCGGGAGTCACCGGCAAAAGAGACTTCGCGGCCTGGAGCCCCATGGATGTGCCGAGGCCGCCGTTGAGCTTAATGACAGCGGTGTGGGCGATGGCGGAGCCTACGGACCCCTCGCCCGTGAATTCGTCAATATTGGTGAGGGGTTCAATGTCGCGTTCGCGGATATAGCCCACTTCTCCCCTGGCGACCGTTTCAATATTCTGTTCAAAAACCCGGATAGCGAGCTCGTCGAGCCCGGCGGCTCTCATCTTCTCAACCGCTGGTGTCCCGATGTGTGTCACTGTGTTCCTTCCGAGGTGACTGTTCCGCGTGCCAGGCCCAGAATTCCACCAATGAGCAGGCAGCAGGCCGCGAAGATCAGCAGCCAGACTCCCGGTCCAAAGGTTCCGCCCTGTGCGATGACATCCCTATGGTCTGAGTTTGTCACCAAATAGGCCGTAATGGCACCAATTACGAAACCTGCCACTATTCCAGCAAAGCCACCGATCGTGGCTTTGCGTTTGCTCTTGAGGGAAAGCAGGAGAAGAACCGCACCGGCAATGCCGACGGCAGCGCCCGCGAAAACAATGTAGGAGTTCTCCGAGCCATAGGTGGCTCCCCACAGGCTGATTGCATCGGGCTGGTTGATAAGAGTCGTGAAGGGCGCGATCAGTGCGAGACATGTTCCCAGCAGTGCAAACAGGCCGCCTATTGCGCCAATGGGAGATTCCCGATCCCGGTTCGCTCGATGGCTGACCCTGCCGGGGAAGGCTTGCAGGTGCTGGGCGTAATTGGGGTTCGGGCCACCGATACTTGGACCGGAGGTAGCGCTCGGCCCGGAGGCCGCCGTGGGGCCAGACGGTGCGCTTGGGCTGGACCAGTACGGTGCTCCCCCGGTGCGAGGTCCCGTGCCCTGCGCGTACTGCTGCGGCGCCGGGTGGCCCGCAGGGTTGCCGGTAGCCGGTAACCGTTGCCCCTGGGTTCGTTGCGCTCCGGGTTGCCCGGGGTTAGCACCCGGTGAGCGTGCCGGCCGGGCCGGTGTCCATCCCCCACTACTGTATTCGCCGGACGGCGCACTGAACTCGCCGGTGGAACGTTTAATGCCGTGGGGATTGACGCGAGATCCTTCGGGCCGCGGCGGAATAGGTGCCGGGCTCGGGCGAAGATCCCCGGGCTCGTAGTCGGGCTCGGGGGTGTTAGCCGACGGCAGGATCGTCGGGTCGTGCGGGGTGTCCGTCACTGGTCCTCGTCAATAACCTCAGCATCCTGGATATCGTCTTCGACAACGGCGGCCAGGATCTCGTTCGACAGGTCGTCGATACGTTCGTTGATTTCCTTGAGCTTCTTCTTTTGTTCCTTCGCGGACAGGACCTCGATGAGCGGAATCGAAGACTCGATCTTTGCGAGCTGCCCCTTCCAGGCCATGGCCTTCTCGGCAACCTCGGGGGTGTTGGCCGAACCATACAGGTAGGTGACCTGTTCACGGAGGACCTCAAGGCGTGCGGAAGCACCGGCCACGCCCTTCTTTTCCTTGGCTCCCTGGTAGTCCTTGAGCTTGCCCGTCAGCTTGGATACGGCCTCAGGGTTGGAATCGATGAGCTTCTTGATGACGGGCGCGTAGGTGCGGACCATACGGAGGACCGTAGGCCCCGCGACGATCGCCCAGCGAAGCAGTAAACGGAATCTTCCCATCAGTTTCTCTCCCTTGTTTTCGTCCTTAACTCTATCGTTCAGTGAAGATCCGCGCCGCACAAGACGCGTTGGGCGAACAGATTAACGGAAATCTCTTGAGCGAACTGGAAGTGCCAGCGGAAGGTTCTCAAATCCGTCAGCAACAAAGTTGACGGTACCGTCCGCACGTTCCACCATGCCGCGGATAACGAGGGCTCGCGATCGCCGTGCGATCTCTCGGTAACGGTTCCAGAGCCCGGAAGAGCAGACGACGTTGAGGAGGCCCGTTTCGTCTTCGATTGAGAGAAAGATTGTCCCGCGTGCCGTGTGGGGGCGTTGGCGGTGGGTGACGATTCCTCCAACGCGGAGCCTGGTTCCGATCGGTGCGGTGGTGATGTCGGCGATGGTGCGAATTCCTTGGGCGGTGAGTCGGTCTCGAATAAGGACGGTTGGATAGTCGGAGGATATGCCGGTGGTGAGGACGTCGGCGACGATCGTTTCGGCTCTTGTCATGTTAGGGAGTGTCGGGGCGACTGTCCCGACCTCGGTTCCGGGGATGGTGGGTTGGATCCAGCCGTGAGCAACGGTTTCTTCGTGTCCAAGCGGCCCGGCAGCCCACATGCCTTCCCTGCGAGTGGTACCGATCGAGGTGAGAGCCCCGGCCTCTGAGAGGGTTCGTAGGTCCTTCTCCCCCAGCCGCGCCCTCCTGGCGAGGTCAGCCATGGACCGAAAGGATTGCTCCTTTCGGGCTTCGCAGATTCTGTCGGCGGCTTCTCCGAGTCCTTTGACCGAGGTGAGCCCTAACCTGAGGACGAGGTTCTGGTCGGGGTGGACGAGGTTCCGGGGCGGATGCTGGGGCTGGCGGTCTTCACCCGGGACCCGGTCCGTGCTTTGTTCGAGGGAGGCTTCAACTTCGGAGTGGTTGATGTCGGGGCGGGCCACTCTCACGCCGTGCCTGCGAGCGTCGGCGACGAGGCTTTGCGGGGAGTAAAAGCCCATCGGTTGGGCCCCCAGGATCCCCATGTAGAACGCTTCGGGGTGGTGCACTTTGAGCCAGGAGCTGGCGTAGACGAGATAGGCAAAGGAGAAGGCATGTGATTCGGGGAAGCCGAAGTCGGAAAAAGCTTTGAGACTGTCGTAAATCTGCTCTGCGGTAACTGCATCGATTCCGTTGGCTCCCATGCCGTCCGTGAGCTTGAGGTGGAGGGCTTCCATGCGCTGGGCGGATCTTTTTGAGCCCATGGCTTTGCGGAGCTGGTCGGCTTCGGCTGCGGTGAAGCCTGCGGCGTCGACGGCGATCTGCATGAGTTGTTCCTGGAAGAGCGGCACCCCAAGGGTTTTCTCGAGGGCGGGTTTGAGGAGCGGGTGGGGATAGGTGACCGGCTCGCGGCCGCGGCGGCGAGCAATGTAGGGGTTGACGGCATTGCCCTGGATAGGTCCGGGGCGGATCAGGGCAACTTCCACGACGATGTCGTAAAAAACCCTGGGGCGAAGCCTTGGGAGGGTACTCATCTGTGCGCGGGACTCCACTTGGAACACTCCGACGGTGTCGGCGGCACACAGCAGGTCGTAGATTTCCGGGTCCTCTTGGGGGACGGTGTGGAGCTCGTAGGGTGCACCAGATTCATCGACCACACCGTGGCGGGCAATCTCGGTGAAAGCAAGGCGGAGGGCTGTCAGCATGCCGAGGCCGAGCAGATCGAATTTGACGAGTCCGGCTTCTGCACAGTCGTCTTTGTCCCATTGGAGGACCGTGCGGCCAGGTGCGGTCGCCCAGCCCACCGGGCAAACATCGATGACGGGGCCGTGGCACATGACCATGCCTCCGGAGTGAATACCCAGGTGGCGGGGTAGGCGAAGCATTTGCTGGCCGATGTCTAGAACGAGCGGGTCAATACCGTCAACCGAGTCCGTGGCGGTCTCGGATTCCCCTCCTTCCCCATCGTCGGGTGAGACGAGGGAGCCCCAGCGCTCCACGGATTTCGCCCAGGCATCGACCTGTCCAAGTTCAAATCCGAGGGCGCGTCCCGCATCCCGCACCGCCATCTTCGGTCGGTAGCTGATGACGTTCGCGACCTGGGCCGCATGCCTGCGCCCATACCTTTCGTACACGTGCTGGATGACTTCTTCTCTCCTGCCCGATTCGATGTCGATATCGATATCGGGAGGGCCGCTCCTACCAGGAGACAGGAACCTTTCGAACAGCATCTTGTGCTTAACAGCATCAACGGCGGTGATACCGAGGGAGAAGCAGACTGCGGAGTTTGCTGCGGAGCCGCGGCCCTGGCAGAAAATGTCGGACTGCCTGCAGAAGTCGACGATCTCGTGGACGATAAGGAAATAGCCGGGGAAGCCAAGGTCCTCGATGATTTCGAGCTCGTGATCGATAAGTTCCCAGGCACCGGGAACTGCCCCCGGGCCACGCTTGCCGTACCTTTTCGCAGCCCCGCGGTACGTGAGCTCCCGCAACCATGTCGCTTCCGTATGCCCGGCGGGGACGGGGAAGGGCGGTAACTGCGGAGCAACCAGCTGAAGGTCGAAAGCCAGTTCGGCCCCCAGCTCCCCCGCAGCATCGACCGCGTACTCGTGGCGGGAATGGATAGCTCTCATTTCCCGGTCGGAACGCAGGTAGGCCCCGGAGGAGGGTAGCCAGGCATCCATCTCGTCAAGAGTGGAACGGCTCCGTATCGCCGCCAGAGTATCTGCGAGCGGACGATCCTCCGCGGTCGCGTAGTGGACTTGGCCGGTAGCAACCGCACGGACCCGATGTTCGCAGGCTAGCTCCGCGAGCGCCCTGTTGCGTTCCCGATCATCCGGGTAGCCGAGATCAACAAGTTCAACGGAGACGCTGTCCCGACCGAAGAGAGCAATGAGACGGTCCAGTTCCCTGCTTGCTCCTTCGATGCCTTCTTCTTCGAGGGCGAGCCGGACGTGTCCTTTCCGGCATCCGGTCAGGATGTTCCAGTGTCCTCCCGAGGATTCCGCGAGTCCTTCGAGGGTGTAGTTGGCTCGTCCCTTCTGTCCTGCAGCGAGTTGCGCCTCGCCGATTGCCGATGACAGTCTGCGATATCCTTCGACTCCGCGCGCTAGAACAAGAAGGTGCGTGCCCTCCGGGTCTTTTTCACCGGCTCGCTTTGCGGCATAGACCTGTCCCGGTAGGGGTAGTGACAGTTCGGATCCGATCACCGTGGGCAGGTCCGCGGCTCTCGCGGCGGTCGCAAGCTGGACCACCCCGGGAAGGCCGTCGTGATCGGTCAGTGCCAGGGCGGATAGTTCAAGGTCGACTGCCCGGCCCACGAGATCTTCCGGCAGGGATGCTCCGTCAAGAAAGGAGAAGGCCGAATGTGCGTGGAGCTCGGCGTACCGGGGGGTCATCAGCTGTAGATCCCCTCCAGGAACCAGCTCGAGCCGCTGCGGTAGACGAGGGCCGCTGGCCCTTCAACTCCGAGCTGCAGGTAGGCGCGTCGATATGCGTCGCGTGCCCACCACCGGCCCGATACGTTCCAGGGTCCCGCATGGTTCCACACCTGCACTTTGCTCGAGTAGTAGCAAGCTGCGTGAGCATAGCTTGAGTCGGGTTTCTTTCCGCCTACGAGGGAGAGGCTGACCGGGCGAGGATTTTCGCATCCGAGGCAGGCCAGCTCGATTTCTTCTCCGACATAGAGCGCTCCTCCGCACTTGCAGGACAGCACAACTCGTGGCGGTGTTGGAAAGACGACGGAGGGCCAGGGCTTGGGGATTGCACCCACCCAGGGTTCTTCTGGGCTCTTCTGTTCCGAGGTCGCATGCCAGTTCTCGAATTCAGCCACGGAATCGGGAGAGCGCCCTCCGGTTAGCTTGACCGACTGCACTGATGAATCTCCGAGCATGCCCTGGATCCGCAGGACACTGCGTTGCGCCTGCTCCCGTCCGCGCCTGCGGTCACCCCAGAGGGACGGCTGATGGCTACCTGCCGACGACAGGTCGGTGGCGACAAGTTCCAGGTGGATGAGTTCCCCGAGGGGGTGTTCGCGGCGCTGATCAAGCCAGCCCGAGATCTGCCAGCGAACCCGGTCTGTGATGTCCCGGGCCCGGTGGGCGCCGTCAACGGACCATGTTCTGCTTTTTTCCGCGCCGTTGGAAAAACGTGCCCCGACGGTTAGCTGGCCGCATACTTGCATGCGTTGCCCCAGCTTCTGCGCCAGTTCGTCCGAGAGCGCCTTTGCGAAGAACGTGGCCTGCTCTTCGTTTGCAATTCCCTCGGCGTGTCGGCGTACCGCGATCTCCCCGGCGGGTGCCGTGGTCTGGGGAACCGCATGGTCGGCACCTCGGCAGAGGCACCACAGGATTGTTCCAATCAGGCCGAAGCGGGACGCCACCTGACCGTGATCCAGATCGGCAAGCTGCCCAACGGTGCGGATTCCCAGGGACTGAAGCGTGTCGATTGTCTCTGTCCAGTCCTTTCGGATTGTCTCGGTTCCCGCCGCTACCAGGACCGCCTCCAGCGGAAACGGGGCAAGGAAAGACTCGGTCTTTTCCGCGGGAACAGTGGCACCTTCCCGGGCCGCCAAAATAGACGTCAGGAGGCCACACCCGTAGCCCACCTGAGATTCTTCCGCCTGCTCCGCAACCCAAGAGATGAGGGCGGAAGCCAGCTCGTCCAGCCCACCTGCCAGGCGGGCTGGGGCCTGCGCACCGAAGGTCACGAGCCCCGGCCGCAGGATCACGGTTGACGCCACGTGATCGTCGATCGCGTCCAGCACACCAGCGAACACCTTCATGTCCCGCTCGTCATCCCTTGGGACGATCAGGAGGTCCGGGACGAGAGACAGCGCCTTTCTGCGGGTGTCGCCCTGTCTGACCCCAAGCTTTCTAGCGGCGGGACTCGCGGCCCGCACCTTCGTGTCGCATACCGCGACCGGTGATTCGGGTAGGGCCAAGGATGAGGCGATTGCCGCCGCCACCGGCCAGTCGGGAACCCAGAGGGCACCCCGCAAGGTTCCAAGCATCATGACACCGCCTGCAGTATCCGGGGAGCGGGGACCAAACCCTGATCCGTCCACAGGCATTCCACCCGGGAGAAGCCGGACGAGACCATAAACCGTAGGTCTTTGACGTGGCCGATGCCGTCTTCGCATCCGCTCACTCCCCCACCCTCGACCTGAAGAGTTGAGGAGGCAGTGGTCCATTCCGAGGCGAGGATACTGGCGCCTCTGCTCCGCACCCGCTGGGCAATGGCACGCTGTTCACGCACGGAAAGGCCCAGTCGGCCCGTCGCAATGACATCGAAGCCATCCGCGAGCGCGGTCAGGACCTCGGCGGAACGGGGGCCGGGTTCGGGGATGTGGGCGGTGCGGCTGAGGTCGAGGCCGTGTTCGGCGGCAGCTCCCCACCCGACCCAGGGAAGCCCGAGGAGGGCAACCCAGGCTCCTTGGCTGGAGGCCTGTCCGGCGATTGACAGGAGGACCGTGGCCGATCCGGTGACGGCAAGGATTCCGGGTTTGAGCGAGGGCAGGACAGGAGTAAGGGCTTCGGGGGTTTGCCAGCCCTCTTTTTCCTCTGTTCGAGTGAGCCCGCTGGCAGTTTCTGCCTGCATAAGGACACTCCTCGCATGCGCGAGTCGCTGCATCTGATTCATGTCCCACCCTTCCAGAATTAGAACGTTTGTTCGATAATCAGTGTAGGGCCGTGTTCGACAAAAATCGACCCGGAATTTCTGGCTCACCACCCCGATGTCCTGGCCTTATGTGATGCGTGGCATACACTGGGGGCATGAATCTTGATCGTCCTGTTGCACCAGATCCCTACGAACTACTTCCTCAGGTTCCGGCTTTTGTTCTCGAGTCGGATGATCTTGTCGCCGGGGAGCAGATGCCTGTTTTGCATGTGAAGCCGCACGATAATGTGTCCCCTCACCTGTCGTGGCGGGACTTCCCGGAGGAGACGAAAGGTTTTGTTGTCACCTGCTTCGATCCGGATGCACCAACTCCGTCGGGTTACTGGCATTGGATCATTCTTGACCTGGATTCAACGGTGACGTATCTCGAGCGCGGCCAGGGCGAGTCTGACCTATTCTTGCCGGGGGCTGCGGCTCACGCCCGGACCGATGGTGGGGTGTGGGGCTGGGAGGGCGCGAATCCGCCCGCCGGTGATCGCCCGCACCGCTACATCTTCGCCGTTCATGCGCTCGATGTGCCGACGCTGGAGCTCGATGCGGAGGAGGTTTCTGCCACCGCGGTCTCTTTCAATGCGCTGTTCCACACGATTGCTCGGGCCACGTTGGAAGTGACGTATCAACAGTAGGTAGTCTTGGCTCGTGTTTGACGTCGTCTTCTACGAGCCCTGCATCCCTTCGAATACCGGTAACGCGATCCGACTGTCGGCGTGCACGGGGATCACCCTTCACCTTGTTGAGCCGCTTGGCTTTAACTTTGATGACGCTCATCTGCGCCGTGCGGGCCTTGACTATCACGATCTGGCCGAGCTAAAGATTCATGCTAACTGGGATGCTCTTCTTGCGGCACTGGGCGAGGACCGAAGGATCTTTGCGTTCACCGGTCACACGACGAATTCCTATGCGGATGTGAAGTATCGTCCGGGCGATGTTCTGCTGTTTGGACCGGAACCGACCGGCTTGCCCGAGCACGTCATGGACCATGAAGCGGTTACGTCTCGACTGCGCATTCCGATGCAGCCGAGCATTCGGTCTCTTAATCTGGCTAATTCGGCATCGATTGCGATCTATGAGGCGTGGCGCCAGAACGGGTTCGCCGGAGCCGTTTAGCTCGACGAACCCGCCCTGGATTATACTGCTCGGCAGTCTTCACTGCCGCTAAGCCCTTGCGCTATGCTCTCCTTCTTGCAAGGAGGAGTCCCACGCCAAGGCCCAGAAGCCCGAGGCCTCCGACAATAACGGTGACGGCATTGGGGCCGGTGAGCGGTAGTTCACCCGGGTAGGGCGTGGGAGGAACAATCTCGAAGTCCACTTCGTCCCAGCCGTCGATGTCTTCTTCGATGGAGTCATTCCGCTGGTTCAAGCCTTCCTCGAACGGGTCGTTCGGGGAGTCTACGAAGGCAACGTTCGTTCCGTACTGGGTTGCGGTTCCCTGCGCGGTGAGGGTCTGGCACTGTCCCGCGGTGAGTTCCCCGAGGAAGAACGTACCGTCCTGGAATCGTTCATCGTCGGAGTCGACCTTCTCGAGATTGACTCCTCCGGGATCTGTGACGGTCACCGATCCGGCCGGTCCCGTTCCAATGTTGCAGACCTCGATTTCGAAGTTGATTGTTCCTCCATTGACGGAGAGAACCCTCTTGTCGAGCCGGAGCTCTGCTCGCGGGATGTCAACAACGACGGTGTCACCCTGGTCGGTATCCGTGTCAAGACTGGGGTTCGGTTCGAAGGTTCCGGGGTGTGGGAACCCCTCGCCGTCTGCTCGCACCTGGTTGGTGACCTCCGAGGCGTCGGGGGCAACAGTCGCGGTGACGGTAACCTTCTCGACCTGACCTGGCTCGAGAGTCCCAACCAGCCAGGACAGTTCGTCAACGGTTCCGGACGTTGGTTCGCTCAACACAACGTTCACGAGATCGGGGTCTGCCACATCGACGACAACAACATCGGAAATGGTCCGGCCACCGAGGTTGCCAACTTCGATGAGGAACTCAATGCTCCCGTCCTGCAGCTGAACGAACTCCTTGTTGACGGCGAGCCTGCCGGGCCTGCTGATGTCGACAACATCGGCCTGGTCCGTATCTTCCTCGACGGTCTCGTTCGGAACCGCATCCGCCGGCTCCGTAAGCTCTCGCGGCAGGACCGGGTTCCTGACCGAGACGGCGTTGACGACCCGCTGAGCATCGGGCAGCAGATCACCGGTGACGGTGGCCGTGACCTTCTCACCTGCCGGCAGGCTACCGATCATCCAGCTTGCACCGTCGTTACTACCCTGGGACAGGTTTGACCACGCGATGGTCTCAGGGTCAAGTCCGGTGCCCGCAAGGTCGGTTGCAACAACCTCCGTGGCGGTCGTAACAACACCGTCTGTCGGCACAGCATCGTTCAGAACCGTGATCGTGAAGCTGGCTTCACCGCTTGCCGGAAGCTCACCGTCGAGGGTCTTGTCGACCTTGAGAACCGGTTGCTCCTCAAGAACGACATAGTCGCAGCGGTCGGTGTCCGAATAGACGTCGACATTCGGTTCGCATGCTGGGGGTTCAACGGGGACGCAGTCGTCGTCACAGACGTCGCCCACCAGCATGTTCTCCACGGGTCCTCCGGTGGCGGTTGCCGTCACCGTTGCCGTCACAATCTCATTCTCGGGAAGGTCCCCAATCCGCCACACGGCCCCATCCGCAGTTCCGACGCTAACCTCGGTGAATGTGGCATCCTCCAGACCCGTGATAGGGATATCGGCAACCGTGGCACCGCGCACGGTACCGGGACCGGTTCCCCGCACGGTTATGGCAAACGTCAGTTCCTCACCAGCGGCTAGCGAACTGCCGGAGCCAATAAGCGCCTTGTCGACCTGCAGATCGGCCGGCTCACCAACGGTCGTTGATGAACTGGAATTGATCATCGTCGTCTTCGCACCCGCGGTGCGGGTCTGGGCCGAGTTGACGAGCAGGTCGCCATTCGTCGCCCCATCCACCGTGTAGTCGATCGTGTACGTAGCCTTCTGGCCGGGTCCAACATTCCGGGAGATCCAGCGGACGGCCGTGACATCGTCCTGGCCATACCACTCGTCCCACATCCGTGACGGCCGTCCAATTGAGCCATTCGACCACGCAAGGGGATCCGGGTCAATATCGGCCGGATCAACCGATGTCACCCACACCTCTCCCCCGGCAAGCTCCGTCACCGCAATATCAGCGGACGTGCGCGTCCCTCGACCATCACCCTCGACTGGAAGAATATCGATCGTGTCAGCCACGTCAACGGATTGAGAATCTCGATTCTCGAGCGTCACCGTCCAACGATTCGAGCCGTCTAGCGCAAACTCATCCGACTCCGTCGACTTCGTCAGGTATGTTCCCGATGATGCCTCCGCGACCACGGTTGCCCGATCGCTGTCTTCGGTCAGATAATCAGCCGTCAGGTTCTCAACGGAGACTTCCGCCTCCAGCGTGCCCGTACCCGTCCGATGGACAGCCACAATCTCGCTCGTCTTCACATCGCCAACGTTGACCGTCGACGACCAGGTAAGCACCTGCCTGCCATGTTCCTCCGCAACGGTCGGATCGACCGGAGAGTCAACATATTCAACACCGGCCGGAAGGACGAGCCGGTGCTCCACCGTGTCCGAACCGCGGTCAGCGAACGGCGCCGCAGAAATCTGCGTATCAACCAGCCACGAAAACTCTTCACCGCGCGACACGCTGTCAGCCGAGGCATCGAGGCGCACCGACGTACGCGACGGCACGACCTCCACCGCATCGCGGAAACTGTTTGTCGCCCCGTACTCGGACCCCGGCAGCTGGGAGATCGACGTGGACGACATGATCCACGGCTTGTTGTCGATGTCGAGAGTGAAACCACCCGACATCCAGGCACGCTCTCCTTCCTTGAGGTCTTCCGACGCCAAGTATCCGGCACCGAGCAGCGGCCGCACCTCGAACGGAGCAGCCTGTTCCGCCGGATCAAACAGGATGCGGATAGCCGTTGGATCGTCGGGCTCAACCTCGGTCCACGAACCTTGCCCGCAGTCCGGAGTCTTAAAGCCACCAGGAATGTCACCGGTCAAGTACTCAACCGTGTACTTATCCAGCTCCTCAACGGCGTACTTGCCGTTGTAGGAAGTCGTCCCACTCTCCCTGTCAAAAATCAGGCAGTACGCGTGAGTCGTTCCCGGCTGATAGTCAGACGGGCTCCGGCCCACGTAGTAGGCGGCGTTGATGATGCCGACCATCTGGTCGCCCGGCAAAATCGGCCCGCGGCCCAACCAGTGATTCGCACCCGCAGACAACACACCGGTACCCAGGCTCTCATCCCACACCGCTGAATGAACGACCGGCAGATCCGCCGGATCATCACCCGGCACGGCAATGATTCCGCCAGCATCCGGCGCCCTGCCGTTCACGAACTTGGCGCTCGCGGATCCCATCGTCACAAGCGAAGACTGCATGCGGTCATTGGTTGTCCGCACCTGCTCCGTCACCGGACCGGATTCTGTTTGCGCCTTGAACGACACAACCTCGACGGACCAGGAGATCTCATCGTTGTCGAGAACCGGATCGGAAACCGGATAGTCGAAGCTCAGCGCGAAGGAGGCAACCGGAACCGTGTCAAGAGCATTGCCCGCTCCGTCCACGGTCGGTGCGACAACCGCTTCCGGCACCGGGAACGTCAGAGTTACTTGGCTCCCGTCTTCAACGACCGTCACGTCCGGAACCTCGTAGTTCTCGCCGTTCGCCGCCACGCCCGTGACGGTCGCACCGGCCGTCACGGGAACAATTGACATCGAAGCCTTGTTCTCCATGACATCCGGCCCCACGAACGTGTCTACATCAAGGGTGAGTGAGACATTACCGGTCAGAGGTTCAGCCCCGAACGGCACCGACACCATGATCGGGACCGCCGAGGTTGCCTCAATGGTCTCGTGGAACACGTAGTTGGCTGCGTGGATCGCAGCCGGGACCAACGAAATGTCAATTCCCGACTCTGCCGTGATGTCGAGCTTCCGTGTCGAAGCAACGTTCCCGTGCGGATCGGTGACCGTCAGCGACACTTGGTCACCGGTCGATCCCTGCGCGCGAACAGCAACGGGGAGAGAACCCGCGATTCCATTATCGTCCGGAGTTTCAAGAACGCATTCGATTCGTGTCGGGGTGAGCGAGGAGCCATCCCCACACTGATCCGGCAGCGCCATGAACGCACCCGAATCCACCGTGATGAGGAACGTCGCGGAGGTGGGTTCCGCCTCGTCAATGAACCCGTGGGCGTAGTTCGCGTCCCACTCGACGTTCGCCATGAGGCCGTCACCGGAATGGACAATATCCGGGGGCCGGTCCCACCTCGCGTTCAGAGTCGCGCTCAGGTCCGCCTGAGCTACGGGAATACCGGCAGCTGACATGAGACCGATCAGTGCCGCCACCGCTAGCGGTTTCTTCATTTGCCCCTCCTTGCTAGGAGAAGGGCGAGCGACGCGATGCCGATGACGAGGAGCGCCACCGGGATCCAGATGCTATCCATGGCTCCACCTCCCGCTGACGGCACTTGCCGCGATTGGTCGACGTGGTTGAAACACGATGAACATGGTTGTCCTCTCTTCTATTTCGGGCACAGCCCGCGAGTACAATCTGCCGATTGGACAACCGCCCCTAAGAGACAGGAACACCCCCTGTGGAACAGGGGGCGTAGAGAGGAAAGTGGACTAGCGGCCCTTGTGGGCCTCTTCCCAGGCTTCTTCTAATAGTTCGTGGGGCGTGAGCCCGAAACCGCGGGCAATCGCAAGAATGGTCCGCATTTGAGGGTTCGTCATTGCACCCTTTGAGTTAACCCCGTACTCGATGCACTGATAGTTCTTGGGGTCCATCCCAACTTTTAGTGCGAATGCCTGCTGGCTGAGTCCAAGATCGTTACGATTCTCGGCACAAACTACACCGAAAGCTTTAGCGAAGCTGGCATCGGTAATCGGGGAATTATTCACCCTTCTAACCCACCACGAAGCACCCCGGTGGGCAACCGGTTATAACCGGTGCCAGGTGTGACCTTTCACCTAGGAAACCGCGGTATCTTCCCGTTCCTGAGCATCTGCGCAGGTGGGACGCGCACAGGCTAGATAGGCTCCCGGAAAGCCTGCTTCATCTCTTGCGCTATCGCAGGAACTTTCACGAAAAAGCTAGGAGATCGTGGCGGCTGACAGTGCGTCGTTGACGGCGTAAATGG
This sequence comes from Flaviflexus ciconiae, assembly GCF_003971195.1. Classification (NCBI taxonomy): domain Bacteria; kingdom Bacillati; phylum Actinomycetota; class Actinomycetes; order Actinomycetales; family Actinomycetaceae; genus Flaviflexus; species Flaviflexus ciconiae. Next base: position 569,434 of record NZ_CP034593.1, on the reverse strand, counting down.
CGACAGCGGAGGCGGCTGCCACGTTGAGGGAATCAACTCCTCCCGCCATTGGGATCGTCACTGTCGCCGTGGACTGGGAGGTGGCACGGTGGGATAGCCCGTCGCCTTCCGTTCCAAACAGGAGGGCAACCTTCGAATCGGAACCGAGCCCGTTGCAGAATTCCCGCAGGCTCACCGCGCTATCGGATAGGGCCATGGCCGCGACATCCCAACCGTTTTCGGCAAGTGTGGACAGTCCGCCCGGCCACTGCGTCATCCTGGTCCACGGCACCTGGAAGACAGTTCCCATGGATACTCGGACGGACCTGCGATAGAGCGGGTCGGCACATCCGGGGCTCACAAGAACCGCATCGACACCGAGGGCCGCACACGATCGGAAGATCGCTCCCACGTTCGTGTGGTCAACGAGGTTCTCAATGATTGCGATAAGGCGGGCGTCTTCTAGCAGGTCAAGCGGCTCGGCCAGAACCGGCCTATTCATGGCCGCCATAGCGCCCCTGTGAAGGTGGAACCCGGTAATTGCTTCAAGGACTTCCTCGTCCGCGATGTAGACGGGGGTGTCTCCCCCGTCTGGACTGCCGCAGGCGGCCTCCACCCACGGGGTGATGGAGTCCAGCCACTTGGGCGCGGTGAGGAATGAGCGGGGCTTGTGGCCGGCCTGAACGGCTCTCATGATGACGTTCGTGGACTCCGCCATGTACAGTCCGCGCTCGGTCTCGAGCTTCTTTCGGAGCGCCACATCGGTGAGCGATGTGTAGTCGACAAGCCGATCATCGGCCGCTGTCAGTTCCACGTACACGGTGGTCCTTCCATGGTGAAGCGGCGGGTACCGAGGCACCCGCCGCTTCACACGGTATTGCTATCTGTTGATAATTTTGGGTCTACTTGTTCTCGTCCGGGTGCGGGCGATCCGGGTCCTGACCCTTGAGGTCGTCGCGGCGTGCCCGGCGGCCGGAGGTTTCGCCGGCCTCGGACGCTTCATCCGTGGCCCGTGCGGCTTCACCCTTCGCGGCTGCTAGAGCATCGTCGATGTCCGGCAGTGCCGTGTTGCGGAGCGCGTCGGCGACGTCGTCCTCGTCCTCGCCAAAGTCGACCTTCGGCTGGTACCCGTTGTCGTCAGTGTCGACGGTGGGCCCGTTCGGCTTGCCGCCGAAGCCCTGGGTAACGGAATTGAGTGCCTCGGTGAGCTCGGTCGGGATGATCCACATCTTCGACGACTCGGAGTCGGCGATCTTCGGGAGCATCTGAATGTACTCGTAGGCGAGTAGCTTGGGATCGGCGTTACCGCGGTGGATAGCGTCAAACACCTGAAGGATGGCGCGGGATTCGCCCTGTGCGCGGAGAATGGTGGACTGGGCATCACCTTCGGCGCGGAGAATCGCGGACTGCTTCTCACCCTCGGCGGTGAGGATAGCGGACTGCTTGATGCCTTCGGCGGTGAGGATGGCGGCACGGCGGTCACGCTCGGCCTTCATCTGCTGCTCCATGGCCGACTGGACCGTCGCCGGCGGGTCAATGGCCTTGAGCTCAACGCGATTAACGCGGATACCCCAGCGGCCGGTTGCCTCATCGAGGACGCCGCGGAGCTGACCGTTGATCTGGTCGCGTCCGGTGAGCGCCTGCTCCATGTCCATCGAACCGATGATGTTACGCAGGGTCGTAACAGCAAGCTGTTCAATACCGGCCATGGGGTTCGCGATCTCGTAGGTCGCGGCCTCCGGTCCGGTCACCTGGTAGTAAATAACGGTGTCGATGTTGACAACAATGTTGTCGGACGTAATAACGGGCTGGGGCGGGAACGGAACGACCTGTTCACGAAGGTCGACGCGCTGGCGGATCTGATCGATGAAGGGCACGAGAAAGTGCATGCCCGGCGTCAGTGTCCTGTGGTACTTGCCGAGCCTTTCCACGATCTGGGCCTCGCCCTGCGAGACAATCCGGACGGCCTTGAAGAGGGCCGCGCCGATGAAAAGAATAATAACAAGGAGCAGGATCCAGAGGATGATCTGTCCGGGTTCGAAGTTCTCGGGCATGATTCCTTACCTAGGGTGGACGATGGCGTGGGCACCGTCGATTTTTTGGACAATGACGATCGAGCCAGCCGGGATGACAGCCCCGTAGGTCCGAGCGGACCACACTTCACCGTCAAGCTTGATGCGGCCACCGCGCGCCGTCACATCGGACAGGGCCTCTGCCGGCATGCCGAGCAGAGCGGACGCGTTGGTCGCGGTGTCAGGAGTGGACCGCTGAAGGTGGTTCCTCGCCCACGGGCGCACCGTGAAAAGAAGGAGCACCGAAACTGCGGCAAAGACGAGGACTTGGATCGCCAGATTTTCTGTCAGACCAGCGGCACCCGCAGCGGCGAGTGCGCCGCCCGCCAGCATGAGGAATGTGAAATCGACCGTCAGAATCTCGATGATTCCGAGGACGATAGCGATAATCAGCCAGGCCATCCAGCTCATACTTTTCTCCTCCTGCTTGGGGCACTCCCAGTATAGAGCGACAAAGGTGACCCTCAGGCTACGACAGGTGCGCTCGAGCGGTGTAGCGCTCCCCAGTTTTCTCTAGATCAAGTTTGATGCCGAAGCAGTCTGACAGGTTCTCGCTGGTCAGCACATCGTCGACCGCTCCCGAATCAAGAACCGTGCCGTCCTTGATGAGCAGAACGTGAGTGAATCCTGCCGGGATTTCCTCCACGTGGTGTGTCACGAGAACCATCGAGGGAGCAAAATCGCCGTGAGCAAGCGTCTTCAACGAGCCCATGAGCTCCTCCCTGCCACCCAGGTCAAGACCGGCGGCGGGCTCGTCGAGAAGGAGGATCTCCGGGTCGGGCATGAGAGCGCGGGCAATACCAACGCGCTTCTTTTCACCGGAGGAAATCGAAGCAAACGTGCGGTCCGCGAGTTCCCCGACGCCCATGGTCGCAAGCAAGCCCCTGGCCCTCATGTCATCTTCCTCGTCGTACTTCTCCCGCCAGTGCACGGTCACGCCGTAAGCCCCGGTCCGCACGACGTCGTGGAGGCGCTCGGAACCGGGAATCCTGGAGTCGAGTGCCGAGGAGGCAAGGCCGATCAGAGGATGAAGTTCGGAGGCATTCGTCTTGCCGACCGTCTCTCCGAGGATTGTCACATTCCCCGTGGTCGGGAACAGGCGTGCGCCAGCGAGCTGGATGAGCGAGGTCTTTCCCGCCCCGTTGGGGCCGAGAATGACCCAGCGCTCACCCTCGCTCACGGACCAGTCCACGTGGTCCACAATGTTGCGGCCCCCGCGCCGCACCGTTACCTGCTGAAGTTCTAGAACATCTCCCATGGGCACGAGTTTAGTGCACCTCAGAAATGCTCGAGGACACGGGTGTAGAAGTCCATCGTCTTGACGGCGATCGACTCCCAAGAGAAGTGCTCTTCCACGCGCTTACGTCCGGCGGCTCCCATGCGGGCGGCGAGCTCCTGATCGGAGCAGACCTCGGTGAGCGCCGCTGCAAGATCAGCTTCGAAACGTTCCGGATCCTTCGGGGTGCCCGTGCCGTCATCGACCTGCTCGATCGGAACGAGAAGGCCCGTTTCGTCGTGGACGATGCAGTCGGGAATACCACCGGTGTCGGAGCCAACCACGGGAAGCCCACACGCCATGGCTTCGAGGTTCACGATGCCGAGGGGCTCGTAAACAGACGGGGTGACAAAGGTTGTCGACATGGACTGGAGGAAGACCATTTTCTCGTGGCTGAGGTGCTCTTCGATCCAGACGATTCCGTCGCGGTCCTTCTGGAGGTCCTCGACGAGGCCGCGAACTTCATCCACGATCTCCTTTGTGTCGGGGCGACCGGCACAGAGAATGACCTGGATTTCCTCGGGAAGCTGGGCGACGGCGCGGAGGAAGTGCGGCACACCCTTCTGGCGGGTGATGCGGCCAACGAAGATGACCGTTGGACGCTCCGGGTCCAGACCGTAGGAACGGAAGTACTCTTCTGCCTCATCCATGGAATCGGGCCGCTTCCAAGCATCGAGGTCGATGCCGTTGTGAATGACCTCGACCTTATCGGGGTCCACGTTCGGGTAGCTACGGAGAATGTCTTCCCTCATTGCACGGGAAACGGCGACGAGCCCCGCCGCCCCCTCGTAGGCGGTCTTCTCAGCAAAGGACGAGAGTTCGTAGCCGCCACCGAGCTGCTCGCGCTTCCACGGGCGCAGAGGCTCGAGCGAGTGGGCGGAAATGATGTGCGGGATTCCGTACATGAGTCCAGACAGGTGACCCGCAAGGTTCGCGTACCAGGTGTGAGAGTGGACGATATCGGCACCTTCGACGCCCCCGACCATTTGCAGGTCAACACCGAAGGTCTTGATGGCATCATTGCCTTCCAGCCCGTCGAGATAGTCGTAGCCGTTGACCGTGACGCCGTCGACCAGGCCCGCTTCGCGCGGCCCGTCAAAAGCATGGACGTGGACATCGGCGTGCGCCGCAAGCACCTTAGAGAGCTCAGCAACGTGGACACCGGCTCCACCGTAAATATTGGGCGGGTATTCGCGCGATAGTAAATCAACCCTCATTGGATGCACCTTTCTAGATGTCTGCAACTCCCTCCCCATCGTACCGATGGAAGATAAGAATTTCTGCAAACTCGGTGGTCCCCATCACTGTCTTGGGTATAGTTGTGGTTATGAGATCTAATCCCCGTGTCCTCGCCATTGTCCTCGCCGGTGGCGAAGGAAAACGCCTCATGCCGCTCACGGCTGAGCGCGCAAAACCGGCAGTTCCCTTCGGCGGCATCTACCGACTAATCGACTTCTCGCTATCCAATCTGGTGAACTCCGGGTACCTGAAGATCGTTGTCCTGACCCAGTACAAGTCGCACTCCCTCGACCGTCACGTCGCTAAGACCTGGCGCATGTCGAACCTCCTGGGTAACTACGTCGCCCCCGTCCCCGCCCAGCAGCGCAAGGGCAAGAACTGGTTCCTCGGCTCTGCGGATGCCATCTACCAGTCACTCAACACCATTGAGGACGAACGCCCCGATATTGTTGCCATTCTTGGCGCTGACAACATCTTCCGCATGGACTTCTCCCAGATGATTGAGTCCCACATTGATTCAGGCTTCCCCATGACCGTGGCCGGCATCCGTCAGCCCCTGTCGCTCGCGGACCAGTTCGGTGTCATCGACGCCGATCCGAACAACCCGGTCAAGATGAGGGCCTTCCTGGAGAAGCCGACGGATGCCACCGGTCTTAAGGATTCCCCGAACGAGGTGCTCGCTTCGATGGGCAACTACGTGTTCAACACCGACGCCCTCCTCGATGCCCTCAAGGCGGACGCCGAAGATGACAATTCGTCGCACGACATGGGCGGTTCGATCGTTCCGAAGTTCGTGGAAGCCGGCCAGGCCGGACTCTACGATTTCACCTTCAACGACGTCCCGGGTTCGACCGACAAGGACCGCAACTACTGGCGCGACGTGGGAACGATCGACGCGTTCTACGACTCAAACATGGATCTCATTGCCGTGTCCCCGGTCTTCAACCTGTACAACGACAAGTGGCCGCTCTTCACCGGCTACACGGGCCTTCCCCCGCCAAGTTTGTGTACGGGCACCACGAGCGGCTCGGGCACGCGCTGGACTCCCTGATCTCCCCCGGTGTCATCATCTCCGGCGGTGAGGTTATGGGCTCTGTCCTATCGCCCCACGTCCGGATTAACTCCTGGTCCTCGGTCCGCAACTCGATCCTGTTCGACAACGTCAACATCGGTCGTAATGCAACGATTTCGAAGGCCATTCTTGACAAGAACGTCAGGGTGGAAGAGGGCGCACAGCTTGGCATCGATCCCGAAGAGGACAAGGCGCGCGGCTACCACGTGACCGAGTCGGGTATCGTCGTCGTTCCGAAAAACACTATTGTGAAGAAATGACGTATCCCAACGAAGGGGACACGGTCCGTCTCGGGCTCGTGTCCCCTCGCCCTTTGTCCCAGGCCTATGTGAGCCACGCCCAGAACTACCTGGCATCCCGCACAACCGGGCTTCGCTTCGAGGAGGTGCCGGTCGAAGGCTTTGCCGCAGCAACCTTCTTCGGTACCGTCACAGGCTCCTTCGAGGGCTGGGAAGATGAGCTTGTTTCCCCTGCCACAGCCCTTCTCATCGACACCGCCCTCACGTGGGGTGATCTCGCCGAGCACGGCCCCGCCCTGATCGTCACCGATGTCGACTCCACCTTTATTCGCGACGAAGTGATCGAGCTCCTTGCCCGCCGGGCCGGCACCGAGGACGAGGTTGCGGCTGTCACCGACCGCGCCATGCGAGGCGAACTGGACTTCGGCGAGTCCCTACGTGATCGCGTGGCAACACTCAAGGACCTACCGGTCACCGTGATCGATGACGTGGCCAAGGACGTTGTCCTCACCCCGGGCGCCGACACGCTTGTCGAACTCGCCCACGCACGCGGCGCCACGTTCGGCCTCGTCTCCGGCGGTTTCACCAAGGTCCTCGACCCGCTTGCGACAAAACTCAAAGTCGACCAGTGGATCGCCAACGAACTTGAGGTAGAAGACGGTCTCCTCACCGGGCGCACCATCGGCCCCGTTGTGGACCGCGAAGCAAAAACCGCGCAGGTTCAGGAATGGGCGGACAGGCAGGGCATCCCGCTCTCCCGCGTTGTCTGCGTCGGTGACGGTGCCAACGATTTGGGGATGCTGGGAGTTGCCGGGCTCGGCATTGCCTTCCAGGCCAAGCCGGTGGTCCGTGAACAGGCCGACGCCAACATTTCCTTCAACCGCCTCGATGCCGTCGGCGCTCTCTTCGGGTGGGCGTAGGCCTCTCACACGCGAGGTACCAATGAAGCACGCCACGGGCTGCTGACGACAGACAAAACGGAACCGGCCCTTTTCTGGGACCGGTTCCGCTATCGGTGAGTATCCGAACTAGCGATCATGCTCAGTTCTTGGGCAATTCACGACCGGTTGCCGCCAGTCGTTGGGTCGCGGACCACCGGTTCATGCCGGGAGTGTTTGGCGAACGGGAACGAATCTAGTTTGCGAAGATTTCGACGATCTCGGCGGGGCCGTTCCAGTTCTTGAATTCGAGGACGATTGCGGTTGAGGGAGATACTCCCCCGCGGATTTCTTGGGCCCGCTCGCTCTCCGCTCCAAAGATTGCAGCTGCCTGGGAGATCGTGGGTTCGTGACCGACGACAAGAACGGTTTCGGCAGTGTCGGGAAGGGAATTGAGGAGCAGCAGGATTGTCTCGTGGGAACCGAAGTACAGATCGGATTCTTCCCTCACGTCCTCAACGTCGAGCTGGAGGAGTCGGAACGTTTCCTTGGTTCGGGATGCTGCGGAAACAAGCGCAACATCGAAGTCGAAGCTGGCGAGGTCCTTGCCTCGGGCCTTGGCCTGTGCCCTCCCCTCGTCATCGAGACGGCGAGCAATGTCGGGCGAGCCACCTGCCGCATTGGCGTGGCGCATGAGAACAAGTTTCATGGGTTAAGCCTAGCGCTTCTCATACCTGCGCTTCTCTCGTTCTCATCGAGGTGGCGTAACCTAGTGGTATGCGTAAACGAGCCGCCAAGATCGTGTCTGTGACATCGGTCCGGCGTGCCCTCGAGGAGGACATTAAGGGCCGGAGCCGACGCTACCTGTTCTCCATGATCGTTCGCATGGTCTGCTTCATTCTTTTCCTGATCATTCCGAGCTGGCCGGTGCGCATTGTTCTTGCGGCCGCCGCCGTTATCATCCCCGCTATCGCCGTCCTCGTAGCAAACGCGGGTCGTGAGAAGGGGCCCGCCCCAACCGTTGTTGAGCAGCAGGGACAGATCGAGCTCTATCGGAACACATCATTGGGGGAAGGAGAGTTCCTCCGATAATGAGCAAATACTCCTTCTTGGCCTCGCCTCGGTGGATCGGCCTCATCATCCTCATGATCCTTGCGTCAATAGTCTGCTACTTCCTTGGTGAGTGGCAGATGGGTCGCTACCACGAGAAGGTTGCGGCAGCCGAGCAGATCAAAGGAACCTGGGACCAGCCAACAACGACGATCGAGCAGGTTGAGGCTGACGAGGACGAGTGGCAGCTGGTGGAGATGACCGGGGAATTCGTACCGGATTCTCAGCTCCTGTTGCGTGGCCGTTCGGTGAGCGGCTCAGCCGCCTACCAAGTCATCAATCTCTTCGTTACCGAGAGTAACGGCGAACCAATCACCGTTATTGTGGATCGCGGATGGATTCCCCGTATCCAAGCCGATGGCGATGCTGGAGTGGAAGGATTCGTTCCCGAAGCTCCGACCGGAGAGGTGACAATCCAAGCCCGCACGCGGCCCTCCGAGCAACCTCATGACAGGGTTCCCGCAGAGGGATACCTATACACGGTCACGCCTGAAAAAGTGGTGGAGGCACTACCGGATTCGGTGACTGCCGGCCTGCCGGAGTTCTTTGATGGTCGGTTCGAACTGTCAGCGGATCAGCCGGGTAGCAATGCCGCGGGTGCACCCCAGCCCTATCCGAAGCCGTCAACCTCGCTTGGCTCTCACCTGGCATACACCTGGGAGTGGCGGTTCTTTGCGGTCGCAGCCCTGGCCGTTGTCCCAATCCTTGCCCGCCGCGAGTCTAAGGAGAACTCGTGGGTGGTTGACGGAGTCGATCTTTCCGAACTTGACCTCACCGATGAGGAGCTGCGGGACCTGGGGCTTCTCAAGGAAACCGAGAGGCCCTCACGCCGCCGTTCCGGCCCGACCGACGAAGAGATCGAGGACAGCATTCTCGACGAGGCCGGTAGCATCGGACGCTGACGACCGCGGCCCCGTCTTTCCACCGTCGTTCTCGACGTCCACGACATCCTCACCACCCACCCCGAGTAACCAGCGCAGTTTCGCGCAACGTTTACTGGTTTTTCGTGCGGGCGGCCCGCTACGTGGCATGGTCAACTATGTAGGAGGGTCGGTCTGTGGCGGACGGAATCAGGCGAGGGCGATGAGTTCCAGGTAGTCGTCCGACCAGAGATCCTCGTCCCCGTCGGGTAGCAGCAGGACCCGTTCAGGGTTGAGAGCTTCCACGGCGCCTTCGTCGTGGCTGACGAGAACAACCGCCCCCTCATACGTGCGTAGCGCACGGAGGATTTCCTCGCGTGAGGCCGGGTCGAGGTTGTTCGTCGGCTCGTCGAGCAGGAGAACATTCGCGGCCGACACGACGAGGGTTGCGAGGGCCAGACGGGTCTTTTCGCCACCGGACAGGACGCCCGCCGGTTTGTTGGCATCATCCCCGGAGAACAGGAACGAACCAAGAACGTTACGAACATTTGTGTCATCGAGATCAGGGGCGGCTCGCCTCATGTTCTCGTATACGGTCGCACCCGTGTCGATCGTCTCGTGTTCCTGTGCGTAGTAGCCAAGTTTGAGGCCGTGGCCGGGTTGAACCACTCCGGTATCGGCCTCTTCAATGCCTGCCATGATCCGCAGGAGCGTTGTTTTACCTGCACCATTGAGGCCGAGGATGACGACCTTGGAGCCGCGGTCGATCGCCAGGTCCACGCCGGCGAAGACCTCGAGCGAGCCATAGCTCTTCGACAGCTCGTGGCCGGTGAGCGGCGTTTTTCCGCAGGGAGCCGGGGTGGGGAACCGGAGCGCTGCCACCTTGTCGGCAGACCGTTCCGCCTCGAGTCCCTGCAGCATCTTCTGGGCTCGCCTCGCCATGTTCTGGGCGGCCACGGCCTTCGTGGCCTTCGCCCTCATCTTGTCGGCCTGCGCCATGAGGGTTGAGGCCTTCTTCTCGGCGTTGGCCCGTTCGCGGCGGCGTCTCTTCTCGTCCGTCTCGCGCTGTTTGAGGTAGAGCTTCCAGCCCATGGAGTAAACGTCGAGCTCCGCCCTGTTTGCGTCCAGGTGCCACACGTTGTTGACGGTTTCATCGAGCAGTTCGACGGAGTGGGAGATGACAACGAAGCCACCCGAGTAGTTCCTCAGGTAGTCGCGAAGCCACAAGATTGAGTCGTGATCGAGGTGGTTTGTTGGCTCATCGAGGAGGAGAGTTTCGGCCTGGGAGAAGAGGATCCTGGCAAGTTCAACGCGGCGGCGCTGACCGCCGGACAGTGTTTCGAGCGGCTGGTTGATAACGCGGTCGGGAAGACCAAGGGCAGCCATGATCGATGCTGCTTCGGAGTTAGCCGCCCATCCGCCTGCCGCAGTGAACTCTGCATCGAGGCGGACATAGCGTTCCATGGCCTTTTGTTGCTTCGCTCCCGTCATGGTTCCCATGTCGGTTTCGGCCTTGCGGATCCTGCGGATTGTCTCGTCGATCCCGCGGGCGGACAGGACCCTGTCGCGGGTCAGTATGCTCAGGTCGCCGGTGCGGGGATCCTGCGGAAGGTAGCCGATCTCGCCAGAGCGAGTGATGTGCCCCGTGTGTTCAATAACGTCGGAGGTAACGCCCTCCCCGGCGAGGAGGCGGGTCAGGGTGGTCTTGCCTGCACCGTTGCGGCCGACAAGACCAATCCGCATACCCTTGTCGATGCGGAAGTTCGCATCCGTCAGGAGTTCGCGGGTACCGATTCGCATCGAGACGTTCTGGCCAATAATCACCGTGACAGTGTATCCGTAACACCCATTATCCCGCGATCAGGAGGCTGGTGATGTGCCGTACCTGTCGGCGGCAGGAACGAGCGCTTCGGTGTTTCAGTACATGGCGGGGGTGATCGCACCGGGGTCGGTGATAGTGGCGTACATGAGTGCCCAGTCGGTGTCTTCGGAGACGGTGAGGACGGCGTAGGGTCGGTCAACGTTGATGATAACGGGCTCTTCCTGGCCCGGTGCAGCACCTGCCTCGCCGATAATTTCGGTGACGGCCGAGGCGGCAATCCCCTCATCGTCAAGCTTGAACGTTGCTTTCTGAACAACGATCTCAACCGAATGCTGCTCCGACTTCGAGAATCCAGCCAGGCCACAACCTTCTTCCTTCGCGTCGATGTTCGGTAAGCCAATATCATCCTTGTACTTAAGGACATCGGTTTGGGAGTCGAAGTCAACCGCGGGAATACGCAGGTGCACATCCGTAGGCTCTCCGGCGTCCTCCAGGTCCCAGTCATCGGCGGTCAGGTCGGCGGGATCGATGACTTCATCCGGGTAGAACACGTAGGTTGTATCGGGTGAGTCCGTTGGCAGTTCCAGGATCGTGCCGCGGTCCGCCTCCCGGGCAGTAACGTTTCCCGGCAGGTAAACTCCGCGCACATCTTCCACCTGACCATCTGAGCTGGTGAACTCGAACGTCGTCTTCGTCGCATCACCCTGCCATTCGGTCTCGTAGTGCATGGCGGTGATGAAACCCGTCGCAGTATTTTCGGGTAGCGGAACTGGTAGCTGGGTTTGGAGGCCGCCGGTTGACTCCTCAACCCACGAGTCAAGGGCAGGCTGGAGATTGGTGAGAGAGTCCGAGAACAGGTCCGCATCATAGGATTCGGCAACATTCTCGAGAACGTCCAGCCTCGTATCGGGCACCCCCGTATTGTGTGCAACGGCAGCGCTGAACCCCGTCACGTATTCCTCGCCGCTCTTATTGGCAGGCCGCAAAAGACCCGGATAGATCGTCGACCGCGAGCCGTCCTCCACGCCCAGGAATTCGTTGATTTCGGTGAGTGTCTCGCACTGGGCGCCCTCCCCCGCCATTGCCAACGCATAGCTGAGCGACGCAGGTGAAATGAGGCCGTTGTCTGCGTCTTGCGCCCGCAGGACGTCAATCGAAGATTCCAGCGAGGCATCGGTTGCCCGCTCGTACTCTTCATCGGTGACAACGTGACTGGTTTCGCTATCCGGCGTCGTTGTCTCCTCGCCTTCGGGTTCGTCTGCCGAGGTGCCACATGCGGCAATGGTCAGCAACAGTGCCGTTGCCAGTACTGTCTTCTTCATCATCTGCTCGTTCCTTTTCGGTCGATCTCGTCTGCTGGTGCCGCGCCCATGCATTGTCCAAGCACGGTGCTTGCACGCCCAACGGGTCTGCTTTTGACGTGAGGTATGCCGACTTACGGCATTGCTACCGGCGCGATTTGTTGTTGCGACCTCGATGCGATCTAGTTCCGCACCGTCGGGTCACCGATCATTCCGTAGAGAATCGCCCATCCAGTTTCCTCATCGACCGTCATGACAGCAAAAGCGCGGTCCACCGCAATGATCTTCGCATTCGTCCCAGGCCTATCTGGTGTGGTCGTTTCTCTCCCCGGCTCCACCACATCGCCCACGTGATCGGCTGCGATTCCGTCCACCCCGAACTCGTAGGAAGCATGCTGGCTGGCAAGGCTTCCTTCGGCCGAAGCTCCAAAGCCAGGATTCTCGCAACCGGAGGCGAGAAACGATTGGTCCCCAAGATTTTCAACGTTGGTTGTCACACTTGCGGAAAGGGTCGGGACGGTCAACACAACCTCCTGGCCCTCGCCGGGAATTGCCCAATCGTCGGCCGTCAGATCCCCAAGAGTTCCTGCAACATCCGGATAGTACAGATAGGTGCTGTCGGGTGATGTGGTGGGAAGCTCGAGGATCGTGCCACTATCCGCCTCCCAAGCCAGGGCCGGCAACTCCAGAGCCGGAACCGGCTCCCGCCTGCCGTCCTCAAACTCGAAGTCCAGGGTTGTCACGTCTGCACTCGCGCTCCACGTACTCCAGTAAGAAAGATTGAGTAGAACTGAATAGTCGGCAGAAGCCGACAGCGGTGCCGCCAAACCATCGCGACGACCGTCCGAAGCATCCAGGGCCCACATGTCAGCCGTTATCCCGATCTCGCTCTCAGGGACCGTCATATGGGATAGGGAGTAGCGTTCCGCGAGATCCGACAGTGCTTCGTTGTCGGCACGTCCCGTCGTCGAATTCGACAGAATCAGCCCGGAGAGCCGTGTCGCATAATCGGCCTCTTCTCGCCCAGCCAGGTCAGCTGCGAGAGACAGGTAGGTGTTTTCCCGCTCTTCAGCGGGTACTCCCAAGGCACTCACCAACGCTTCCTCATTCGTGCAGACCGCACCGGTTCCCGCGATCACCATCGAATAGCTGATCGAAGCTGGTGACACAACGGCATTGCCGCCCTCCTGCCTTCTCTCGTCCACCACTGTTATCGCGAAGTCGAGCGAAGCACGAGTAGCGTCGTCCCTAAAGTCTGAGGGGACCTCGGGGTCAGTCGAAGGCGCAACCGTTTCCGCAGTCACCGTGACGGTCGGCTCCGGGTCATTGCCGCCCGAGCACGCGGAGAGGACGACTGCGCTCGCGGCGATCGCCCACACTGCTTGTTTCTTCGACATACCCCTATCTTCACCGCGACAGTCCTCTATCGCGACTTGTAAAACGTGGACATCTCCCCCGTCCGGTTAGCTGACCGGCGGACGTGGCGGCTCTACTTAGCTGCCACCCACGAAGCAGCACCCTCGCGAAGCCGCAAGGAGAAGCGAGAAGACGGCCCTGCGGCCACGCGTGAAGTCTGCACAGGGAAGATGAGCAGTGACCTGATGCTCACCGCGGGCACATTTCCCCGTGTCGCATCACGTTACGAGGGAAAACGGTGCGCACTGTAGCACCTTTGACCTGCGCGACCCACATGCAACCCATTTTAGCACTTACCCGCAAGGTCGATACTTCGCACCCAAATCCCTGCTTCATACTCGGATCTTTTCGAGGGAAGAAAACACCCAAGCGAGACCCCTCCGTTAGCTCGGGTGTTTCGGCCTCGGGCTATTCACCGGTTGGCACGAGGCGCGGCACCAGCCGGACAAGGAAGACCATGGCAACGAGTTCGATAAGCGTCTGGTGACCACGACCAGCGACGCTAGGTCCAAAGCCGGAGGAAGGGCGAGCACCAGCGGAAGTACGACCAGCGAGTTGCGAGTCACGCCGCTGAATACGAGAGCACGCCGACCGGCCACATCCAGACCGGCGACCCTGCCAACGACGGTCCCAACTGCGACCATGATCGCGGCGAAAAGGACAAAGACCGGAACGACGAGAAGGACGGACCCGAGCCTCTCACTCACCCGCGCTATTTGGGAGGCAACCACGGTGGCTAGCGTGACAACCATCAGCGGCACCATCAAGCCCATGACAGTTGCTCGAACCTTCCCTGCAATCCGCAAGCGGGCCGCAGCAAATTGAGTGAAAGCGGCGGCCGTGAGGGGCGGGGCGATCATGAGGACGAATGCCTCAACGAAAGGCTCGAACTCTACGGAGCCGACAAAGTCCGAGCCAACGAAATGCCACAAATACAGTGGTAGCAGGAACATCTGGGCAATCATGAGTAACGGAGTGGCCGCCAAGAGCCGCTCCGCGTCGCCGCCCGCAAGGCCAGCAAAGACAATAACGTAATCGATGCAGGGGGTTAGGAGCACGAAAAGTACGCCGACAAGGAGGACCTGGTCATTCGCGACAATCTGCGTCAGTGGCCAAACAAGGAGCGGAACGAATGCGAAGTTAGTGACGAGAATAGTCGACAGGAAACGCCAGTCTCTGAATGCTCGGCCGATCCGTCCAAATGGAATGCCGAGAAACGTGGCGTAGAGCAACAGTGCCAACACAGGATGGATCGCGAGCTCTGCCGGGTATGCAACCTCGGGCCAGGCCAGCCCGACCAAACCACCGAGAACGAGCCCGGTAATGTAGAGCACAACCTGATGCTCCTCCATCCAGTTCACGACCGGCCGCATGCGCATCCCATCCGATTCTCACTGTATTTACTTGACACTGGTCAATTAAACACGAGGCCTAAGCGTCGATTGCCGGCCATGCCGAGAGCCCTCGCGTTGTCGAACGAACAACGAAGTCACGCAATAAATCTGACTCCGGGCCATCCTTTGCGCTCTTATTAACCGGCCCGCGCCCGCTCATCGCAGTAACGTCACAACTCAATCGAGCTCCATGATCCGATCAAGGCCCACGACCCGATCAAGCTCCGCGATCCAATCGAGCCCGGCACCCCGGCTACTCTATGCAGCGCATCCCCCTATCGAAGCTGGCCACCCAGCCCACGCCCGTTCGAAGCACACACCTGCCTCGCCAGGTACCTGCACTGTGGCATGGCGCAAAACCGCAAAGGAAAGGTGGGCAGTGACCTGACGATCACTGCCCACCCAGGGTACTTTTACCCGCGTCTCGTTACTTCACGAGGGAACGCAGCACGTACTGGAGGATGCCTCCGTGACGGAAGTAGTCGGCCTCGCCGGGGGTATCGATGCGGACAACAGCGTCGAAGGTAACCTCTTCGCCGTTCTCCTTGACTGCGACAACCTTGACGGTCTTCGGGGTCGGGCCATCGTTGATGGCGGTGATGCCCGAGATTGAGAAGGTCTCGGTGCCGTCCAGTCCGAGCGAGTCGGCGGTCTTGCCAGCCGGGTACTCGAGGGGCAGGACACCCATGCCGATGAGGTTCGAGCGGTGAATGCGCTCAAACGACTCGGTGATGACTGCCTTGACACCGAGGAGGGACGTGCCCTTCGCGGCCCAGTCGCGGGACGAACCGGAACCGTATTCCTTGCCGCCGAGAACGACGAGCGGAACACCGGCCTCGCGGTATGCCTCGGAGGCGTCAAAGATCGACTCCTGCTCACCGGTCAGCAAGTTCTTCGTGTAGCCGCCCTCAACGTTGTCGAGAAGTTGGTTACGCAGGCGGATGTTCGCGAACGTACCGCGAATCATGACCTCGTGGTTACCGCGGCGCGAGCCGTAGGAGTTGAAATCCTTGCGCGCAATGCCGTGGTCCGTCAGGTAGCGACCCGCGGGCGAGTCAGCCTTAATTGCACCTGCCGGGGAGATGTGGTCGGTTGTGACCGAGTCACCCAACTTGGCAAGAACCCGCGCACCGGCGATGTCTTCAACCGGTGCGGGCTCGAGGCCCATGCCGTCAAAGAACGGTGCCTTGCGGACGTAGGTGGAGTCGTCTTCCCACACGAAGGTGTTGCCCTCCGGGGTGTCGAGCGAGCGCCAGCGCTCGTCACCGTCGAAGACCGAACCGTAGTTGCGGGTGAACATGTCGGAGTCGATCGTGGCGTCGATCGTCTGCTGAACTTCTTCCTGGTTCGGCCACACGTCGGCGAGGAACACGTCGTTGCCGAGGTGGTCCTGACCGAGGGGCTCGTTGTCGAAGTCGAAGTCCATCGTGCCGGCCAGTGCGTAGGCAATGACGAGCGGCGGGGACGCCAGGTAGTTCATCTTGACGTCGGGGTTGATGCGACCCTCGAAGTTACGGTTACCGGACAGCACCGACACAACCGTGAGATCTTCCTCGTTGACAACGCGGGAGATGTCCTCGGGGAGCGGGCCGGAGTTACCGATGCAGGTGGTGCAACCGTAGCCAACAAGGTTGAAGCCGAGCGCTTCGAGCGACGGCCACAGGCCGGCCTTTTCGTAGTAATCGGTGACAACCTTCGAGCCGGGAGCCATCGAGGTCTTCACCCAGGGCTTCGACTTCAGGCCCAGGTCAGCGGCCTTCTTAGCAAGCAGCGCCGCCGCCATCATGACCTCGGGGTTCGAGGTGTTCGTGCAGGACGTGATCGAGGCAATGACAACATCGCCGTGATCGAGGGTCGTCTTCGTGCCATCGGGCATCGTAATTGACACCGTGCGGTGCGGACGGGTCGCTGCCTTAACTGCGACCTCGCGGGAGTCGCCCTCAACGGAGTGGCCCTCGGGCGAAATTGGATCGGACGCATCCATCGTCGACGCGATCTCGCGGTCGAGCTCGGTCGGCTCCACGCCCTTGCCCGAAATGTAGTCGGGCAAGGTGCCCGCGAAGGATTCCTTCGACTCGGACAGCGGGACGCGGTCCTGGGGACGCTTCGGGCCGGCAATCGACGGAACAACCGTCGACAGGTCCAGTTCGAGGTACTCCGAGTACTCGGCCTCAACCGACGGATCGTGCCAAAGGCCCTGCTCCTTCGAGTAGGACTCGACGAGAGCAATCTGCTCTTCGCTACGGCCGGTTAGGCGCATGTACGACAGGGTGACGTCGTCAACCGGGAAGATTGCGGCCGTGCAGCCAAACTCGGGCGACATGTTGCCGATCGTGGCGCGGTTGGCGAGCGGAACCTCGGCCACGCCCTCGCCGTAGAACTCAACGAACTTGCCGACAACGCCGTGCTCGCGGAGCTTCTCGGTGATCGTCAGAACAACGTCGGTTGCGGTTGCACCGGTGGGGATCTCGCCCTTGAGCTTGAAGCCAACAACGCGCGGGATCAGCATGGAAATGGGCTGGCCGAGCATCGCTGCCTCGGCCTCGATGCCACCAACGCCCCAACCGAGCACGCCGAGGCCGTTAACCATCGTCGTGTGCGAGTCGGTGCCGACACAGGTGTCCGGGTAGGCAACGGTCTTGCCGTCTTCCTCGGATGCCATCGTCACGCGTGCCAGGTACTCGATATTGACCTGGTGGACGATACCGGTGCCGGGCGGGACGACCTTAAAGTTCTCGAAGGCTCCCTGGCCCCAGCGCAGGAACTGGTAGCGCTCACCGTTGCGCTCGTACTCGCGCTCCATGTTGAGCTCGAGAGCCTGATTGGTGCCGAACACGTCAATCTGGACCGAGTGGTCGATGACCAACTCGGCCGGGTTCAGCGGGTTAATCGACTCGGGGTTACCACCGAGCTCGACGACTGCCTCGCGCATGGTTGCCAGGTCGACGACACAGGGAACACCGGTGAAGTCCTGCATGACAACGCGGGCCGGGGTGAACTGAATCTCGTCGGACGGCTCAGCATTCGGGTCCCAGTTTGCCAGGGCATTGATGTGGTCCTTGGTGACGTTCGCACCGTCCTCGGTGCGCAGCAGGTTCTCGCCGAGAACCTTCAGGCTGTAGGGCAGCTTGTCAAGACCGGGAACCGCGTCGAGACGGTAAATATCGTATTCCTTCTCCCCGACGCTCAGGGAGGCTTTTGCTCCAAAACTGTCAACGCTCACGTTAACTCCTCAATCCAAGCGGCCGAAACCGCGATATCTCGATTTCAAGATATCTCATTTGGAGCCCTACGACAACCGAAGACCCGCCGCACTTTGCTCAAGTTACGACATAATCCAGTACTCAAATTGTGCCGGAGGGCCGCTCCTGCCAGTGTTTCACGAGGCTCCCAATGTCGGACACCCTTTGCACAAAACGTGCAGGTACTCCCCCGGTCAATCGCACGTGACCAGACATCAGGAACCGCGTGCCTTTCAGCAACATTAAGCGCACTGATTCAGCTTCGGTGCCCGCCCCGGCTGGGGCCGAAGCCCGTCCCAGGTTGGGGCCGATGCCGCGGTTCTACCCAGTTCACGCGCACAGTTCACCTAGCCTCAGACCTGTCCGCTTGCCGGGGTCCGCTCATGAGCTTCTGTCTCATGAGTGGACTCCGCGGCTAGCTGAGAATCGTTACCGCCTCAATGTGCATGGTGTGCGGGAAGAGGTCGTAGGAGGCAAGCGACTGGACGGTTCGACCTTCTTCGACCATCGCGGAGACGTCGCGTGCCAGGGCTGCGGGATCGCAAGACACAAGAGCAATGGCTTGAGCATCCGATGCTGCTAGTGCCTTGGCCCCTGGAATGCCGAGCCCGGACCGGGACGGATCGGCAATGACAACGTCGGCTCCCCTGGAGCCTTCGGCCAATACCTTGGCATTGATCGGGCTCTGCGTGATCTTCGCATCGGGCGCGTTGCGCTTGGCGTCCCTCACGGCACCGGCATTGCCTTCCCACATGCGGACCGCACGCGCCTGCTTCGTAAGCGGCAGCGTAAAGAGGCCGGCTCCACCGTAGAACTCGGCAACGCGATCGCTCTTGCGCAGGCGGGCGCCCTTGATGACGGCGTCGAGCAGAGTGACGGGGGCCTTCTCGTGGGTTTGCCAGAATCCCGTAGCGGTTACTTCCCACGTGTAACCGGCGGCCCTCTCCATCACGCGGGAGGAGGTCTTCTGCCCCGGGGCCCGGTAGACGTCCTTACCGACGGCTACGGCGGGGCCCTGCCCGCTCGGTGCAAGGATGCGGACGCTATCGCCGGGCTGCCAGGTCCCCGTCCAGGCTTCCTGGTCGGCAATAATGTCGTTGATTGCGACAGCCGCAAGCGGCATGGAATCGATCGGGACCAGGGTGTTGGTGCCGTGCGCGTACATGGCGAGCTTGCCGGACTCGTCCACCTCCAGGTCAAGCCGGGTTCTCGTGCCAAGGCCCGGGCCGACCTCGTTGACCTTGACGGTCAGGCCACCCTGCTTGAGGTGGTCTGCGAGGCCTCCCCCAAGGTGGTCGATCGCGTCGTTGAGGACCGCGGTCTTCCAATCGAGTTGCGCGGAGCGCTTGAGGTAGCCAAGCTCGGCGCCGCCGGCAACGTCCCAGATATGAGGGACACGATCGGCGGACGGCTCGTGCACGGCGGTTACCGTGCCGCGCCAGGGCTTTTGGGTGTCATCGATTTCTACTTCGACTTTCTCTCCGGGGGCTGCGCCCTCGACGAGAACGATGCGTCCGTCGATTCTTGCCAGGGTGTATCCCCCGTGAACCGGCTGGCCTGCCTCGATGTCAATTCTCACTGTTCTTCCACGTCTTCCAGCTGGTAGGGGACCTCGGCCACGATCACTCCGGGCTCGAGCTTAAGTTCTGACAATAGCGCCGGAGTCGAGTGCCGCACAAAGAACCGCTGCCAAGCGGCCGATGAGGACACGACTCTCGGGGCATAGATGATGACAATATCGC
The DNA here is from genome assembly GCF_003971195.1 of Flaviflexus ciconiae. Lineage (NCBI taxonomy): Bacteria > Bacillati > Actinomycetota > Actinomycetes > Actinomycetales > Actinomycetaceae > Flaviflexus > Flaviflexus ciconiae. The sequence goes on along the minus strand of NZ_CP034593.1, from coordinate 549,792 downwards.
GCGGAGAGCCTGCGCGGAGCGAGCGAACATGCTCAATGACCGGTCGGCGTGCCGCGCCCCTGGGGGTGCCAAGAATCCTGAGCTCCACCGGCATCTCCGCCTCTGTCCAGTCCCGGCTCAGTGCCTCGGTCGTTGCCGGGTCAACGTCAACCACAAGACCGGTTAGCGTCGACGGACGGGTAGCCCGGGCGTAGGTGATGGCTTGTAACGTGGGCCTGTCAAGTCGCTCAACGAGGACGATGGCGTGGACGCGTGTTGGGAGGGTCCTACCTTCGGTCAGGTCGCTGGCCGCAAGGGTTTTGCCGATCTTGCCCCGACCCCGGCGCTGTGCGAGTAGGACAACACTGGGAACCGCAAGAACGAGAACGGCAATGAGTGTGTGCCCCGGTTGCACAACGGCCGAGATGAGGATGATAACAAGCGCCATGACACCGAGGAGCAGGCCCCAGCGGATTGATGCCTTCGCGCCATTGCGTTCGGCGAGAACAGTCGAGTCCCGCCGAACTTTCCGACCCCGTGCCACCAGCGCCGCCATGGTCATCACGAAGCAGGCAAAAAGGATGAGGACGAGGCTCGTTGAAACGCCAAGAGAGGTCTCGGCAAAGTATGCGGCACCGGCACAGAGAACCGCGATGATGGAGACCACGAAGCGCCTCGGCGCCCTCGCATCCGCCGCCGCCATTTGCCTTGGCAGAATCCCGTCGGTAGCAAGGGAACGCAGGAGCAGATTCACTTGCGAGTATGCGGCAAGCCCGATAGCGAGCCCTCCCGCACAGAACGCAATTCCCGCAACGGCAGCCGCCACCCCGCCAAGGAACATCTCCGCCATCACCAGGATCGGTGAAAGCCGGGTCGTGGGTGACAGTGTGGCAATCTGGACGAGGTAGATCGTTGCCGTGATGAGAAGCAGCGTCGGAATAAGGACCTTGAGGAGGGCTCGGACCTCGATCCTTCTCGTGGTCGCCTCACCGAAGGATCGCTCCGTCATAAGCCCAATAAGCGCCGCCGGTAGGCAAGCGCCCAGGGCGGCCTCTCCGAGCGGCCACGACACCCCAGCATTCGTCGACGTCACCGCTATACCGCCCGCGGCGTGGCCTGCGCTATCGATCCCGTCAACGAGCTCGAGGAAGAGCCCGGCAACGAGAACAGCAACGATCGCAAGCGCTGCCGGGACCATGGCAAAAAACAGGGTTCGCGACCGGGGTTGCCAGCCAGCGAAGGACGGGACCGCGAGAACAAGAATGACAATCGACTGAATTACTGGAACCGACGCGGTTTCAAGATTCAGCAGGTGAACGAACGAGGTCACCGCGAATCCGACGGCCAGCACAACAACGAGAACGTAGCCGACAAGCTTGGCGGCTGCGGCGACAACCGAGAGGTTGTCGGAGACGTAGCGAGCAACCAGCTGGTGGTCGGCGGTGCGCTGCACAACCTTTGTCAGCAGATGGTAGCCGGCACCTATACCGATAAGGACAACCAGTCCGATAGCGAGGGCGCCCCAGTACCGTTCCGACATGGTCGCGCCAAGCCCCGCACGCGTGATCGACAGCGGGGTCTGAATAAGAGCGAGGAAGGCGAGACCGATCGTGGTGACGATCCGGAGCCGCCGGAATTCACTCGGTGCGGATGCGACATTCATAATGGATTCAGGCTACGCCACGCGGCCCGGTGCGGTAGCGTAACATACCGTGCACTACGTCATTATGGGATGTGGTCGGGTGGGTGCCACGCTCGCAATTGAGCTGAGCGAACGCGGTCACTCCGTCTCCATCATTGATCAGGACTCCGAGGCCTTCTCCCGGCTCCCGGACGATTTCTCGGGCCAGCAGGTTACCGGGGTTGGCTTCGACCGCGAAGCTCTCGAAGAGGCTGGTATTGCGGAAGCTGAAGGCTTCGCCGCCGTCTCCTCGGGCGACAATTCGAACATCATCGCTGCCCGCGTGGTCCGCGAGACATTCGGCGTATCCAACGTTGTTGCCCGGATCTACGATCCCGAACGGGCCGCCATCTACGAACGGTTCGGAGTGCCAACTGTTCCCACCGTGTCGTGGACAACCGATCAGGTCATGCGCAGGCTTATCCCCCTGCCCGCACAGGTCGAGCTCCGCAATTCCACGGCCGACCTATCCGTCTACCACGTCCAGGTCGGCGAGTCGTGGCTTGGTCGGTCCATCGGAGAGCTCGAAGACCTGCTACCGCTCAGGGTGGCTTTCCTCGTACGCGGCGGCGAGGGTGTTCTCCCCCGCTACGACACCGTTATCCAGCAGGGCGACGAAGTGAGAGTGGCCGCCTCCCCCACTCATATTCGCAGGATCGAAGCGGTCCTCGCGGACGGCCCGTCGGAGGTGACCGAATGAAAGTCATCATTGCCGGAGCCGGATCCGTCGGTCGTTCAATTGCTCGCGAACTATCCTCCCAGACTCATGACATCACCCTGATTGATAAAGAACGCTCCGCGATGAGAGTGGCCTCCGTTCCTGACGTCGAGTGGCTCCTCGCCGATGCCTGCGATCCGAAGGCGCTCTCGGAAGCCGGGATCGACGAATGCGATGTCATTGTCGCGGCTACCGGAGACGACAAGTCGAATCTTGTGGTCTCCATGCTCTCCAAGCTTGTTTACGGGGTTCCGCGGGTCATTGCTCGCGTCAACAACCCCCGTAACGAGTGGTTGTTCGACGAGAACTGGGGCGTCGACGTACCGGTGTCAACGCCCCGCATCATGACGTCGCTCGTTGAGGAAGCCGTCTCCGAAGGCAACCTGGTGAAGATGGCGAACTTCCACCGGTCGGGGGCTTCTCTTTTCCAGACTAACCTGCCGGACAGTGCACCCGTGGTAGGCCTATCAATCGGTGAAGTAGTCCTCCCGCCGGGAGCCGTTCTCACCACGGTTGTGCGCGACGGTCAGCCGCTCCCAGCCGAACGAGACCTCACCCTGGAAGCCGGCGACCAGGTCCTCATCCTGCTATCCGAAGAGGCCGAGCTCGACCTCGACCTCATCGGTGAACTCATGGGCTCCGGCGGCCCCGACGACGAAGACATCGACGACGAGTAAAACCCCAACCCGTAGCAACAAGCTCAAGCAATTAAGAACGGCATTGACCCCACGGGACAGAAAACCTGTGGGGTCAATGCGCTGCGTATGGTGTCAATCGTTGGCAGAGCCATGCAGACGACGGTGAAACTTAGCGGTCTCTACGAATTCGGTGCGGAGGATGAATCCGGGTGGTTCGTCGGGTCGCGCGGGGCCTCTTCAACTCGCTCCGAGGCACGATCACCGCGCTCGACGTGCTGAGTATCTGCCCCCGCCTCGCGGTGCTCGCCTTCTGCCCGGCCTGCCGTGGGTGCCAGGACCTCGGAAGGTTCGCGACAGAGCATCCAGGTAAGCCAGGCGACGATGGCGAAGAGGAAGGGGCCCATGACGATACGGGCGATGCCGAGGGCACCGACCTGATCATCCGCAAGGTAAAGCGGTAGCTGCACGGCGAGACGGAGCCCGAAGAGTCCGACCCAGAGCCAGGTGGCCGTATAGTAGCGACGCTTCCGGGAGGCCTGTTCGGGGTCCGTGCGCCACGACTGATCCTCGCCACGCAGGAGCGCCACGGCAACGCCGATGAGTGGCCAGGTGGCAATGAGGGAAATGAGAAAGACGGCAAGGTAGGCGCCGTTGGTCCACAGTCCCATCGCAAAATAGTTCTCGGCCTCTCCGGAGCGCCACGCCCAAATACCCGATATGGCAACACCGAAGGCACCGCCAAGAGCGGGCGTGATGTCGATGCGCTGGATCAGGCGGATCGCGAGGCAGATAACGACGACGGCAATGGCCGTGCCAACGGCGGGAACAATTTCACTGGTGACCAGGAAAACGATGACAAAGAGAACGGAAGGCAGGACGGCCTCCGCGAGGCCGCGGACACCGCCGACGGCCTGCCATACCGAGAAGTCCTCGGCAACGACGGAAGCTATGCCTGTCTTTTTGGCCGGCGTTTCATCCGGGACGGTGTTGTCCGGGTTATCTCGCTCGCTCATGAGGCATCCGCTTTCAGCCAGTAGATGGGGTTGTAGATAACGGGGTGGTCACCCGCGACGATCTTGCCACGCGCAGTCATGTGCCGGCCGACCCGGAAGCCCGGGAGGGACCGGTGGCCGACGAAGACGAGGTCGACGGTCAGTTCGTCACTGGCGAGCCGCACTTTGAAGGTGGGATGGAAACCCACTGCCGGGAGTGTCAGCGCCTGGATCCTGCCCGTGATCTCGACCTCACCGGCGATCCTCACGCAAGCTCCGGAAGCTCCGGCCCGCGCGGCTTCTTCACGGGAACCTTGCCGAGCTTCTCTTCGACACGCTGCTGAGCTGCCTCCGGCATATCCAAAGCCAGAAGATCTCGGACGGGATGAGCCTCGGAGCCGCGATCGACCACGACCTTGCGCAGGTAGTCGTAGATGGCTTCGCGAGTCTCGGTGTTCATGACGGCTTGGCCTTCCACCGCAGCGCGGAGGAACCAGCGGGGGCCGTCGACGCCAATGTAGCGGACGTGTCGAACTTCGTTGACGTCCTTCTTTGGAATGGTGGCCTCCACCTCGGGACCAAACGGGCCCTCGCGGAAGTTCGCGCTGCCGCCATCCTTGGTAATAGAGTCAACCATTTCGTCGCGCACGTCGGGCCACAGGCCAGCGGTCTTCGGTGCCGCATAAACGTTGAGGGTCAGCGAGGAGCCGAGCATTTGAACAAGTGCTCCCATGGCTGCACGGGTTCTCTTGTTGATCGTGAACTGGACGCGGACGCCCTGTTGCTTCGGGAGGTAAAGCACGCCGAAATTGTGCATTCCCTCAACGGAGGGTGCCTCCGCAATGTCGAAGGGGCCGTCGGTTGCTGGAGTTTCTACCGCCGACTCCGCCGATTCCTGAGCCGAGTCCGCCACTGCGGGCTCAGCGTTCTGCCTCTTCTTACGAGAGAAAAGTCCCAATGGTCGCGCCTTTCAGTCTTGAACGGTACTACCCTACCAATCAGATAGGTTTGTTGGTGATGCCCGGAGGTGGGATCCTGGAAAGGTGACGTACTTTTTAGAGAAGCTAACCCCGAAGGCTTCCGTTCTTATTTCCGCTGCCGTTATTGCCGGGATGCTCGGCCTTCTTGGGCTCCCGTTTTCGCTGACCGCCACCTACATTGCGATCGTGGCACTCGCCATCATTGTCCCGTTTGTCCTGTGGGCCATGTCCCCAAGGTCCGGATCGTCCAGGCGGGCAATGGACCGACCGGGATTGAGTTGCAGTGCGGCCGGGCACACATTGACCTCGCCCATCTGGGCGAGGCCTATGTACTAGATGAGGATGGGATGCACGAACGGCTCGGAGTCGAATCCTCCGGCCGGGACTTTGTCTGCTACTCCCCCTGGGTTAAAACCGGGGTCGTGATCGACAACATTGACGACGCAGATCCCATTGAATCCTGGGTGATCTGCTCCCGCCGTCCCGACAGGCTTGTCGAATCTCTTAAGACGCACACTCCGAGCAGATAAGCATTCCGTCCTTCTCGTAAGCCAGCTGGCTACGGTGGTGGACGAGGAAGCACTCTGAGCACGTGAACTCATCGGCCTGTGCCGGGAGAACCGAGACGGACAGCTCAACGTTCGACAGGTCAGCGCCCGGAAGCTCATAGGAATCCGCGGCCTCGGCCTCGTCAACATCAACCGAACCGGACTGCGAGCCCGAGCGGCTGGTCTTCAGCTGCTGGAGGGAATCCTCCTCCATGTCTTCGTCGCGCTTGCGAGGTGCATCGTAATCTGTCGCCATTATCTACGCTTCCAAACCCTAGGTACGCTACCTACTTGGTAGCGGGGACATTATTGCCCCATTGGTGCGAATTATGCAAGTCCCGAAATGGCGGAGTCAAGACAGCCCGCTAGAATGGTGAACACTCCGTGAAGATTGCCCGCTTTTTATGTCCTGAGCTGGCACTCTAGGAGGAGATGTCATCTAGGAGGCCACATATGCTCGAGCTCGAGTTCCTCGGGATTCAGCCCGACGGAAACACCATGACGCTGAACGACTCGGACGGGAACAGGTACTCGTTGCCCATTACCGACGAGCTTCGCGGAGCCCTGCGCCGCGACCGCGTCCCGAGCCCGACGGAGGAGCCAAAGCCCATGTCCCCCAGGGATATCCAGGCCCACTTCCGGGCGGGCCGGTCCCTCGAAGAGCTGTCCGAACTAACAAACATGCCGATCTCCCAGCTCTCCCCCTACGAGTATCCGATTCTCGCCGAACGCGAATACGCGGCGAACCAGGCCCGCGCCTATCGGATCGGTCACGAGATCGGCTCCCTCACCGTCGAGGAACTCGTCACATCTCGCCTCAAGTCTCGCGATGTGAACCCCGAAGCGATCGAATGGGACGCCAAACGCGAAGTTGGAAAGAACTGGGAGCTGACCGCCACGTACACCGTTGCGGGCCGCGAAACAAGGTCCGTGTGGACCATCAACCAGTCGACAAGCTCCCTGACGGCTCTCAACGACGAAGCCCGCTGGCTCTCTGAAACCGAGATCCCCGTCAAGGATTCCCCGTGGCGCCCCCTGGCACCCTCCCCCGCTTCCTCACCTTCCCGCGTGGAAGACGAGGTCGTTGTCCTGCAGAGCGCAGAGACCTCACCCGAGGCGAAGGAAGACTCCGGAGAGTCCATCGTTTCCATGCTTGACACGCTGTCCGCCCGCCGCGGAACAAAGCAACCGATTGTCATGGAAGATGACGAGTTCCCACCCGCCGCTCATCCCCCGGCTTCCCGCCCTGAGGAAGCGACGGACGCAACCATACTTTCCCTGCCACCGCGCCCGAGCAGAGCCTCTCGCTCCGCCTCCGCCGCTGAGCCGACGCAGGACTCTATGCCGTCGGCAGCCACCGCGCCCGGAGCCGAGGCCGACTCAGAAGTTACGGACAAGCAGGCGGAAGACACCGCGAACGAAACGACCGACGAAGCACAGTCTTCCCAGTCCGCGGCGGAAGCCGAGGCAACGACGGAGACTGCGAAGGAAGAGAACAAGGCAGAGGGCAAGTCCGACGAAGGCGACACTCTATTCTCGGAGTCCACACCGCCCAAGCCCAAGAAGAAGCGCGGCGGCAACCGTCCCGCCATGCCGTCCTGGGATGAGATCGTCTTCGGACACCCCAAGAAGTAGCGCGCCACTCACTCGATCATGTCCCCCTGTGCCTGTCACCGACAGAAACGGGGGGCATTCTCATTCCCGCGGCCAGCAATCACTCACCTTTGCGGACGAGTGGGCACGTTCTGCTGCTTATCCGGGACCGTCATGGGTTAGCGAGAGCACTTAGTTATTCGCGCGCACCATGTGGACGCGTTCAATTAGTGCGTTACCTAGAGAGACGGGCGTTAGCCGGGTATCTCAAAAGTAATGCCGTCGCATGCCAACGAATACCTGAGCCGTTGGGCCTTGAGATCTCCCGCTTTCGATCTCCCTCGCCCGCGCATGATGTGAGCTATCGAGACCGCCTTTCAGGAGTGCCGGGGCTATTCGCCCGGCCCACCGAGCGGCAACGCATCTTCCGTCAGCGCCGTGGCACGAACAGAGGCCGCTGTCATCGCACGGAGGTGGTGCTTTCGGCACAGCACCTCGTAACCAACATTGTCTTTTGAGCCGGTGTCGCCGACGACGATCTGTTCACCCTCGGTCACCATGAGGCCGTTAACGGTTCGAGCATTGTGTGTGGCTCGTGCGCCGCACCAGCACAGGGCTTCAACCTGAAGTCTTTCGACCCTGTCCGCCAGTTCCATCATGCGTGCCGAGCCCGGGAACAGGGCCGTACGGAAATCGGTGGTGATGCCGAAACCGAAGACGTCGATATCGATTTCGTCAACGATTCTGGCAAGCTGCTCGACCTGGTCGATCGAATAGAACTGGACCTCGTCGCACACGAGAAAATCGACGCGGTCCCCCGCCATGCGACGATCCGTGATGAGCTTCCAAATGTTGGTGCCGGGACCGACCTCGATCGCTGGGACGTCGAGCCCGAGGCGGGAGGAGAGTCTGCCTTCGCCCGCACGGTCATTGCGGGAGAAGATAAGCCCCTGCAGGCCACGAGCATTACGGTTGTAGGCCAGTTGCAGGGCAAGGGTCGATTTGCCGCAGTCCATCGTTCCCGAGAAGAAGACGAGCTCGCTCAAGAAGTAACCTCCACTAGGCACGGAACATTCATTTCCTCATCGGTTAGCGACCCGTGCAGGCCGATAATGCTGAGGGCTCCCGCGCTCATAAACCGGGAATCTCCGATGCCAAGTCTGCCATGAGAGAAGGCAACGACGTCTCCAATGGCGGAGCGGGTCTGGTCACTTACTCGGCCGAGCAGGCCGGAAGCGATCCACTCTTCCTTCGTGTACACGAGGGCTCGATCACCCAAATATTCTCGCCACCGGCCCGCCACCGCATCCGCTTGTTTCGTGTACACCTGGGTGGCACGTTCCTCACCGGCAACAAGGTCAACGCCCTCGGCAAGTGCCGGGACCGCGGCAATATCGATTCGTTCTTCCACGTCAATCATGCCGTGATCGGCGGTCACAATAATGAGAGTGTCCGCCGGGGCCTGCCGGGACAGTCTGGCCAGCCCTCCGTCAAGCAGTTCGAGCTCTGCGATCCACTGATCGGACTGCCAGCCCTTACCGTGCCCGGTATGGTCAAGCTCGCCCCAGTACAGGTACACCAGATTCGTGGTTGTAAGAGCCGCCAGAGCTCCATCAACGCGGTCGTCGAGGGTTTCACCAACGACGGGGCGTCCGCCCCGCCACGCGGCGTTTGTCAGCCCTGAGCCGACGAACTTGGCGGGCTGGACAACCGCCAGTTCCATGCCCGCTTCCACGAGGCTCTCGGCAATCGTTGGGCGGGTCTGCCAGTCCTCGGCCCTCAAGTCCGTGTTCCAGGAGATGAGGTTGAAGGGCTCGCCCGTGCGGGGGTCTCTTAGCGAATAGCCGGCCATGGCGGTCTGCCCGGGGAAGAGGCCGGTGCCGAGCCCGGTAATGGCAGCTGCGGTTGTCGATGGAGAGACCGTGCGGATGGGATCGGGGCTATTCGCAAGTCGCCGACGCAGGTAGGGCGCGTGCCCCGTTCTTGCAGTCAGGTTTGCGTGCCCGAGGCCATCGACAAGAACAACGATCACTCGTTTTGCATCTGGTAGGCCCAGCCGGGCCTTGGAGGTTGCCGTATCGAGGCCGGGCAGGTTCTGCCCAAGGACGCCGACCGCACCGGCCAGCACATCAGTCACGCGGGGAGTCATGAGTGCAAGCTTAGCGGGTGAAAGTCTCCACGAAGTGAGCGTCGCCTCGCTGGAAGCGGTCCCGCGTCATGGAACAATAGTCGAATGGCAAGAAGCAAGAACACGGGAATACCCACCGATATTGTCGAGAACATCGTCGATATCGACGTGTCGGAAGAAATGAAAGGCTCCTTCCTGGAGTACGCCTACTCGGTGATCTACTCCAGGGCCCTGCCCGACGCAAGGGACGGTCTCAAGCCCGTTCAGAGGCGCATCCTCTTCCAGATGGACCGCATGGGGCTGCGACCCGACCGCGGCCACGTCAAGTCATCCCGCGTCGTTGGCGACGTCATGGGTAAGCTTCACCCGCACGGCGATGCCGCCATCTACGACACGATGGTCCGCATGGCGCAGCCGTTCACGCAGCGCCTGCCACTCATCGACGGCCACGGCAACTTCGGATCGCTCGATGACGGCCCGGCAGCCTCCCGATACACGGAGGCGCGCCTCACCGAAGCGGCTCTTGCCATGACCGCAGACCTCGACGAAGACACCGTCGACATGGTCCCCAACTACGACAACTCATACCTGCAGCCGGAGGTACTACCGGCAGCTATCCCGAACCTGCTCGTGAACGGCGCCACCGGCATTGCCGTCGGCATGGCGACAAACATGCCTCCCCACAACCTCGGTGAGGTCATCTCGGGTGCCAAGCACCTTCTCAAGAATCCCGACGCCACACTCGACGACATCATGCGGTTCATTCCCGGGCCGGACCTGCCGGAAGGCGGCAAGATCGTTGGCCTCACCGGAATTCGGGACGCCTACGAGACCGGTCGCGGCAGTTTCAAGACACGCGCAACAACAAGGATCGAGAACGTCACCGCCCGCAAGAAGGGCATTGTTGTCACCGAATTGCCCTACCAGGTTGGTGCCGAGAAAGTCATCGAGCGGATCAAGACTGCCGTCCAGTCGAAAAAGATCGAAGGCATCACCGCCGTTCAAAACCTCACCGACCGTCATCACGGCCTCAGGCTCGTCATCGAGCTGAAGAACACGGTTAATCCCGACGCGATCCTCGCGAAGCTGTTCAAGCTGACGCCAATGGAGGACTCGTTCGGAATCAACAACGTTGCCCTGGTAGAGGGAACGCCTCAGACACTGGGTCTCCTTCCGCTCCTGCGAGTATTTGTCAATCACCGCATCGATGTCACAAAACGCCGCACCGGCTTCCGACTTGGCAAGGCAAAGGACCGCCTGCACCTCGTCGAGGGCCTCCTCATTGCGATCCTCGACATCGACGAAGTCATTGCCGTTATCCGGTCGTCGGACGACACTGCGACAGCCCGTGAGCGGCTCATGGCTGTCTTTGACCTGTCCGAACTCCAGGCCGACTACATTCTTGAACTCAGGCTCCGCAGGCTCACGAAGTTCTCTCGCATCGAGCTGGAAACAGAGCGTGACGAACTTCAGAAGTCCATTGCGGATCTCGAGGAGATCCTGGCGTCCGAGGCTCGTCTTTATGAGCTCATTTCGGATGAGCTAACCGAAGTTTCCCGCAAGTTTGCCACCCCGCGCCGCACGATTCTGCTCGAGTCCGACGGAAGCGAACAGGTCGCTATTCAGGACGTCGAGGTGAGCGACGAACCCTGCCACGTTGCCCTGTCGGTCACCGGCCTTATTGCACGCGCGGCAGAAATCCCCGACTCCCCCGACAGGCAGTCGCACGACGCAATCGTGTCCTCCGTAGCGGCGACCACCCGCGGCCAAATCGGCATTGTCGACACCACGGGCGAAGTCCACCGCCTCGACGTGGTGGACACGCCCGCTTTGCCGCTCGGTAGCCGCTCTCTTGCGGGAGGCGTTCCCATACGTGAACTCATGCCACCCGGCACCGAGCCCGTTGGGCTTATCTCGCTCGCGGAAGATGCGGAGCCGATCGCTCTCGCTACGTCTCTTGGCAAGATCAAGAGGGTAACCCCCACGCATCCGAAGTCGGACACCTGGTCGATCATCACGCTGTCCGAGGGCGACTCCGTGATTGGTGTCTCCCATGCCGCAGATAGCGCCCAGCTTGTCCTCGTCACTTCGGATGCGTACCTGTTGCGCTTCGATTCTTCCGCTGTCCGCCCGCAGGGCAGGACCGGACAGGGTGTTGCCGGCATCAAGCTTGCCCAGGATGCCGTTGTACGCGCCCTCGGTGTCGTCCCGGGAGATCTCCTAGCCGAGGCACGTGTCGTCACGGTAACGGGCTCCTTCGACGCCATTCCGGGAACAGAGACGGGTTCGATCAAGGTCTCACCGCTCGACCGCTACCCGGCCAAGGGACGCGGCACGCTCGGTGTCCGTACCCACCGGTTCCTGCGTGGCGAAGACATGCTGTCACTCGCCTGGGTCGGACTCGACCCGCGTGCCGTCGGCACCGGCGGACAGCCCATTGAGCTTCCCGAGGTCAACGAGAAGCGCGACGCCTCCGGAACCCCGCTGACGACCATCATCGGCGGAATCGGCTAAGCCTGCGATCCGTCACAGCACCTTGCAGTGTTGCTGCTTGGCAATAACTGTTCCGAGTAGCTAATGAGGGGGCGTGCCCAGGATTTCCCTGGGCACGCCCCCTCATTGTTACTGCGGTGAAATTGTCTCGTGGCGATTCTTCGCTGGCAATAGCGAACTAACTGGCGACAGCTATCTCCATGTCGCATGCAGCAATGCCGGCACCTGTTGCTTCCGTGTCGACAACTTCCTTACCGATATAGTTGGAGCTCATCACGTGCAGGGCACCCATGTATTCCAGTCGGAACGTGATGGTGTCACCAACCGCGATGTCCCTCGGGTTCTCCCCCAAGTCAAGGACAAGCATGTCCGATGCCGCATCGATGATCTTGATCCCCGGGAGTGAGGGAACAATGAAGTCCGGGTTGACGTCGAGGTAGCCAATGTCGACGATCGCTCGGTGCGCGATCCTATCGTCGGTTTCCTCGGCTACGTTACCGAACGGATTAGTTCCCATCGGACCGGACGGTGCCATGGACTTTTCTCGGAGCTCGATAACGTCGGCGTGTAGCTCAAGGACGTCATCATGCCAGCCGTCAAATGTCTTCTCCTCAACAAGATTCTGACCAAAGTAGAGGGCCTCACCGATCCGGAAGTGATTGATTCCGTCGGGCAGGTCGCCGCTCTCCAGAAGCGGAAGCGTCACGGTTGTTCCCGCGCTAATGAGGTCGAGTGTTTCCCCGGTTTCCTTCTCCAGGAGATCCCGGAGCGTCACCAGCTCATCAAGGGCCTCTTCGCTGGGCAGGACGCCGCTCAGACAGTTCAGATTCGTGCCGATCCCCGAAACTCTAATGTGTTGGAATTGCAGGGCTTGTCGATAGAAACCAAGGAGGTCTTCGGGGAGAACTCCCTCCCTTAGATCCCCCATCTCAACCATGATGACGACCTCGTGAGTGGCGCCTTGGCGGCGGGCCTCCCCATTGAGTTCTTCCAGAGTCGATATTTCGGATTGGAAGGAAACATCGGCCCAGGCCACAACGTCCGAAATCGCGGAGTGAGCAGCGGGCTTGATGTAGACCGTGCGAACCTCGGGATGCTGTTCCTTAATTGCCCGGAGATTGGCGATCCTCGAGTCATGAACCTCGGCGATTCCAAGGTCCAGGACTTCTCCGATAAAGGACATGTCACCGCAGAAGAGCTTCGAGACAGCTCCCCAGGAAACGTCCTCCCCCTCAAACAGATCTTCCAGGTTTTTGTAGTTGGTGCGGAGCTTTGAGCGCGACAGTGTCACGCGTGCCATCAGGCGCTCCTCATCTCAAGGTACTTCACGTCAAATCCGCTTCTCTCGTACAGCGATTTGGCAGGATTGTTTTCTTCCACATGCAGGGCGATCCCGCCTGTCGTCTCGGCCTTCACGGCATTCATCAGGGCGGATCCAACGCCCCTACGGCGAGCATTCGGTGAGACAGCCAGGTAGACGAGAATATTGGCGGGAATGTAGCCGGACATCCCGGTCTCATTCGTCATGGCAACGCCAAGCAGTTCGTCATCGTCCACGGCGGTAATTAATAGCCCGCCCCGGTGAGCGGCGTAATCGAAACAAGCCAAGACATCATCGAGGGGATCTCCGTACTCCTCGAGGTGATTGTAGAGGAAGCGCGCGTATCTCTCGGTCTCTTCCTTCGTTAATGGGTGGGTGGACAAGTTTTGGGACTGTATGTCCATTTATAACCTCCAGCGCAGAAGCTTACCGAGAACCGAGCGAGAAACCACGACATTCTGGAATAGTGTAAGAATGACTTCGATTATCTGGGACATGGGCGGCACACTCTTCGACACATACCCGCAGATAGACGCGGCGTTCACCAACCTTGTCAAGAGCAAAGGCAAAAACATCGCGCTAAGCGAAACCGCGGCTCTGACGCGTGTCACACGCGGCCACGCCATCAACGTCCTGTCAGAAAAGTTCAGTATCCCCAAGGAAGAATTCGAGTCAGTGTACGAGGACGTGAAGGCCAGCTGGGAGGTGTCTCCTGCACCGCTCATGGATGGCGCTCGGGAGCTGTTCAAGATTTGTCAGGACTCAGGCGGCCGCAATCTCATAGCCACGCACCGCGACCGTGAATCGGCCCAGCAGCTCCTGTCATCGACGGGGCTACGGTTCGATGACCTCATCTGCCCCGGCGACGGTTTTCCCCGCAAGCCCGATCCCACAATGATGCTTGAAATCATGAACAGGAACGGAGTGGAAGCGGCATCCTGCATTGCCGTAGGAGACCGTCCCATCGACGTGGAAGCGGCTCAGGCAGCGGGCACCACGGGCTTTCTGCTCGTGAGCGACCCCGTGGACTCAAAGCGCGATGGCGTTGTCACCGTCACCTATCTGACTGACCTGATCCCGTACCTGGGATAGTCATCGTCGGCGGAGCGGTCAGCTAACTTCCCCGCCCGGGTAAACGGGCTTCGTGTACAGGGTCGTATTCCGCACCGGCTCGTAGCCAAAGTGGGTAAAGAGGTCGAGCATCGGAGACTCCCCCTCCATATCCACGCTGATGTCGAGCCCCGCGTATTCCATACCCGATTCCTGGTAGATATCTGCCGCCGCATTAAGAAGAACGGTGGCAAGATGCAGGCCTCGATAGTCGGGAAGCACGACGAGTTCTTCCGTGTAGCCCTCCGACCATCCAAAGGCGGACCAGTCCTGCTGGTACTTGTGCGACAGGATGTAGGCCGCGAGCTTCGCGCGATCGGACTTGGCGTCGACAACAATGAACGACCATTCGGGCACAAAGAACTGGGACTCCAGTGCGTCGCTGAGCTCGACAAGTTGCTCACGGTACGTCCTGCCAATCTCCGTGTCCATGACATCCGCCCAGGTGTGCAACTGGTAGAAGCCGGGTAGCTCAACCTCGGAGCGAGGCTCGGCCAGGTCCCTGCGGAGCTGAACGTAGCCGCCGCTTGGCTCAAACTCGGCACGCTGAAGCAGATCAATGAGGCTGTCTCGGCCCTCGTCGACATGGATTTCCATGATCGCGTTCGGGTTACCGCGTGCAAGCTTCTTCGCGGACGTATCAAAGAACTGGATGACTTGACGTCCGAGACCATACCCGCGGAAGTCTGGATGCGTTCCGCCGGAGCACCGAAGCGGCCCACCGTCACGCGGGACCCGAACGACCCCGTAACCGGCTAGCACGCCGTCCACGACAAGACCGAGCGACTCCATCTCCATTGAGGAGTCAAAGTAGTCTTCCAGCTCGGAGGGGAGCGTACGAAACGGAGCACGGTCATGCTGCTCAATGGCGGCAACCATGCTGATGAGCTCGGGCAGACGCTCCCGCGTTAACTCAATCCGCATCACATTTCGATCGCGTAGACAATATCGGTCGAGCGGGGGAAAAAGTCCCAGCGGGTCACCCAGCTCTTCGAAGTCTCGTTAAGATTCGTGTCAATCGAAATCCCAGTTTGTGGTATCGACTGCTCATTGCATCGGCGCAGATGCTCCGACATGAGAGCATCCGCTATTCCGCGGTTACGCCACCCCCGTTCAATCGCAAGGTACTCGATCCATGACTCGTGGCCGTAGTCGCCGTTCTCCACGCGTGCCAGCAGGAAGCCAACAACGATCCGATCACTGTCGGTGACAGCGACGTACGACAGTGCAGGATCGATCTCATCGGCGCGGCGAGCGAAGTCCTCCGCCGGCATCAGCCGCCCGCCCAGGCTCAGCGACTGCGAACGGTTGAACACTGTTCGAACTTCCTCGTTGAGCGACGGATCGAACGGGATGAGAGAAACACCCGCGGCTTCCAGCTTCGCCGCAACGATCGGACTTGGTCCCTCAGAGCCATCCACGGTTCGCACCAGGTATTCGATGGTGCGGTGCGGGCTGAAGCCGGCTGCCGCAAGGAGGCGGCGGCGCTCTGTCAGGTGCGAAACAACGCGGGATTCGATGGACACGGGCAGGTCCCGCCCGTCCTCAGAGATGAGCTGGCGGGCGCGTCCGTCCTGCCAGTCAATGAGTGCGCGGCCGATTCCCCGGCCCCGCCAGGTGGGGTCAACGAACGCTTCAATGGTGCAAACATGCTCGGAATCGGCTCCGGCCATCAGTCCCACAACGCCAACTGCCCGGAGCTCGCCCTGAGAGTCACGACCACCCAGAACCTCGTACCGGTGGGCGGTAGGGGCGAGCCCAAGGATCGGGGCTATCACCTCGAGCCGGCGGAGTGTCGAGGGCCGGTCCACGGGCCTGCATCGCTCGTCAAGAGCGGTGACATCGCCGACGTCTTCTGCTCCGAGCATCCCCCATGACAGGCCCAGGTGGGCGCCCGGGAAATTCATGACGTCGGGTACGCGAAGCCTCTGATCGAGAGAGCCAGCACGCGCAGTCACGCGGTTCGATTCCATGTTCGCCACCTTACCAGTGCTCCCTAAATATCAATCCTTGCCCGGTCAACATCGTCCGAGCCTTCAACAATGAATTCCTTGCGCGGGGCTACCTCGTTGCCCATGAGGAGCTCGAAGACTTCTTCGGCCGCCTTCACCGATTCTTCGTCGGCCATGGACACGCGACGGAGAGTTCGGTGCGTGGGATCCATCGTTGTCTCTGCCAGCTGGTCCGCGTCCATCTCGCCAAGACCCTTGTAGCGCTGAATGGGTTCCTTGTAGGAACGACCCTGCTTCTCCAGCTTTCTGAGAAGCGCATTGAGCTCGGCTTCCGAGTACGTGTAGATGACCTCGTTCTTTGCCTTCCCTCTGCCGATCACATCGACGCGGTGAAGGGGCGGAACCGCAGCGTAGACACGGCCAGCTTCCACCAGTGGCCTCATGTACCGGAAGAACAGGGTCAACAGCAGGGTGCGGATATGGGCACCGTCAACGTCGGCGTCGGTCATGAGAATGACCTTCCCGTAGCGCGCCACGTCCAGGTCGAAGGTGCGTCCCGATCCTGCGCCAATCACCTGGATAATCGAAGAGACTTCTACGTTCTTGAGGATATCGGCCGGAGATGCTTTTTGAACGTTGAGGATCTTTCCTCGGATCGGCAGGAGCGCCTGGAACTCGGAGTTGCGAGCCAGCTTTGCCGTGCCAAGAGCCGAGTCTCCCTCCACGATAAACAGTTCGGTGTTCTCGACTGCTTCGGACCGGCAGTCGGACAGCTTTGCCGGCATCGTTGACGTTTCGAGCGCGTTCTTGCGGCGCGAGATCTCCTTGTGAAGACGCGCCGCAACCCTCGCTCGCATCTCCGCCACGATCTTCTCAAGCAGGCGATTTGTCTCATCGCGCTGCGAGCGCTTGGAGGACCCGAGGATCTCCATGAGGCCGTCGCCGATTACGCGGTTAACGATGGAACGGACGGGGCCCGTTCCGAGGATTTCCTTCGTCTGTCCTTCGAACTGCGGCTCCGGTAGCGAGACGGTAACGACGGCGGTCAGGCCCGCCATGATGTCTTCCTTCTCGATCTTGGGATCCTTGGCCGTGATCTTGAGCCTGCGCGTGTTGTTGTCGATGAGCTTACGAAGAGCGCGCGTGACGCCCGCTTCGAAACCCTGGACGTGAGTGCCACCCACCGGGGTAGCGATGATGTTGACGAACGACTTCATCGTCGTCTCGTAGCCCTGCCCCCACGCGAGAGCCACGTCGACGCGACAGGTCCTCTCCATTTCCTTCGGAACGAGGTGACCGGACTTCTTGTCGAGGGTCTGCACGGTCTCCGTGAACGTCCCGCTGCCCTCGATGTGGAGCGTATGGGTAATCGCCGCATCGGGCGCAATGTCATCGACGAAGTCAACGACACCACCGTCGTAACGGTAGTTCTCTTCAACGGCTTCCTCACCCCGTTCATCGCGAATCACGAGTGTGAGACCGGGAACGAGGAACGCGGTCTGCTTGGCCCTGCCGAGGATCTGATCGAGGTCCATCTTCGTGCCCTCGGGGAAGATCTGCGGATCGGGCCAGAAGCGCACCCGGGTGCCGGTTTTCTTCTTCGCCACCTTGCCCTTGATTTCGAGAGCCGAGTCCTTCGTGAACGGTGTGAACGGGTTCTCCGGGGTGGGCTTGCGCCCATCCTTGTACTGGCCGGGCTCGCCCCGGCGGAATGTCATCCGGTGGGTTTTTCCATCGCGATCGACCTCAACGTCGAGCCGGTGGGACAGTGCGTTAACGACGGACGCACCGACGCCGTGCAGGCCGCCGGAGGCCGCGTAGGAGCCGCCACCGAACTTACCGCCCGCGTGCAGCTTCGTGTACACGACCTCGACGCCGGAGAGTCCCACGCCGGGGACCTCGTCGACGGGAATTCCTCGGCCATTATCTTCCACGACGACAGAACCGTCGGGCAACAGAGTGACGCCGATGCGGTCAGCGTGGCCTTCCAGCGATTCGTCTACGGCATTGTCAATGATTTCCCACAGGCAGTGCATAAGACCACGGGAATCCGTGGATCCAATGTACATGCCGGGTCGTTTACGGACCGCCTCGAGGCCTTCGAGGACGGACAGGTGTCGGGCGGTATATTCAGGCACCGTTCGATATTAGGATAAATCCCTCCAAAACCGCGGTATTCCCTCGCCGATGTGAGAAAGTGCGGACCCATCGTTGATGGGTCCGCACCATTGTCGTGGGGATCGGGCGCGTCTGCACCCGATCTACTAGCTGGACGCGCGGGCGTCCTCGTCGCTAGTTTGTGCTCTCCTCGGTCAGTTTCGACCTTTCGTCGATGACGTTCTTCGCTGTGGGAGCGATCTTCTCGAGGTGCTGGTTCGCGTGGTGTCCGCAGAACAGCAGCGAGCCAGATTCAAGTTCGACGCGCACGTAGGCGCGCGCGCCACAGGCGTCGCAACGGTCGATGGCCGTCAACTGCATGGGTTCTACTACTGATGTACTCACATTTACATACAACCACAGTTCACCCGGATTTCATCCAGATGTTCGTGTGAGTTCGCTTGCGGCCCAAATCTTGAACTATTCCAGTACAGCTTTGGGACCTACCTCTCATCTTCGGCAATACTTGGGCCGCCACCAGAAATGGGAGAGAATCGGCAGGTGGAGTATGCCGTCGTCGATGTGGAGACAACCGGGCTCGATCCGACAAGGGACCGAGTCATCGATATTGGTATCCTCCTGGTCGACTCCACCGGTTTGGTGCAGGGTGACTGGTCGAGCCTCGTCAATCCGCAGCGTCCCGTGGACGCCACCTTTATTCACGGACTCACGGACGAGGATGTGGAGTCCGCCCCTGCATTCAGTTTGCTGCTTCCCCGCGTTGTTGAGCTCCTTCGGGGCGCGCAGTCGTTGCGCACAACGCGTCATTCGATATCGGGTTCCTCAACGCCGAGTTTGCTCGCGCACGATATCCCGTGACGATTCCCCGGGCAGCGGGGGTATGCACGATGGATCAGTCGCGAATCTATCTCCCGCCGGGCCGGCATAACCTTGCCGCCTGTCTGGAACGTGCGGAAATTACGCTGCCCGTGAAGCATCGGAGCATTGCCGATGCCCAGTGTTCCGCTGCTCTTCTTGCCCATTATCTAGAAACCGAGCTGAGCGGCGTACGGTACGCAGACACCGCCCAAGACCGGCACGGCAACCTTGTTCTACCCCGGGAATGGGAACGCGCCGCAGAAGCGGCGCGTTCCATCCAGTGGCTCGACATTGCCGACCTTGGGCCGGCAACCCTTAATTCCTAGTCAAGGTAGTCGCGGAGCACCTGCGACCGGGACGGGTGACGGAGCTTCGACATGGTTTTCGACTCGATCTGTCGGATACGTTCCCGGGTCACGCCGTACTTCTTGCCGATCTCGTCCAGCGTCTTGGGTTGACCGTCATTGATGCCGAACCGCATCGTAATAACGCCTGCCTCACGCTCAGAAAGCGTGTCAAGGACCTGGTGGATCTGCTCCTGGAGCAGGATGTGGGCAACGCGGTCGGTCGGGACAACCGCCTCGGAGTCCTCAATGAGGTCACCGAACTCGGAGTCACCATCCTCGCCGAGCGGCGTGTGGAGGGAGATCGGCTCACGACCGTACTTCTGGACCTCGATGACCTTTTCCTCGGTCATGTCGAGTTCCTTTGCCAGCTCCTCCGTCGTGGGCTCGCGGCCCAGATCCTGAAGCATCTGGCGCTGAACACGGGCGAGCTTGTTGATGACCTCGACCATGTGGACCGGGATACGGATCGTACGGGCCTGGTCCGCCATGGCACGCGTAATTGCCTGACGGATCCACCAGGTTGCGTACGTCGAGAACTTGAAGCCCTTCGTGTAGTCGAACTTCTCAACTGCGCGAACGAGACCCAGGTTGCCTTCCTGAATGAGGTCGAGGAAGAGCATGCCGCGGCCGGTGTAGCGCTTGGCGAGTGACACGACGAGACGAAGGTTTGCCTCGAGAAGGTGGTTCTTGGCGAGCTGACCGTCGCGCACCATCCACTTAAGGCGGCGCTCGTAGGCCTTGTCCTTAATCTTGTCGCGATCCTCGGTGATGATGTAGTTCGCGTAGAGGCCCACCTCGATACGGCGGGCGAGCTCGACCTCTTCCTCAGCAGTCAGAAGTGCGACCTTACCGATCTGTTTGAGGTAGTCCTTGACAGGGTCAGCCGTGGCGCCAGCAACGTGGATGCGCTGAGCCGGCTCGTCTGCATTATCGGAGTCCTTAACGACGAACTGGCCGGAACGCTCCTCCGCGTGCAACATCGTCCTGCGGCTCGGTTCATCATCGGCGTCAACGGGCTTCGCCTTGGCGTCGTCGTCCTCGTCGGTCTCTTCCGCGTCAGCATCTTCGTCGAGGTCTTCGTCCTCGTCTTCGATTTCGACGTCGTCGACGTCTTCAACATCGTCACCCTCAAGATCGGGCGTGACGGCGGAGTTGACTTCCTCAGCCGAGTCTTCGACGGGAGTGACGACCTTCTCAGCCTCCGCAGCCTTCTGGGCCGCGGTCTTGCGAGTCGTGGTCTTCTTTGCGGCCGGAGCGGCCTTTTTCGCGGGCGCCTTAGCCGCCGTCTTCGACGCGGTGGTCTTTGATGCTGCGGACTTGGTCGCGGCGGGCTTCGCGGTCTTTGCGGCTGTGGACTTGGCCGCGGTGGTCTTGGCAGGAGCCTTCTTCGCAGCGGTCTTGGTGGTGCCCGTCTTCCGTGCGGTGGTACGACGCGCAGACGTGCCGCCATCTCCCTTCGCGTCGGTCGACGGGGTGCTTGCCGTAGTCGCTTCAGACACTTATTGCCTTCCAAAGTAGAGGACGGTCTTCCGAAAATATGAGGACCTGTAGAGCTACAACGCTAAAGATCAAAGATTTGTTCCCATACCCGATTTTTTGTGGCATGGGAACAGTGATCTTTGCTGAGTCACCTCAGCAGGTGACGGCTCTTGCTCGCTCAATCATACATACGCATCGATCGGCGGGCACGAGCAGGCGAGGTTCCGATCTCCGTACGGACCGTCGACCCGGCGGACCGGAGGCCAGTACTTCGAGGCAACCGCAGTCCCGAGCTTTGCGGGGTCGGAAAGCGCGTCGTCGGAAACGCCCGGATAGACAGCCTCTTCGCGCGAATAGGAGTGATTCCATTCACCCACAAGAGCGGAAGCTGCCGTGTGCGGGGCGTTGACGAGCGGGTTGTCATCCGCGGGCCAGCGGCCCTCGGATACGGAACGAGCCTCGTCGTGAATCTTTTCGAGCGCCGAGCATAGCCGATCAATTTCCCCGAGGTCTTCGGATTCGGTTGGCTCGATCATGAGAGTCCCGGGGACCGGAAACGACATCGTCGGGGCATGGAAGCCATAGTCAACGAGACGCTTCGCAACATCGTCAACGGTAATCCCGGTTTCCTCCCGGAGCGGCCGCAGGTCAATGATGCATTCGTGCCCAACAAGGCCACCCGGTCCGCGGTAGAGCACCGGCAGGATCTTGTCGAGGCGCGCGGCGACATAGTTTGCTGCGAGGACCGCCGACTGGGTTGCCATCCGGAGTCCCTCTCCTCCCATGAGGAGAATGTAGGCGTAGGAAATCGGAAGGATTCCTGCCGAACCGTAGGGGGCCTGCGAGACGGCACCGTGACCGGGGCGCTTCGCCGATTCGCTTCCCGTCACCTTATTCTCCGTGAACGGATGCGAAGGCAGGAACGGAACCAGGTGACTGCGTGCGGCGACCGGTCCCACGCCGGGACCTCCACCACCGTGCGGGATCGCAAAGGTTTTGTGGAGATTGAGGTGGGAAACATCGCCACCAAACTCGCCCGGCGCCGCAACGCCGACGAGAGCATTGAGGTTGGCACCGTCGATGTAGACCTGTCCCCCAGCATCGCGCACCTTGGCGCACACCTTCCCGACGGAATCTTCGTAGATGCCGTGCGTGGATGGGTATGTGATCATGATCGCACCAATCCGATCCCCGGCCTCCTCGATCTTCTTGTCGAGATCATTAAGGTCAACGGAACCATCGGGAGCGGTGGCCACAACAGCGACGCTGAAGCCAGCGAGTACCGCGGACGCGGCATTCGTGCCGTGGGCCGATGCCGGGATCAGGCAGATCCGGCGATCTTCCTCCCCGCGGGCGATGTGGTATTTACGGATCGCAAGCAACCCGGCAAGCTCACCCTGTGATCCGGCGTTCGGTTGGAGGCTCACCGCGTCGTAACCGGTGGCCGAGGCTAGCCAGCTTTCCAGTTCATCGATGAGTTCAAGATATCCAACGCGGTCCGCTTCGGGAGCAAACGGGTGGATCTTTGCGAAGCCGGGCCACGTGATTGGCGACATTTCGATCGCCGAGTTGAGCTTCATCGTGCACGACCCGAGGGGGATCATGCCGCGGTCGAGCGCATAGTCCTTGTCCGCAAGCGTCTTGAGGTAGCGCATGAGAAGGGTTTCGGTGCGGTACCGATGGAACGTCGGGTGCGTTAGGTAGTCATCGTCACGGGTGAGTGAGACGGGGTATCCGGCATCGATTCCGGTCATGTCCGCCTGCGTCCCGCAGTCTTCGAGCGCGGCTACGACCTCGTCGATAACGTCCGACGTGGTGGTTTCGTCGCAGGAGAGCCGGATGGTGGATTCATCGACCTTCCAGGCGGTGATGTTGGCGGCCAGGAGGTTGCGGCGTGCCCGGTCGGCCCCGCCCGGTATTTCAAGTTCGATCGTGTCGAAGAACGAGGTGGTGTTCACGGGCACACCGACGCTACCGAGCTTCTTGGCAAGGTCCACAGTGTGTTCGTGTACGGTTTCGGCAATTCGCTTAAGCCCGTCCGGCCCATGGTAGACGGCGTAGGCGGCAGCCGTCACGGCGAGGAGGACCTGGGCGGTGCAGATGTTGGACGTGGCCTTTTCGCGGCGGATGTGCTGTTCGCGGGTTTGGAGTGCGAGGCGATATGCGACCGATCCATCTGCGTCTTTGGATACTCCAACGAGGCGTCCGGGTAGTTGCCGCTTATGTGCGTCCTTGACGGCGAGGAAGCCTGCGTGTGGCCCACCTCCGGCCATGGGCACTCCGAATCGCTGGGAGTTACCGGCGACAATGTCTGCGCCCCAGCTTCCCGGGCTGGCCAGGATGGTGAGTGCGAGGAGATCGGCGGCAACGATGACGAGGGCTCCCGCCTCGTGGGCGCGTGCCGTGACTTCTTCCAGTTCGGCGAGCTCGGGCAGATGTCCAGATGCACCGGGGTACTGAATGATAATCGCCGCGACGGTGTCGTCAATCTCGGAGAAGTCGGATTCGACAAGGTTGATATCAACGGCCCGAGCGCGGGTTTGGACCACTGCGCGGGTGGCGTCAAAGACGTCGGGTGAGATGAGGACGGTGCTGCGCTTCTTAACAACCCTGTTGGCGAGCAGCATGGCTTCGGCAACGGCCGTTGCTTCGTCGAGCATCGAGGAGCCCGCGATGTCCATCCCGGTCAGTTCGGAGACGACGGTCTGGAAATTGACGAGCATTTCCAGTCTGCCCTGGCTGATTTCGGGCTGGTAGGGCGTATATGCCGTATACCAGGAAGGGTTTTCAAGAATGTTCCTGCGGATCGCGGCGGGCGTGACGGTGTCGTAGTAACCCTGCCCGATCATCGAGGTTCTGACCGTGTTCTTTTCCGAAAGCTCAGTAAGCCGCGCGAGGACCTGTTGCTCGGAGGCCGCCTCGGGAAGTCCCTCGGTGGCGCTTCTCGTGAGCCCGTGCGGGAGGGCAATGTCGGTTAGCTCGTCGAGGCTGGCAACGCCGACCTTGGCGAGCATGGCCTGACGGTCACTCCCCCACGTTCCAATGTGCCGGGGAAGAAATTCTGTCATTTCGTCTCCGTGATCAGTGCCCGGTAGGCCTTAGAGTCCATGAGGTCATCTCCTGCGGCGGTCACGTCGAGTTCGTAGAGCCAGCCCTCTCCGTGCGGATCATCGGTCGCGAGCTTCGGGTCATCAACGACTGCTTCGTTGACGGCGGTAACCGTTCCGGAGGCGGGTGCGACGAGGTCGGATACAGACTTGACCGATTCGATTTCTCCGCAGGCTTCTCCAGCCGTGACTTCGTCACCGACGTCGGGGAGTTCAACATAAACGGCCTCATCGAGGGAGGTGGCCGCGAACTCGGTGATTCCGACCCGTGCGGGGCTTGTCTCCGTCAGCCATTCGTGGTCCGGGCTGTACTTGCGATCGTTGGGGTACATGGGCACCTTCCTCTTTCTTAGTTGTTGCTCTGGTAAAACGGTAGCGCTGTGACGGTCATGGGTTGGTCTTTACCTCGCACGTCGGCGACGACGGCTTGGCCTTCGCCGATTCCTGGCTTCAGCAGCGCAAGCGCGATCGGGTACCCGAGCGTTGGGGATAGCACGCCGGACGTAATCTCCCCAACGTCCTCTCCGTCGATACGTATTAGTGAGCCCGCTCGAGCAGCTCGCCTGCCTTCTCCTACGAGACCGTACAGCGATGTGGCGGGATCACCGTGGGACCGAAGGGCCTGAGCGCCAACAAACTCGTGGTCGAGCTTGACGACCCGACCCTGCCCGGCACCCGCCGGGGTAACGTCACGAGAGAGTTCGTTGCCGTACAGCGGCATGCCTGCCTCGAGCCGAAGCGTGTCGCGTGCCGACAGGCCGCACGGCTGCAATCCGTGAGCCTCCCCCGCCGTGGCGATGATGTCCCACAACTGGATCGCTGCGTTCGCGTCCGCCATCACCTCGTAGCCGCGCTCACCCGTGTAACCGGTGCGGGCGAGGTGGATCGGGACGCCCGCGAGCGCATACCTGCCGTGCCGGTAGTAGCCGAGTTCAGCGACCGCTGCGCGGTCCTCTTCGTCGATGATGGAGAGGAGGATGTCGAGGCTGGCGGGGCCTTGGACGGCGATGAGGCAGCGGGATTCGGTGTTGTCCTGGATGGCGACGCGGGCTTCGATGGCGGCGGAGCGGCTGGTGAGTTCGTCGGCGACCGTGAGCCGGTTGGCGCCGTTAGCTATGACGAGGAAGTCGGTGTCGTCATTGCGGTAGACGATGAGGTCGTCGATGATGCCGCCGGCCTGGTCGACCATGAGCGAGTAGCGGGCTCGACCAATCGGCATTCCCGACAGGATGTTGACGAGCGAATAGTCGAGGACCGCTCCCGCGTCGGGGCCTTCCACTCTAATCTGGCCCATGTGGGACAGGTCGAACATGCCAGCCCGTTCACGGACCGCGGTGTGTTCCTCCCTGTCGGAGGTGTAACGGAGCGGCATGTTCCATCCCGCAAAATCCGTCATCGTCGCACCAAGTTCGAGGTGCTTGGTCTCCAGGGCAGTCACATTCAAGCTCATACGGTCATTATTCCCGCTTTTTGTATGGCGCGCGACGCAATTGCCCGACTCGTTGTCCCAGGGGATGCCGATGCTGTGGGGTGGGGCGCCACCTCCGGGCGGATGGGTGAAGCTACTATTCGCGCGGAGGGCGGTCTTCTTCCTCGTCTTCGGACTTCCACCAAGGCGGGACGATTCCCTGTTGCAGGGCGGTCCACACGAGGTCTGCCAATCGGCTCTTGACGCGTGTCGATTTGGCACGGAAGTAGAGATGAGTGGCGAGCCGGGAGTAGCCGCACCACCAGGCGAGGTACGCGGCGCACGCGAGGGCGTGTACTCCGTCGGGTTCTCCTACTCTTTTGGCGAGGAGCGTCAGGGCGGCGTCGATGCGGGTTCGGTCGGGTGGATAGCTGGGCGGCACGAAGGCCTGGCCCACTTCGATGTTGTCCGCACCGGGCTTGCCGACGGCCCAGACGATGATCGTGTCCCTTATTGACCCCATTTGCAGCGATCCGGTGGCGGGAGTGGCCGTGGGTGGTGTGCCCTCCAATTCTTCTTGGAGCGCGAGACGCCACTGATCGTCAGCTTCTTCAGCATCGTCGAGGCTGAACATTGGGCCGCTACCTTCCGGCCGTGGCCCGTCGAAGGCCTCGATCAAGGTGTCGAGGCGGTCGTTCGTCATCGCGTCAGATTCTGGTTCGTCAAGCCAACCGTGATTGGAGTAGATGCGGAAGCGGACACCGCCGTGCGAGATGATGACATCCCAGGAGAAGCCGCCCTCTCCCTTGAGTTTGTGAAGCGCTCGTGTGATCTTGAGAAGCTCCGGGTCGCTGAGGTCGTGCGTGTCGGGGAAAATTAATGCAATTGCGCTTTCGGCTGGTTCGGGGGCCTCCACTTCCTTCCAGTACTCCATGTCGAGGATGCGGACCTCGGCAACGAGCTGATCATTCGTTCGGATCAGTGCGAGCTTGCCGCTGGTTTCGTAGTCCATGGCTTCGACGGCTGCGTATGACAAATGTGCGAGGGGGATGACCCCGGGTTGCGTTGCTCTCATGCCCCGATAAAACCGCGAATGCCGCACCGAGAAAGCTCGAGGAAGCGAAGCTGTGGATACAGTCGGGTGCCGATAAGAGTGCCCTTTCACGTTAGAGTGGGGGCATGCATGAGTCCCTTCCCTCGATAATTTCCGATCGCACCCTTGACGCTTTGAAAGGGTATGGTTTTCCGGACGCGGATCGGGCTCTGCTCCAGTCCTTTACCGACCCAACGTTGAACCTCCTGGGTGGCGGTAAGCGGGTGCGCGGACTCCTGTCGATCGCTGGCGCCATGTGCACAACCGGGATCGAACCCTCTGACAGCGCTTTTGAAGTGGCCGCTGCAGTCGAAATCTTCCAGGGCGCGGCCCTTGTCCATGACGACATCATGGATGATTCCCCCACGAGGCGCGGACAGCCAGCCGTTCACGTGGCCTTTGCCAGCAACTTTGAGAACTCGGACCTTGTTGGCGACTCGGCAATGTTTGGACGGGATGCGGGAATCTGCTCTGGCGACTTCCTTCTCGCCCTCGCTTCCTCCCACATGCTGAAGCATGCCTCGATGCCGGCCAATCAGCGTTTCCAAACAATGTGCGCCGAGGTGGCGTTCGGACAGTTCCTCGACATTCGCGCCGAGAACATCGATCTCATTGCACTCCTGGACGGAGACAATCCGCGCGAGGCCCTTCTTGCGGCCCGGCAGGATGCTTTCTCAGTTCTTCGCCACAAGTCGGCGCGCTACTCGGTGCGCGATCCCCTCCTCATTGGTGCGGACGCCGCCGGAGCAGACGAAACGTTGCTCGACACCCTGAACAGAATCGGCTCACCCCTCGGTGAGGCCTTCCAGCTACGGGATGACGCCCTCGGTGTTGCAGGTAACCCGGCACGGACCGGCAAGCCCACCGGTGGCGATCTGCGCGAAGGTAAGCGAACCGTCCTTATCCTCACCACGCTTGCTCGCCTCGCAGGAACTCCGGAAGCAACCGAGATCGCACGCGCGCTCGGCCAGGATCTCACCGACACCCAGGTGCGGGACATAACGGCAGCCATTGTCGACTGCGGCGCCTGGGACGAGCACGAGGAACTCATTGCCGAACGCGAACGTGCCGCCCAGCTCGCGTGGGAGGAACTCCCTGCCGGCCCCGGCAAGGACCTGCTCGACCAGCTCATGCAGCGGCTAACCAACAGGAAGCACTGAGACAGCCGCCAAGTACCGACACCAGGTAGGCGCACAGGTTGCGAGTGACTTCCCGGGTGTAACTGCGTCTGAACCTCGCGCCTAGATGCATCCATTAGGACATCGGCCAATTAAAGATCGGGTCCCGCTCACATTTCAGCGGGACCCGATCTCAATTAAATGATGTCGTTCATGAAATTAAAGTTTCGCGTGCCAACGCGGGCACGTAAGCACCGGCGCCCAGGCAGCAAACTGGCCTTGCACAGTCACGCATTGCTCAGTAGGCGAGGGCCGAGGCTACCCGGCGCACGGCTCGGTGCTTCCCGTCGTGCAGGGCATCCATGGGGGTTGCCTCAAGCTCATTATTAAAGCGGTGTAGCCAGTCGTGCGCTTCGTCATCACTGAAGCCACTGTCGGCCAACAGGACCAGCGTGCCACGGAGGTTACCAAGAACCTCCCAGCCGTTATCAGATTCGACAAGCTGATCGCTTGTGACAACAAGAGGACCGCTAGGCCGCGTAGCGAGAAGACGTTGGTCAGAAATCATCGTTCGCACGTCTCGGAGCCGCACATTGAGCGCGTCTGCAACCTCGGGAAGGGACATCTGATCGGGCAAGACAGAGTTCACAGGAAGATGATAGGACCAATTTTTCATTTCGGTTGGCGACACGCCGCATCATCGACTAGTGTCACATCTGAACCATCTGTCACAAATTTATCACGGTGAACAACATAATCATTAAGCTCATCGGTAACGTGACCTGTCTCGGAGGATCGATGTCGTACTCACGGCGCTCATTCGGCGTAACCATGGCTGCAACGGCCGCCATCGGAGCTCTTGCTCCCCTTCCCGCCTCAGCAACTGACCTTCCCGCCGACAATCCGGCACTCAAGCTCCCGACCGCGACATACCAGGTCGCCAGCGGCGATTCGGTTTGGGAGATCTCGCAGCGCTTCGGCGTTTCGATGAACTCGATCATTGAAGCGAACGGTCTCGGCCGCAGCGCCGTGATCTACCCGGGACAGCGGCTCGAGATCCCGTCCTCCGGTTCCACCCAGTCGACTGCACCTGCCGCTTCGTCCGGATCGAACACCACCGGTTCGAGTGCGTCGGCGAAGACCTACACCGTGAAGCGCGGCGATACACTGTCGGGAATCGCTCTGAAGAACGGCACGTCCGTGTCCGCTCTGAAGTCGAACAACGGACTCTCTTCGGACATCATCTACCCCGGACAGAAGCTGTCGCTCACGGCGTCCTCCTCGAGCAATTCTGCGAGCTCTTCTTCCTCTTCTTCAGCATCGAACGGTTCCTCATCGGCGTCGACCTACACGGTGAAGCGCGGAGACACTCTCGGAGCCATTGCCGCTCGCCACAACACGACGGTCTCCGCGATCGTTACGGCGTCGGGACTCAAGAACGCAAACATGATCTACCCCGGTCAGGTCCTGAAGCTCAGCGGTTCAGCAAGCACGTCGACCCCGGCGAGCTCCACTCCAAGCACTCCCGCCCCGAGCGCGGAGTCCACGACCTACACCGTCAAGCGTGGCGATACCCTCGGAGCAATTGCCTCAAAGCACGGCACCACAGTTTCGGCAATTATGCGGGCCTCGGGCCTGTCCTCGACCGTGATCTACCCGGGTCAGGTCCTGACCGTGGCGGGCACCGCATCGAACACGGGCGGCGGATCCTACGATCTCGTCCCGAACACTTTCCTGCACTACACGTACCCGGATGCCACGGTTCGTTCCGCCAATGAGAACAAGGCATACCTGAACTCGATCGCCGTGCCCTCGCGTGCGGAGACTCAGGCCATGGTCCGCCAGGTAGCGATTCAGTATGGGGTCGACCCGGCACTGGCCCAGGCACACGCCTTCCGGGAGTCGGGCTTCGATGCTCGCGCGGTCTCCCCCGCAAACGCTATCGGGACCATGCAGGTCATTCCCTCTTCGGGCGAATGGGCCTCGGACCTGGTCGGCCGCGACCTGAACCTGCTTGACCCGTACGAGAACATCGTGGCCGGTGTTGTCATCATCCGTCAGCTCCAGGCAAGCGCCGGCTCGCTTGACGCCGGCATTGCTGGCTACTACCAGGGCCTCGGATCCGTGCGCCGCTACGGCATGTTCTCCGACACCCAGCAGTACGTCCAGCGTGTCAAGGCCTCCATGGCACAGTTCCGTTAATCTCAATGGTCACTGCTCCCCAGCCCCGCTTACCGTCGGAGCTGGGGAGCGTCGTTTAGTCTATATACGTGAAAACTGTGCCTGATCCGCTTCTGGGGACCGTCATCGATGGACGGTACCTCATTCGTGCCCGCGTGGCGCGGGGCGGCATGGCCACCGTCTACAAGGCCCAGGATCAGCGACTGGACCGGGACGTGGCCGTCAAGGTCATGCATCCGCACCTGGCCGACCAGGACGAGTTCGTCCAGCGTTTCCACCGGGAAGCACTCGCCGCCGCAAAGCTTTCCCACCCGAACGTTGTCTCCGTCTATGACGAGGGCACCGTCGAGTCCGACACCGTCAACGCCATGGCCTACCTCGTCATGGAATACATTAGCGGCGACGATCTGCGTACCGAACTCAGCAGGCGCGGCTCTCTGCCCCTCGGTATGGCTCTGGAAATCATTCGCCAGGTTCTTGCCGCCCTCGGTTCCGCGCACCAGGCGGGCCTTATTCACCGCGACGTGAAGCCCGAGAATGTCATGCTCGTCAACGGTGACGACGTGAACGCGAAAGTCACCGACTTTGGCCTCGCCCGCGCCGTTGCGGCCGCCCGGTCAACAACCGCCGGCACCGTGCTCGGCACCGTGGCCTACCTGGCACCCGAAGTGCTCCAGGAGCAGGCGACCGCCCGATCGGACATTTATGCCGCCGGCATCATGCTCTACGAGCTCATCGCCGGTGATGTGCCGTTCACCGCTGAAACTCCCATTGCCCTGGCATACAAGCATGTCAACGACAACATGCCACGCCTGTCGACGATGGCACCGTGGATCCCGTCCTCTGTCGACTCCCTCATTGGTTTGCTCACCGCCAAGAACCCTGAGCAGCGCCCCGCTAACGGTACCGAGGCCCGGGACCGCGTCCAGGCCGTACTCAACGATCTTGATGACATCATCGCCAAGCGACGGGTCGCCGTTACCCCCACGAACCTTGACCGCACTTCGTCCGAGCGAAACAAGCTTGCACAGACCGGTTCGCACGACACCCGCACGTTCACGCCCGCCCACAAGACAGCTGTTCTCACGGCTCCCCCGGAGCAGACGAAACGGAAGATTTCCCGCGGTCATGAGATCGCCAAGCGCCGCTCTGGCTCCAACGAGGTCGCTTCCTCGACCACGTCGACGATATGGCGGTGGCTCATTATCCTCCTCCTTATCGGCGCCTCCGCTGCCGGCGTCTACTGGTATTTCACCGCCGGACCCGGCATGAGAATCGCCGTGCCTGACGTCGCTGGCAGGCAGCAGGACGCTGCCGTCACCATCATTGAGACCGTCGGACTTACCCCGGTGATCGAAACGGACTACTCGGACGATATCCGCGAAGGCTACGTCATCTCTTCCGATCCCGAGCCTGCCACGCAGATGGCAAAGAACGAGGAAGTCACGCTCACGGTTTCCCTCGGAATCGAACAGGTCACCGTTCCCTCGGTCGTTGGACTTCCCCGGGAGACGGCCACGCAGCAGCTAACGGACAACCGTCTCGAGGTGGAATACGACGAGGACTACTCCCAGACCGTCCTCGAAGGCAACGTTATCGAGCAGTCGATCGAGGCTTCCACCGAGGTCGACCATTCCTCCGTTGTTACCCTGACCGTCTCGCTCGGTCGGGAGCCCGTCGAGATTGTCGACGTCACCGGCCAGCCGCTTGAAGAAGCAACCGAGACCCTTACCGAGGTCGGCTTGGAGGTCGATACCGACAATGCCTACTCCGACGAAGTTCCCGAGGGCAACGTGATTGCACAGTCGACCTCAGGCTCAGCCTTCCGCGGTGACTCGGTGACGCTCACGATCTCCCTTGGCCCCGAGCTGTTCGAAGTTCCGGACGTCTACGGCATGTCTCGCGGCGACGCAACGGACGTGCTCGAGGAATTGGGCTTTGTTGTCGAGTACGAAGACTTCCTCGGAGGCGTCTTCAACCGGGTCCGCGAACAATCGATTCCCGCAGGTGAAGAACACCCTCGTGGCACCGTCATCACCCTCATCGTCGTCTAGGACAAGCGCAGTCTTCGACAAACGAAGTCCAGGACCCCCACGCACTTCAATATGGGTAAAGGCGTCCCATCGCGACAAATCAGATAACGGAAGAAGCGGAAGACCTGCATGGTCTGCCGCTTCTTCTTTGGTTAGAAGGCCCGCCGGTTACAGCCGGCAATCTTTAGTCTGCTACTTGTCGCTGTCTCGCAACATCTGGGAGACAAGGAACGCTAGCTCGAGCGACTGCCTGTGGTTGAGGCGCGGATCAACGAGCGTCTCGTACCGCTGAGAAAGGATCTCTTCAGACAGTTCTTCAGAGCCGCCGAGAACCTCGGTGACGGAGTCACCGGTGAGTTCGATATGAACACCGCCGGGCACCGTGCCAAGTCCGATGTGGACGTCGAAGAAGCCGCGGACTTCATCGACAACATCTTCCATGCGCCTCGTCTTGTAGCCATTCGACGCGGTGATTGTGTTGCCGTGCATCGGGTCCGTCATCCACGTAACCGGGCGCCCGTCGCTCGTAATGCCCTCGACGAGGTCGGGAAGGATCGACCTGATCTTCGAAGCACCCATGCGGGTGATAAAGGTCAGGCGGCCTTCCTCACCGTCCGGGTTGAGCTTGTCCATGAGGCGCCTGGCATCATCGACTGTTGAGGTCGGTCCAAGCTTGACACCAATGGGGTTGCGGACGTGCGAAAGCAGGTCGACGTGGGCACCGTCGACGTCGCGGGTGCGTTCACCGATCCACAGGAAGTGCGCGGACGTGTTGTACGGCTTGCTGGTGCGCTGGTCGATACGAGTCATTGCCGTCTCGTATTCGAGTAGCAACGCCTCGTGAGAGGAGTACATGTCCACCGTACGCAGGTTCGGGGAGTCAATCCCCGCGGCACTCATGAAGCGGAGTGCCCAGTCGATGTCTTCCGCCATCTTCTCGTACTTCTTGTACGCCGGGTTCTCCGTAAAGCCCTTGTTCCATTCGTGCACCTTCGACATGTCGGCAAAGCCGCCACCGGTGAAGGCCCGAATCAGGTTCAGGGTTGTTGCCGAGCGATGGTAGGCATCCACCATGCGCTGCGGATCCGGGATCCGCTGCTCGGGCGTGAAGTCGTGACCGTTGACAGCATCTCCCATGTAGGAGGGCAGCTCAACGCCATCGCGGGTCTCCAGCGGGTTGGAACGCGGCTTCGCGTACTGACCCGCCATGCGCCCAATCTTCACAACCGGGAGTGCAGCCCCGTAGGTCAGGATGATCGCCATCTGCAAGATGGTCTGGATCTTTGCGCGGATACGAGCCGCGGACACGGAGTCCACAAACGTTTCGGCGCAGTCGCCGCCCTGGAGGATAAAAGCCTCTCCGCGGCCCGCCTTGGCGATCTCTTCCTTGAGCGTATCGGCCTCGCCAGCAAAGACGAGGGGCGGCATGGAGCGCAGATAGTCGCCAACGCCCCGCACCTTGTCAGCATCCGGCCAGGCAGGCTGGTGCTTGGCGGGCAGTTCCCGCCAGCGTTCGAGCGACTGGTAAATCTCATGTACTGGTTGCGATTCCACGACACCGATCCTATACAGAAGTGACCACGTGGCGGAATCCGTCCGCCACGCGGTCACCCTTTCGTTAATTTGAGTCAGTCAGATGAGTTGCTCAGTCAGCCTTGAGGGGCTGGCCGATGGTCTCCATGACCTCTTCGAACCACGGAACAAACATGTTGAACTTCTTGTGGCCTGCAATGCGGTCAAACTTGATGGACTTCAGCTTGTTGCCGTCCTCCTCGTCGTGTCCGACAACGCCCGAGTCTCCGCGGAGTGCGGACTCGACGGCGTAGTCGACCATGCCCTTGATAAGGCGCAGATCCTCGGCACGCGCGCTGGCTGCACGCGAGTAGTAGCCGGACTTCTGGACCATGACCTTCTCGGCACCGAGGCGCTCGGCGAACTTGTCGGCAAACCACTGTCCAGGGTTGATCTTGTCAAGCTTGACGTGGCCGAAGGGATCGCGGGGAACCTCTTCGCCGGCCGCTTCCATCTCTTCAATGATCTCGTCGACGCCGGCACCCTCCGAGAGGAAGATGTTGACGTTGCCCTGCTCGTCCATGACACCGCGGAGACGCTCTGCCTCGGTCTCAAGGTTGATATCCATTTCCGGCAGGTACACGGCGTGGATGTCCCAGCGTTCTTTCTTGAGGCCGGCCGAGGGCAGCCACTCCTGGGCGTCAACCCAGCGACGGTAGTCGTAGGAGGCGCGTGCCGTCAGGTAGCCGCAGGCGCGTCCCATGACCTCGTGGATGATGAGCATGCGGGGCGAGGAACGGTGCTCACCGATGATGTTGATCGCATACTCGGCAGCCTCCTCAGCCGCCGTGAGGGCGCCCAGGGACTGGGCGATCGGAACAATGTCGTTGTCGATCGTCTTGGGAAGACCAACGACGGTCAGCTCGTACTGGTGCTCGTGCAGGTAGGCAGCGAGATCAGCGGCGGTCGTGTTCGTGTCGTCACCACCGATGGTGTGAAGAACGTCAACGCCGTCCTTGCGGAGCTGCTCCGCAGCTACCTCGAGCGGGTTCTCGCCTTCCTTGACGAGGCCGCGCTTGACGAGATCGTCAACGTTCGTGAGCTTGACCCGCGAGTTACCAATGGGGGAACCGCCAAAGTTTTGAAGAACTCCTGCGTTCTTGCGTGCCTCCTCGTCGAATACGATCTTCGTGCCGGTGAGCAGGCCGTGGTAGCCGTACTCGTAGCCGACAATCTCGATTTCGGGATCCAGCTCGTTGTAGCGCTCAATGAGCCCGCCAACAGCGGAAGAAAGGCAGGGGGCGAAGCCGCCCGCAGTCAAGATAGCAACACGGTTCAATGCCATGATTAACCTTCCATTGGGAACAGTACCGATTCATTCTATCTGTCATACGATGTAAATCATGGGCCCTGAGAACAAAGACGGAATGGATGAGACCGACTGGGACCGCTACGCGGCAGAACTCGGTGACGCGTTCGATGGTGCCGATTGGCCGATTTCGGCTGTTCCTCCGGCTCAGCGAGCCGCTCGTCCCCGTGACTGGGTGCAGCCCGAGCTCGATGACGAGCAACCGGAAGCGGCCGACGACGTGTTGGACGCCACGTATGAGGCCATGGGTAAACGGCCCCTTTCGACACTCGGAAAGGTCCTGCTCGCCATTGTGGGTATCGGGCTTGTTCTCATCGTCCTCAACGAAGTTTCCGTCCTCACTCTGTCCCCGACGCTCTTTATCGTTGTCGTCATAGCCGCGGCGGGTGCCGGGGTTGCCTGGGTCGTTGCTTTTGCGACCGGGGATGATGGCGACGATGGGATGAGAGTGTAGTGGCAGGACGGCTAATCCTCGAAGACAGTAGGCGCGCCCACGAGGGCATTCCCGTTCAAATGTCGTTCTCGGAACTGGGAACGGACCTGCGGGAGGCAACGTTCGTCGTTGTCGACCTCGAAACAACCGGCGGCGCGCCGGGGTCCGAAGAGATCACGGAAATCGGGGCGGTGAAGTCCCGCGGCGGCGAAGTCATCGGCGAGTTCGCCACCCTCGTGAACCCGAATCAGCCCATTCCTCCGTTCATTACCGTCCTCACCGGTATCACCACCGCCATGGTTATCGACGCCCCACGAATCGCCAAGGTCCTTCCCGCCTTCCTCGAATTCTTGGGCAACTCCCCCGACACGGTCCTTGTCGCCCACAATGCTCGATTCGACGTGGGCCACCTCAAGGCAGCGGCAGCTGCCCTTGACCTTCCCTTCCCGAAGCTCATGACGCTGGACACCGTGCAACTGGCACGCCGCACGATCAGCAAGGACGAGACCCCGAACTACAAGCTGGGAACTCTTGCCCGTGTCATCGGAACACAAACTCAGCCGAACCACCGGGCTCTGGATGATGCGAAGGCAACCGAAGAGCTCCTCCAGTTCATGCTCGGACGGCTCGGGCCGCTCGGCGTCACCCACCTCGAGGACCTGAAGACCGCGACCGATAACGTGCCGTACCGCAGGCGGACGAAAGCTCATCTCGCGGACGACCTGCCCCGCACCCCGGGCGTGTACCGGTTCATTGGCCCGTCGAACGAAGTCATGTACGTCGGCACCTCAGTCAACGTCTACAAGCGGGTCCGCCAGTACTTCACCGCTGCCGAGAAAAGGTCCCGAATTGGGGAAATGGTCGACCTTGCCGTGCGGGTCGAGGCCACATCGACCGCAACCAGGCTCGAAGCCCAGGTTCTCGAGCTTCGCGACATTCAGCAGTACAGCCCGCCCTACAACCGCCGCTCAAAGAGCCCGGAGAAGCGCCCCTGGATCGTTCTCACCAACGAACCACATCCCAGGCTCTCCATCGTTCGCTCCGTCCCGACGGACAACATGGCACATGCACTCGGGCCATTCACCTCCGCTAAGGCGGCCCGGCGAGCCAAGGACCTCCTCGAACGCGTTACCCGGATCCGCACGTGCACGACGCGGTTACCGACAGTACCTAAGCCGAATGCTCGCGCCTGCTCGCTGTTAGACATGGGGATGTGCTCTGCCCCGTGTGTCACCGGAATCTCCCAAGATGCCGTTCCCGAAACCCGGGGTTTGCTCTCGGGAACCGTAGACCGGGCCGTTGAGTCCGCAATGGACAACCTCCGGACACTGTCCTCCCGCGAAGAGTTCGAACGCGCCGCGGATGAACGGGATCGGCTGTCCGCTCTCGTCCGTACGGCGGCACGGCACGAAAGACTCTCCCTCCTGTCGAACATCCCGGAGTTGCGAGCCTCCCGTCCCGCCGATCGCGGCTGGGAAATCATCGTCGTGCGGTGGGGAAGGCTCGCCGGATCAGCCGTTGCGAATTCCGTCCACGAGGTCCTGGGAACCGTGGAGGCGCTTGCCTCTGCAACAAAGGCCGTTGAGCGGCCGGAGACCGCCTGCGGGGCTGCCCCGGTCGAAGAGACCGAGCTTCTCTACAACTGGATCACGTCGCCAACAGCTCGCCTGCTGAACTCCCCCGACCAGCCATTCGCTGTCTCTCGTTTCTCACCTTTGCGATTCACGATCGACGTGGCAGTCGAACGCACTCCATCCCGTTCGAGAGCGTAAGCTGGAGCCATTGAGGAAGCGAAAGGAATCTGCATGCTGACAGCAATTGTGCTCATCGACGCCGACAGTGGCCGCATCCCGGAGGTTGCCGAGGAACTCACCCAAATTAAGGGCGTTTCCGAGGTGTACTCCACAACCGGTGACCGCGACCTGATCGCCGTCGTCCGGGTCTCCGACCATGACAGGCTTGCCGACGTTATAGCGGACAAGATGGGCAAGGTTGAGGGCGTGATCGACACCGTCACCTACATCGCGTTCCGCGCCTACTCCCAGCACGACCTCGAGGCGGCCTTCCACATCGGACTCGACTGATGATGGTGCCCGCGTGATCGACCTGCGCAGCAGGGCCACCTAACCGAAAAGCTCCCCGGAATAGGACTGACAATCAGTTCCTACCCGGGGAGCAGTTCTATGAAGATGTCGTCGTCCGGCTGTGCCGGCGCGACTGCCGCCGCAAACGAGCCGCGACTAGGCGTGTGAGAGTTCGACCCAGCGGCGCAGCAGGTCGTCGGCCTTGCCCGTGTCGATCGTCTCCCGCGCAATCTCAAGGCCCTTGCCCAGGCGCTCGATAAGGGAGCCCGAG
This sequence comes from Flaviflexus ciconiae, assembly GCF_003971195.1. Lineage (NCBI taxonomy): Bacteria > Bacillati > Actinomycetota > Actinomycetes > Actinomycetales > Actinomycetaceae > Flaviflexus > Flaviflexus ciconiae. Next base: position 512,248 of record NZ_CP034593.1, on the reverse strand, counting down.
TCGGGTGCGACGAGCCTTCCGTCGGCGACCAGCGCACCCGCCGCGTTGAGAAGAACGGCGTCGCGAGCGGCGCCCTTCTCCCCCGCAAGAACCCTGCGCGCTACATCGGCGTTGAACGTGGCGTCCGCTCCTCGGAGATCCTCAACCGTGGCGGGGTCGAGTCCGAGATCGGCCGGCGCGTTAACCGCGGTGTATTCGACGGCGCCGTCCCGCACTTCCCACACGTGGTTGACGGCAACCGCGTTCAGTTCGTCCATGCCGTTGTCGCCGCGGAACACGAGAGCATCGTTACCGCGGTCCGCAAGAACGCCGGCAACAATCGGGGCGTGGTGAGCGGACGACACGCCGATGGCCCCGGCACGGGGCCGTGCCGGGTTGGTCAGCGGGCCAAGAACGTTAAACGCTGTACCGACCGCAAGCTCGCGGCGGGCGACCGCAGCGTGTCGCATTGACGGGTGGAACAGGTTAGCGAACAGGAAGGTGATACCAAGCTCGGAGAAGTTGTCGACCACGCGTTCCTTCGGAAGGTTCAGATCAACACCGAGAGCCTCCAGACAGTCCGCCGAACCCGATGACGACGAGGAGGCACGGTTGCCGTGCTTGACGACCTTGACACCCGCTGCCGCAATGACGAGCGAGGACATCGTCGAGATGTTGACCGTCTTCAGGCGGTCGCCACCCGTTCCCACGATGTCGAGCGTGTCGCGGTCAAGTTCAATCGGGGTCGCATGCTCCAGCATGGCGTCGGCAAGACCCCGGAGTTCCGCGATCGTCTCGCCCTTCGTGGCAAGCGCCGTGAGGAACCCTGCGAGGATCACCGGGGACGTTTGCCCGGACATGACTTCGTCCATGGCCCAACGAGTGTCTTCCAGCGCGAGGTCCTCGCGCCGGATCAACCGGGAAGTGAGTTCAGACCAGGTGCGGTCACTCATCGTGCGTTCGCTCCCATGAGGAGCTTTGTCACCTTCTGCTGGATGTCGCGGGGGTTAATCGGGAAGGTCGTCATTTCCTCCGCCTGCGACCAGCGGCCCAGCCACTCGTCTTGCGGGCGGGCAATGAGGAGGAGAACCGGCGGGCATGCTTCGACCTCGTCTTTGAGCTGCTTGGCGAGACCCATGCCGCCAACCTTGCTGGCCTCACCATCGAAGATCAGCAGGTCGAACGTTTCCTTCTCGAGAAGGTCCTCGATGCCAAACTCGGTCGCTGCCTCAAACCACTCGATTGTGGGCGCGCCCTTGCCAGGCCTGCGGCCAACGGTCATCCGCACCTCATCGCGCGTTGCCCGGTCATCGCTGTAGATCATGACCTTGGCGGTTGCCTTGGTCGTCGCGACAGCCGCGTCCTGAGATCGTACGAGATCCGACATTCTGTCCTCCATCCGGAAACGTTTCTATGCAGGTGCCATCCTATCGCGAACGGGACAATTCAGGGCACGCCGTCCGTACGCGTCTTTCGCAACGGAACACTGCGCAATTTACTAAGGAAACGCCAAACAACTATGGTGTAAGCCTCAAAGATCGGACTAATTCGCTTGTTTGATGAGATTTAACTGCGACTAATGGGACATTTCACGCGGATCTGGGACTTTCATCCCAAGAAATGCAGAAGTCCAGGGATTTTTAAGACATAATGTCCACTGTGAGTACAGCAACTTCGGCTGCCCATCGTGCGCCACACGTAACGCGTCCCAATGTCCTGTCCGTGGGCATCATCGTCTGGCTTTCCAGCGAGCTGATGTTCTTCGCGGGCCTGTTCGCCATGTACTTCACGCACCGCTCCGTTGCGGGCGAAGCTGCGTGGAGCCAGGCGGCCGAGTCATTGAACGTGCCCTTTGCAGCCATCAACACCCTGATCCTGATGACCTCGTCCATCACGTGCCAGTTCGGCGTGTGGAAGGCTGAGAAGATGATCGCCCGCCGCGAGGGGTCTTTCCTTGACCTTCGGAAGTGGGGCATGACCGAGTGGTACATGCTGTCCTTCTTCCTCGGAGCGATCTTCGTTTGCCTCCAGATCTTCGAGTACTACGAGCTCGTCACGCACGGCGTAACGATCAGTGGAAGCAGCTACGGATCGGTCTTTTACATCACGACCGGTTTCCACGCCATCCACGTTATCGGTGGTCTCATTGCTTTCCTTCTGATTATCGGCCGCACGTCGATCACGAGGAAGTTCAGCCACCGCGAGGCATCCACCGCAGTCGTCACGTCCTACTACTGGCACTTCGTTGACGTCATCTGGATCGCCCTGTTCTTCATCATTTACGTTCTCAAATGATGATCACCGTTTCCCGTCCCTACTCAATCACTGAAGAAGCGAGGCCCTCATCGTGAAGATCTCCGCCATGGTCAGAAGGAACCGGTACGCCCCGGTCGTCCTTCTGCTGTTTGCACTGTTCTTGACGGCCGGAATCTACTCACTCGTGGCCCCCGGTAGCGCTACCGCCACCCAGGGCACCTCGGAAGCTAACGTCCAGGAGGGCGAGGCCATCTTTGAGGCGAACTGCGCCTCCTGCCACGGCCCGGATGCTGCCGGCACCGATATCGCACCGTCACTCACCGGTGTGGGAGCTGCCTCCGTCCACTTCCAGATGATCACGGGTCGCATGCCGATGGCGAATAACTCGCCCCAGGCCGAAGTGAAGGACGTTCAGTTCACCGAAGAGCAGATTTACGACGTCTCCGCGTACGTAGCAACGCTTGGCCCCGGCCCGGCAATTCCGTCCGCAGACTTGGTCGATCCCGCGAAGGGCGATCCGGCTTCCGGCATGGAGCTCTTCCGCACGAACTGCTCCATGTGCCACAACGCCGTTGGTGCCGGTGGCGCACTTTCCGAGGGCAAGGTCGCCCCGTCCCTCATGGACTCCACTCCGACGGAGATCTACGAGGCCATGGTGACCGGCCCGCAGTCGATGCCTGTGTTCAATGACGCCAACATCACCGAACAGGGTAAGCAGGACATCATTTCCTATATCGACCACCAGCAGAACGCCGAGTCGATCGGCGGCAACAACCTGGGTTCTGTTGGCCCCGTTGTTGAAGGCATGTGGATCTGGATCGTCGGCATTGGCGGACTCTGCCTCATTGCCGTTTGGATTGGAGCGAAGAAGTCTTGAGCAAGGACATTCAGTCAGCATCGACGCTGAGCAATGACCCCGAGGAGAGGTTTGAGAACCCGGGGCTGCCCCCGCACACTCCTCGGAAGAATGAGTCGAAGCCGGGCCTGAAGAAGCTCGACTCCGCAATCGTCACGGGTGTCTTCTCGCTGTCGGCACTCGCGTCGCTCGCAGCGGTCGTCCTCTACTTCGTGCTCCCGGACTACTCGACGCTCGGCAATATCCGCCTCGGCAACCTCGTCCTTGGACTGGGGCTTGCCATCGGTTTCGGCGGTATTGGCTTCGCAGCCGTCTACTGGGCGAAGGCCCTCATGAACGACGAGGAGATGGTTGAGGAGCGTCACACCTCCCGCACGTCCCCCGAGGAGCGCGCCGAGGCCATGGAGATCATGCGCCAGGGCGTCGCCGATTCCGGCGTCGCTCGCCGCCCGTTCATCACGGCCGCTCTCGGCGGTGCCCTTGCCCTCGTTCCCCTGCCCTTCCTTGTTCCCCTGGTCGCGAACCTGGGTGAAGAGGACGGCTGGGACATCAGCAAGCTGAAGCACACCATGTGGGCTAGGGGCAAGCGCCTCATGACTGACGGGCCGCACGACATGTCGCGCCCCATCAAGATGGATGACGTAACGATTGGTTCGGTCTTCCACGTCATTCCCGAGGGACTCAACGATCTCTCCCACGAGGAGGGCTACGCGGACGAGAAAGCCAAGGCCGTCGTTCTTGTGATCCGTCTCGATGAGAAGGACCTCAAGCAGCCCGAGAACTCACTCGATGGCATCGTTGCTTTCTCGAAGATTTGCACGCACGTTGGTTGCCCCGTGGCTCTCTACGAGCAGCAGACCCACCATCTGCTCTGCCCCTGCCACCAGTCGACATTCGATGTCTCCGACGGCGCGAAGGTTGTGTTCGGCCCGGCTAAGCGGCCCCTACCGCAGTTGCCGATCACCGTTGACGAAGAGGGCTACCTCATTGCCGAGGGCGATTTCCCCGAACCTGTCGGCCCGAGCTACTGGGAGCGTAAGAAGTGACCACTCCGAAGTATTCACAAAAGCCGAAGCAGTCCGGCGGAGCGTACAACTATGTTGACGAACGCGTCGGCATGTCCGGTGTCATCAAGGGGTTTGCGCGCAAGCTGTTCCCCGACCACTGGTCGTTCCTCCTCGGTGAGGTAGCGCTTTACTCGTTCATCACCCTCATCCTCACGGGTATCTTCCTCGCAATGTTCTTCGTCCCTTCGATGGCGACGACAACATATCCGCTGGATGCTCTTCCCGTAACCGAACAGGGCAACCACGTGTCGGAGGCGTACGCATCCACCCTGAAGATCTCGTTCGAGGTCAAGGGCGGCCTCCTCATGCGCCAGATGCACCACTGGGCGGCACTGCTGTTCATGGCATCGATCGTGGCCCACATGTTCCGCGTGTTCTTCACCGGCGCGTTCCGCAAGCCCCGCGAGCTCAACTGGGTCGTTGGCTTCACGCTTCTCATCCTTGGCCTGCTCGCCGGCTTCACCGGCTACTCCCTGCCCGATGACGTCCTGTCAGGCAACGGCCTGCGCATTGCCGACGGCGTTGCGAAAGCAATACCAATCCTCGGTACGTGGGTGTCGTTTGGGCTATTCGGTGGCGAATTCCCGGGCATGGACATCATTCCCAGGCTGTTCACGCTTCACATCCTCGTTGTTCCCGGCCTGATCCTGGCACTTGTTGGACTGCATCTCCTCATGGTTGTCATCCACAAGCACACCCAGTACCCCGGCCCGGGCCACAAGGAAGATAACGTGGTCGGATATCCCGTATTCCCGGTGTACGCGGCGAAGGCAGGCGGATTCTTCTTTATCGTGTTTGGCTTCATCGCGCTACTGGGCGCCACGTTGTCGATCAACAACGTGTGGAGTTACGGCGGGTATGACCCATCCCCCGTCTCTGCCGGCGCCCAGCCTGACTGGTACATGCTGTTCTTGGAAGGGGCACTACGCCTCATGCCAGGTTGGGAATTCGAGTGGCTTGGCTTCACGTTCTCGATGAGCATTCTCATCCCCGGCGTAGTCATCCCCGGAATTCTGTTCACCGCGCTTGCCGCATACCCCTTCATCGAGGCATATGCGACAGGCGACAAGCGGGAGCACCACATCCTCGACCGTCCCCGAAACGTCCCCGTACGTACCGCTATCGGCTGCATCATCATTGTCGAGTTCTTCATTCTCGTGATCGCGGGAAGTAACGACATTTTGGCAACCCACTTCGAGCTGTCTCTTAACGGCATTACGTGGGCTCTGCGAATAGCGTTCCTCATCGCACCGTTCATCACCTTCTGGTTGGTTAAGCGCATCTGCCTGTCCCTCCAGAGGCGAGACCGCGAACTCGCCATGCACGGACGAGCAACCGGACGCGTCGTGCAGACCCCGGATGGCGCATTCCACTCGGTTCACCGTCCCCTCGACGACTACGAGCTGTGGACCCTCGTCCAGCACGATCTGCACCGCCCGCTCGAGGTCGGTTCGGACACCGACGCAGACGGAATCGTCCGCAGCGATTACAAGTCGCTCAAGCGCCGCTCGGCCGTCTCCCGGTTCTTCTTCGAAGACCGCGTTGAGCCGGTCACGAAGAGCGAACTCGCGGCCGCACAGGCATCGCATCACCAGTTGGACCACAGTTCGCAGTCCACATCCGTTGCTCAGCTTGAGCGCACGGACCAGGACGAGATCGAGTCCTGATTTCGCCATGAGCGGGTTTGCTAGATAGCAGGCCCGCTCATGAGTAAGACTAGTAAGACAAAGGTCCCGGTCAATACGAACGACTGGGCAGACTTGGAGGAATGACACCATGGCACAGTACACACTGCCTGAGCTCGACTACGATTACGCTGCTCTCGAGCCGCACATCTCCGGCAAGATCATGGAGCTGCACCACAGCAAGCACCACAACACCTACGTAACCGGCGCAAACTCGGCTCTGGAAGCCATCGCTGCCGCTCAGGAGTCCGGTGACTTCGCATCGCTGAACCTGGCCCAGAGGAACCTGACCTTCAACCTCGGTGGTCACATCAACCACTCGATCTTCTGGAAGAACCTCTCCCCCAACGGTGGCGGCGAGCCCGAGGGCGAGCTCATGGAGGCCATCAAGGACGCATTCGGCTCCTTCGACACCTTCGTCAAGCAGTTCACCGCAGTTGCCACGGGGATCCAGGGCTCCGGCTGGTCCGTCCTTGCCTACGACTCGGTCGCAGGTAAGCTCACCACCTTCCAGCTTTACGATCAGGCGAACAACGTTCCCGTCGGCACCCTGCCGATCCTCATGCTCGACATGTGGGAGCACGCCTTCTACCTCGACTACCTGAACGTCAAGGCTGACTACGTCAAGGCATTCTGGAATCTCGTCAACTGGCAGGACGTTGCCAGCCGCCTCGAGGACGCCAAGAAGACCGTTATCGTCAAGTAGCGTGAATACCCGGGAAACCGGACACTGACTCCACTGTGGGCGGTTGGCTTAGCCAGCCGCCCACAGTCGTCTCTACACAATCCTGATCTCTATCTCTACACGTAGCTCATGTCGAACTGTCGCTCCTCGTGACCGACGGCTTGCACCCGGTCACAAAGCCCGGCGGCTCTCGGTTCCCACAGTCCATTCACCACAGCAGTGTTATCGGTAGTGCCATAGCAACTGACAGTAATCCGGCACCCGGTACGCTCTCTTAACCAAATTTGCCGCCGTTGCAGGTGGGCCGAAATGCTACGTCAAACCCCGCGGTCCAGATCTTGCTTCGGTCAAATGCCCAGCCGAGCCAGAGCCGCTGCGACTTATCGCATTGTGGCAAGTTCAACAGGACAACCGTGCTCCGAAAAGTGCCGCGATAGTAGCAGTATCAAGCCCAATGGCGCACGATGTTTACGGCGGTAACAAGCCACTTCGGTGGATATGCTTCAAGAGACCCACCGAATTCTGCGCAGAGAAATCTCTATTTCTCAATGCACGTTGGAATACTCACCCTCGCGATCCTGGCTATTCGGTGGGAGTGCACGGTTAAATTGACGTAAACACCATCCGGGACTTTCGTCCCGTTGTTTTAGGCGTGTTCCGTATAGAGAGAAAACAATGACCACGGGGAACAATAACGAGTTCTGGGGGCAGGGCCAACACCATGGCCAGCAGCCCGGCTACGATCAGGGCTTCCACCAGCAGCCCGGCTACGATCAGAGCTTCCACCAGCAGCCCGGTACCTTCCAGAACCATGACCAGGGACAGTCTGCCTCGAATCCGGATGACGGTGGCTTGCTCGCCGGGAATCCGTACGAGCAACAACAGTCGCCCTACGGCCCGCAGCCATCCGGAGCACAGCAAGGGTTTGGCAACCAGTCGTACGGTCAGCAACCTTACGGACAGGCCTACGGCTCAGCGCCGAATAACGAGCCGCCCCACAACTCAAACGCCACGGCCTGGATTATCCTCGGCATCGTCATCGTCGCGATCCTCGCAACCGGTGCAGCGATCTTCTTTGTGCTCGGTGGAGACGACGATCGCACCGCAGGCTCCGACATCTCGGGTGCTCCGAGCGATACCGTCGACAACCGAAGCGGTCAGGGAACCGATTCTCCTGACCAGAATCCCACAACGGTCGACAGCAATCCCACGATGGACCCCGCGGACAGCAGTCCCGGCCCCGACGGCAAACCCAGTCGCGCAGACGTACGTGTCGGCCTCGAGCTCATCCTCCAAGCAGAGTTCGAAAACCAGGGTCTGGAGATGGCGGACATTGAAGCCGCAGGTGTATCGATGGACGAGTATTACAACTGCGTAATCGACAGCATCTACGACGCGGCTCGTCCCCAAACTCTCGAGGCTATTGTCGCGGGCGACCCCGATGCGTGGATCTTCGGCTCCGATTACACCTTGCTGACCGAAGCATCGGATTCGTGCATCGACTCTCAGCTGTAGCTATCCAGAGTGGGGAGTCCGCCCCGGAGTATCGATATCCGCTCCCCCAGCATCCCCGAGCCGGGTCCAGGTCAGGCTGCCTATCAACCGCCTGACCTGGACATTGATACAACTACCAGCGCTCTCGCGCTACATTCACGCTTCCTGAAAGCATCGCTACCGGCCACAACCGGACACCATCGAGCCACCTTGGGAACTTCACCCCAGGCAACGAGACCAACCAAGTAAAAACCGCTGTTAGTTTGGGTGCCAGCACATTCGTCCACAAGGCTCGCACCACCGCTAAAGCCACGGAATACATTTAAGGGACATCATGACAACCGGGAACAATAATCAGGGCTGGGGACAGAATCAGCCCAACTACGGACAGCGGCCCCCGAGCCACCCGCCCCAGGGTAACCCGGGCTATGGTGCTCCGGGTTACGGCCAGCCACAGGGTTATGGCGCACCTCAGGGCTACGGAGACCCGGGTTACGGTTACCAGGGCCAGCCCGGTGGCTATCCCCCGCAGAAGTCCAACAAGACCGGGTGGATCATTGGCGGAATCATCGCCGTTATTCTCATCGCGGTCGGTGTCGTCCTCTTCTTCGTCCTCGGTGACGATGACGATGACACGGATACCAGGACCGACACCGAAACAACCCAGCCTGCCGATCCGGATCCGACCGAGCCCATTACGGACGAGCCCTCACCCGTTGAGCCAGCTCCGATCGACCCAAGCCCGACGACACCGGTTCCCACCACTCCGACACCCGTGGAGCCGGACCCCACGGAACCTGACACGCAAACCTCCGACACGCCTTCCGGCGATCGTCCTTCCAAGGAGGAGGTCCTTTCCGGCATGGAGGCCATGCTCGCCGACCAGGGCGCAGGCCGGGATGATCTCATCGCCATGGGCCTTGAGGGGGACGTCGTTGACTCCTACTTCTCCTGCGTTGTCGATGAAATCTACGACGACGTTTCGGCCGAGACACTCGAGGCAATCGCATCGAACGACCCGAATGCTCCGATGGCTCCCGGTGAGCAGACGACATTCACCACGGCAGTCGACTCCTGCTTGGTTGAACTCGAATTCTAAACAAGCCACAAGCTAACTGACAGGGTGGCTGGCGCATTGATTCGGCCTGGGTTTAGTTCCGAGCTTTATAGCAGAATAGGAACACTATGCCCAGAAAGTATGACCCCGAACTGAAGCAGCGTGCGGTGCGGATGGTTTCCGAGGCACTTCCCGATCACCCCACTCGCACAGCCGCGGTCCGTCATGTCGCGGACCTGCTCGGGGTAGGCGCAGAGGCCCTGCGAACCTGGCACCGGCAGGCCGAAGTCGACCAAGGTAAAAGGCCCGGCGTGACGACCGACTTAGTCGCAGAGAATAAACGACTGGAGCGTGAGAACGCTGAGCTGCGCAAGGCTAACGAGGTGCTTAAAGCTGCGAGTATATTTTTCGCGAAGGAACTCGACCGGCCACGGACGAAATGATCGCTTTCATCGATACTTATCGTGATCGTTTCGGAGTTGAGTTCCTCTGCGCCACGCTTCGTGGAGCAGTCCGTGGATTTATCACCTCTCGTGGATACCGTGCCGCGAAGAGCCGGCCCCCGTCAGCCCGTCAGCTGAAAGACGAGCTGCTGATCCCAGAAATCCAGCGCCTGCACGAAGAGCATTACAGCGTCTACGGACGACGCAAGATGCATGCGCTCCTGAAACGACAGGGCTGGGACATCGGCCGCGATCAGACCCACAGGCTCATGAAACTCGCCGACGTTGAAGGTGTTCGCAGGTCGAAGAAGGCTTTCACCACGATCCCTGATTCCGGCTTAGCGCTGCCCGGGGACCTGGTGGAGCGCCGGTTTGTTGCTGACCGACCTAACCAATTGTGGGTCTGCGACATCACCTATGTCGCCACCTGGTCCGGGTTCGCCTACGTCTCTTTCATCATCGACGTCTTCGCTCGTCGTATCGCCGGCTGGAATGTTGCCTCGACATTGAAAGCTGACGTGCTGCCACTGCAAGCTTTGGAGATGGCTGCCTGGCAAAACGGCGGTGACCTTGATGGAGTGATCCATCATAGCGATCACGGCTCGAACTACATGTCCCTGGTCTACACGAGCAGGGTCAATGAACTCGGCGCTAAGCCCTCTACCGGGACCGTCGGCGATAGTTTTGACAACGCGATGGCTGAATCGGTTAATGCTCTCTACAAGGCCGAACTGATTCGTCAGCGCGGGCCGTGGAAGACCGTGGAAGAAGTTGAGCTGGCAACCTTGGAATACGTGTGGTGGTGGAACAACAAACGCCTCCACGGTGAACTTGGCTACCGCAGCCCGCTCGAGGTCGAGGACGCCTACTACACTGAACAAGAATCCCGCCTGACACCAGTCCGGTGACAGGAAAAACGGCCGGAACTAAACCCAGGCCGAATCACATGGAGCAATCCGTACGCCAGCCACCCTCCTCTCTGTCACAAGAACCTACCGTGGTCATCCACACCGCCCTACAAGGTTCTCAGCCAAGGACCGTTCATTCCTCATCAACTAGGGACGAAGCCGTCCGCACACCCTCTCGTCGCATGTCATCCCGCAACGCATCTTAACCACCGGTTAACGTAGCAAATTGTCCGTGGACGGGACGCCCAAACGTCAGTCGAACACTGTTAAGTTAGTGGCAGTACATTCGTTGGAAAACCTGGCATAAGTGCCATAGCCGCAGACTTCGATAAGGGAGATCATGACCACGGGAAACAACAATCAGCGCTGGGGACAGAACCAGCCAAATAATGGTCAGGACCAGCCGAACTACGGCCAGGGCCAGCCAGACCCCGGGCAGCAGTCACCGAGTGATCTGCCGCAGCCGAACCAGCCACAAGGCGCACCGGAAGGTTACGGTGCTCAGCAGGGCTACGGCACACCCGAGGGATATGGCGCAGACCAGAACTACGGTAGCCCGCAGGGCGGTCAGCCTGGCTATGGCGCACCGCAGGGCTACGAGGCCCAGCAGCAGGGCTATGGCGCGCCACAGGGCGCCCGGCAGGGTTACGGAGCTCCCCAGGGATACGGTGCTACCCCGGCTTACGGCAACCAGGGTTACGGATACCCGGGTCAGCCCGGCGGCTATCCTCCGCAGAAGTCGAACAAGAACGGGTGGATTATTGGCGGCGTCATTGTCGCTCTCCTCGTCATTGTCGGCGTTGTCCTCTTCTTCGTCCTCGGAGGCGATGATGAAGGTGGTTCCGATGGTCGTCCTTCCAAGGACGAGGTCCTTTCAGGCATGGAATCGATGCTTGAAGATCAGGGCCTAGGTAAGGACGAGCTCTCCAGCCTCGGCGTTGATGCTGATGCAGTGGATGCCTACTTCGATTGCGTTGTCGACGAAATCTACGACGAGGTCTCGGTCGATACGCTTGAGGCCATTGCAGCCAACAACCCGAACGCACCCATGCCCGCTGGCGAGGAGTCCACGTTCAACAATGCGGCCAACGCCTGCCTTTCCGAACTCGGATACTAATTCAACGCAGCTGGGTGGCTGATATGCGGGTGATTCCGCGTGTCAGCCACCCTTCTGTTTTCCGCAGTTCCCTCAATCAGCAAACCCAAGGAATTACTCGAAACCCGGTCACCGCTGAAACATCTCTGGAAATGCCCAAGGGTCATAAGGCGGTTGTGTTCGGCACTGACCTCCCTTCAGGCGGGGTCGCTTGGGTTGTTCACCCCACGCATTTTCACCACAGCACGTGAACACGCTGTTAGGTTTGTGCCTAGAAAGATTGACGACGGTTCGGAGCATCCGCCTGAGCCCCAACTGATAAGGGTCATCATAACAACTGGAAACAATAGCGAACCCGGCAACCAGCAGCCGCCACAGGGCCAGTCGGCTCATCAGGCGGGCTATGGTCAGCAAGCGCCGCAAGCACAGTCGGCTAACCAGCCGAGTTATGGTCAGCAAGCGCCGCAAGCACAGTCGGCTAATCAGCCTGGTTACGGTCAGCAACCGTCCCAGCAGCATGGCTATGCCCCTCAGCAACAGAATATGCCCCGCAGCAGGGCCAACACCCTCAGCAGGGCTACGGTGCTCCACAAGGCTACGGACAGGGTGGCTACCAGTACGGTATACCTCCCCAGAAGTCTATGAAGACTGGGTGGATCATCGGCGGTGTCATTGCTGCGGTTGTCGTTATCGTCGCTGTCGTGCTCGTGCTAACGCTCGGTGGGGACGACGACGGTGATGAGAGCCCTAACGGCACAAGCCAGAATCAGGGACCGATCGGCGGTCAGGGGCCGAACGTTGCACCGGGGCCGGACAGCGGTGGCCAGGGTGGCGGTGACGGTCGTCCGTCTAAGCAAGAGGTTACCGAGAGTTTCTCAGACATGATGTACCAGGAAGGCATTAGCGAAGAAGAGCTCGCGGAAGCCGGCAGGACCCGCGAACAGATCGATAGCTATATCACCTGCATTGTCGACAACATTTACGATGATGTCTCGATTGAGACCCAGGAAGCGCTGGCTAACCGTGACCCGAATGTTGCAACCAATGAGCAGGACATGATTGTAATGGGCGAAGCCACAAACCAGTGCATGGGTGAACTCCTGTAAGCAATCCGCATCAATTTGCTTGAGTGGCAGGACGCGACCGCGTCCCGCCCCTCTTCTCGTTCCGGACTGGTCCGTCCGTCTCAAGTGCATTCCTCTACCCCGGTAAGGCAGGCAAGGAGCGTCTTCCTAGAGATCCATCATTCCCAACCACGGGTTGGCAACGCTGCTCGGCAACGATCAGGGAGTGCGGCCTAGCCGTGGAGTCAAGCGCATCAGGGCGTTTCCGCTGGTTGGGCCTGGGGAATACACCCCTACGATCTGCTATCACTGCATGAACTCTCGGTGCTAAGTTGTTACGCGTACACCGAATCACAGATATGGCGGACAGCCTAGTCTTCGCACTATTCCAGTCCGTACGAGGTGAAACTATGACCACAGGGAACGACAACTACGGAAATCCTCATGGCGGCCAGGGCAACTGGCAGGGCCAGCAGCCCCCGTCAGCTCCCTCCGGACAGCCCGCTGGCTACGGAGCGCCGGGACAGTACGGCAATGCACCTTACGACCAAGGCTACGGAGCTCCCGGTCCGTACGGCCAGCCTCCTCAGCAGGGTGACGGCAACAAGACCGGTATCATTATTGCCGCAGTCGTTGTCATTCTCCTCGTAGCAGGCGCCCTTCTTTACTTCTTCGTCTTCGCTGGCGACGATGATGACGATTCAAACGACGGCGATCAGACCACGACGGAGCAGACGACCGACACGGACGATACTGACACCGACGATCCGTTCACCGACGGCACCGACGAGACTGAGGATTCCCTCACCGACGGCACTGACGGTGGCGATGATCAGCAATACGGTGATCCGAATGCCGATCCGGCAGCATTCCGCCAGGGCATGGAGGACATCCTCGAACAGACTGGTCTCACCCAGGAGACGGCGGAAGCTCAGGGCATCTCCGAGGACCAGTGGAACATGTACCTGGAATGCGTCACCGATGAGTCGCTCCAGCGCCTTAGCCCTGAGGCCATCGAGTCGATCTCGGCTGGCAACGACGTTTATGATTCGCACTCGGTTGACACTCTCTCCGACATTGCGACGCAGTGTGGCACCGAGGCCGGAACCCTCTAAGCACACTCACAACAGCACCGATTGCCCCTTCACAGGAAAACTGTGGAGGGGCAATCTCGGTGATAGCGAGCCTGGGCTCTGTCCGCCTGACAGCGGCCAGACACAACTCCACCACCCGCTCCCACGCTTTCTGTCCCTGACGGTCTAGCACGGCCCATCACCTCGCATGCATAGCCTCCGGACTCCGGGAAGGTGATTCCTGGGAACCAGATCCACCTCAATCTCATGACCAGTAGGCGCATCCACGCCTTCATAAAAGCTGATCTTGCTTCTACCGAGACTGCCCGGAGAGACCTCAGGGGACTAGCTGGATGTCGGCTGAATTCCTGAAGTATTCGGCTCGCACTTGCGGGCAGCAGAGAGTAGTGTGGTAACACACAGGAGATTGGAGAGCAATCATGAATGACAAGCACAGCAAGGAATCAGAGCATCCTGAGGAGAATGCGCCCTACAATCCCCTCTCCCCACATGCCGACGATCCCGCTTACGAGCCGGCACCGACCCATGAGGAGGGGCGTGTTGGACACGGCGGCGAATACGACCAGGAGCCGTACGTCGAGCAGAAGAAGGATACTGAGCCCGATCCGGATGATCGTGGCGAGTACGACCAGAAGAACTTCCGCGACCGTGAGGCCGGACGGCCCGGACGCGAAGACAGCTAACTTGTCGAACTAACCGAAGACCCGCGATTCGTCGCGGGTCTTCCGTTTGTCTGTGTACCGTCACAGTCCGCCACCCACGGCTAGAGGCGACGAGCACCCGACGATGAAGCTTGAGACACTTCCTGTCTGAGTACTCTCCCACTTGAGACACATCTTGGCGCACAGTCCGGTCTCATGAGCATGATGAATAGTCGGACTATGCACAACTAACGAAAAGAAAACGGGCCCCGAAGGGCCCGTTTCTCATGTGCGGTTTACTCAGTGCGAGTAGACGCCGGTGTTGTTCTCAAAGGCGTATCCGATCACGGCGATAATGCCGATTGCGATACCGATGCCGAACATCCACCAGCCAACGGCAAAGCCGGCTGCAACAACAGATGCGGCGACGCCTGCAATAAGGGGCCACCAGGAGTGCGGGTTGAACTCGCCAACGTCGCCCGCTGCCTCTTCGATCTCGCCGTCTTCATCATCGGACGGACGGAAGTCGATCCTCCGTGACGTCAACCACAGGTAGCCTGCAACGAAGAAGAACATGAAGCCGAGGGAAACGAGGGTCATCGTTCCGATTGGTTCCGCATCCGCCACGATCGCGTATGCGATAGCGACAATGAAGAAGAATGCTCCCGGCGGAATAAAGAATAGTGTCTCGGCGACGAGACCGCGCTTCTCGTTCTTGTTTTCGGTCACTTCTTCTCTCCCTCAGAAATCAGGGTCGTAACGGGGTCTCCAGAGATGCGGTCCATGGCCGCGACCTCGGGATGGTGGAGGTCGAAGGCGGGACGCTCGGAACGGATCCTCGGGAGCGAGGTGAAGTTGTGCGCGGGGAGCGGCGAAGCCGTTGCCCACTCGAGCGAGCCACCGAAGCCCCACGGGTCGTTCGGAAGCGGTGCCGGCTTGGGACCGGTGTGCGTCTTCAGGACGTTCCAGAGGAACACGAGGGTGGAAATGGCAAGGACTGCCGCACCGATCGTGGAGATCTGGTTGTAGGTCTGGAAGCCATCCTCCGGCATGTAGTCCGGGATACGGCGCTGCATGCCCTGCACACCCAGCCAGTGCTGAATCATGAAGGTGAGGTGGAAGCCGACAAAGGTCAGCCAGAAGTGCCACTTACCGATCGTCTCGTTAAGCATTCGGCCGGTGAACTTGGGCCACCAGAAGTAGAAGCCCGCATACATGGCGAACACAACGGTTCCGAAGACCACGTAGTGGAAGTGGGCGACGACGAAGTACGTGTCGTGGATGTGGAAGTCCATGGCCGGCGAGGACAGAATAACGCCCGTAACGCCACCGAGGACGAAGGTGAGAAGGAAGCCGATAGCCCACAGCATCGGGGTATCGAAACTCAGTTTTCCTCGCCACATCGTGCCGATCCAGTTGAAGAACTTCACGCCCGTTGGGACGGCGATCGCCATTGTCAGTAGCGAGAAGAAGTTAAGCATGACGCCGCCGGTCGTGAACATGTGGTGCGCCCACACGGTGACGGACAGGGCAGCAATGGTGATCGTTGCGTAGACAAGGCCCTTGTATCCGAAGATTGGCTTACGGGAAAAGACCGGGATGACCTCGGAGATGATGCCGAAGAACGGCAGGGCGATGACGTAAACCTCGGGGTGACCGAAGAACCAGAACAGGTGTTGCCACAAAAGCGCGCCGCCCGCTTCGGGGTTGTAGATCTGTCCGCCAAGGATGCGGTCGTATGCAAGGCCGAAGAGGGCCGCTGCGAGGACCGGGAACGCCATGAGGACAAGGATCGAAGTGATGAGGATGTTCCAGGTAAAGATCGGCATGCGGAACATCGTCATGCCCGGCGCCCTCATGCCGATAATCGTGGCGATGAAGTTAACCGAACCGAAGATCGTGCCGAAACCGGTCATGGCTAGCCCCATAATCCATAGGTCGCCACCGAGTCCCGGCGAAAATGCGTTCGTCGATAGTGGCACGTACGCCGTCCATCCGAACGATGCCGCACCCTTCGGGGTGAGGAAGCCCGCGATGGTGATGAGGCCACCGAACGAGAACAGCCAGAAGCTGAACATGTTGAGCCGAGGGAAGGCGACGTCGGGGGCACCGATCTGGATCGGCACAAGCACGTTACCGAACGCCGTGAAGAGCGGCGTTGCGAACAGGAACAGCATGATTGTTCCGTGCATCGTGAAGAACTGGTTGTACTGTTCCTTCGACTGCAGGAGCATGCCCGGTTCCCACAGCTCCGCACGAATGACGAGAGCAAGGGCACCACCGATGAGGAAGAAGGCGAATGCCGAGATCAGGTACATGTAGCCGATCGTCTTGTGATCGGTTGAGGTCATCCAGGAAACAAGGAGCTTACCCAGCGACTGCTTCTTCGGCTTCAGACCGGGAACGAAGTCCCCTTCGATAATCCGTTGCTGATCATCAGTTGTTGCCATTGCCGGCCTCCTGCAGGTTGTACTGCCTGTTGTACTCGTCGCCGCGCGATCCGGTGTTGCCGGCCTCGCGGAGCCTTTCCATTTCGGCATCGTAGGTTTCGCGGTCTACGACAGCGACATTGAAGACCATCTCGGCGTGGTACTCGCCGCAGAGCTCGGCACACTTACCGGAGTAAATGCCTTCCTCCTGCGGGGTGACCTCGAAGGTGTTGACCCGTCCGGGCATCATGTCGACCTTGTAGAGGAATGCGGGGATCCAGAAGGAGTGGATCACGTCGCGGGACTTGACCGTGAACTCAACGGTCTCATCCACGGGCAGGTACAGCGTCGGGAGAGTCTCCTCGGCGCCAACCTCGTTACCGATAAAGCTGATGCGGTCACCCGAGTAGTAGACGTCATCCGACAGGTAGTTGAAGTCCCAGCTCCACTGCTTGCCGTACACCTCGATCTCGATGTCCGCTTCGCCCGAGACGTCGTTCATCTCGGCTGTTGCACGGGTCGAGAACACGAACAGCACACCGACCATGATGATCGGAACAATGGTGTACATGATCTCGAGAGGCACGTGGTAGCGGAGCTGAACCGGGAGCTGGTTGTCGTTCTTGCGCTTGCGGTACGCGATAACGCACCAGAGCACGAGCACCCATACGAGCAGGCCGACCATGACAGCGGCGAACCAGGCGCCGTTCCACAGATCAATGAGCTGGCTCGTCCTATCCGTCATCTCCCTCGTCGAGGGCAGGAATCCAACGTCGATGCCCTTGCCAGGTTCGCTCGGCGAATGATCCGAACATCCGGCTGCGAGCGCCACGACGGCGAGGAGCGCACCAATGCGGGCAAGTCCTCTGCGTCGTTGCTGTGTTTCACGCACGGTAGTGTACCTTCCTTCACGTTTCCCATCCCGGCTCTTAGCACAGCAGGGGTAGGGACTATCGTCCTAGTCCCCTACTGTACATAGTTTTTTCAGGTTTGAGTGCCACTGAACATAGGAGTTTCAACGTTTCTGCCCGAAAACGGACATTTCCCCGCACCCAAATCGGGTGCGGGGAAACGAAGTGTGATGTGCGACTACTTTGCGGACTATTATTCCGTTGCTGCCGGCGCGGGTAGGTGCCCAACAACATCAACGAGAGCCGCGAGGCCCGGCGTTGACTCGTCGCCCGGGACGAGAAGGAGTACGCGGGAATCTACCGGAACTCCCTCGAGCAGGTCGAAGGGGGAACCCTGACCGATTGTGGCGTTCTGCACACCGCCGAAATCAATCGACTGCTCGTTCTGCGAGTTATCCCAGGTGGCTGCCGAATACTGGAAGTAGACGGTCGTTCCCTCGCCACCGACGACAGGGCCATCGGATTCGGCAATGACGATCGAGGTGGTCTCCTCCGGTTCCTCGGCATCCTCCTTGACGGTGACGGACGCGAGTTCTCCAAGGTCGCCTTCGATGTTGACCGGAAGCTCATCCGCTTCGGTCACGACGGTGGCATCGGGATCGCCAACCTCGTCCGGGGAGACTTTCTGGTCGATGTCAACAACGAAGACAATGGTGTCCTCGGGGCCAATACCCGCAGACTCGTTACCTCCGTTAGGGCCGTAGCCGAGCTCGGCGGGGACGGAGACGATAACGCGCGATCCTTCGGTTTGGCCGGCGAGGCCATCCCGCCATCCCTGTACCACCATGTCGAGACCGAATGCGGTCATCGAGCCGCGGGCCCACGACGAGTCAAAGGTCTCGTCGCTTCCCCACACCTGTCCGGCGTAGTTGACGACAACGAGGTCCTCCGGGGAGACGACGTCGCCGTCACCCTCCTCTACCACCGATACCTGAAGCTGCTCGGGCTCGGTCGCGCCCTCGAAGTCGAGAGAGACGATTCCGTCCTCCTCGACAACGCTTGGCATCCCCTCATCGGAGATGACCGGCTCGACAGCCTCGGGGCGGTTTCCGCATCGGTCGGCTCGTCGGTGGCATCACCGGTCGACTCGCTCGTTGTCGTTTCCCTGTCAGTTGCCTGCGTCTCGGTGTCCTCATCGTTCGAGGAGCAACCGGCGAGCACCAACGCTGATACTGCTGTTAGAGCGGCAATTCGCCGCGACATCGTCATCAGTGGAACGAATCTCCGCAGGCGCAGGAGCCGCCGGCGTTCGGGTTGTCGATCGTGAAGCCCTGACGGTCAATGGAGTCGGCAAAGTCGATCGTTGCACCGTCGAGGTACGGGGACGACATCTGGTCGACAACGACGCCAACGCCGTCAAAGTCGCGGATGAGATCGCCATCGAGCTCGCGCTCGTCGAAGTACAGCTGGTACATGAGGCCGGAACAACCGCCCGGCTGCACCGCCACACGAAGGCGCAGATCATCGCGACCTTCCTGGGCGAGAAGGCTACGAACCTTGTTCGCGGCGACATCGGTGAGCTCAACACCGTGGACTGCAACAGTTTCAGTCATGAGTTTTCTCCTTCAAGGTTTAAGCCCCGGGGGCTATACCAAGATTACGTTGATCCGTTCTTCTTTCCAAGGACCTCCCTCCTATTAAACCGGGAATGTCCTGGGAATATGCTGTTATGTGCGGGCCCAGGTCTGGCTTATTGGACCCATGGCTCGTGCCAGCCCTGCGAGGTTGACGCCCTCGGGCGCGTAGGAATACGACCCCGACAGACCAAACCGCGCCAATTCATGACGCTGCAGTCGACCCTCCCCGTAGATGACGATAACGGGAATGGCATCCTTTTCCGCGTGGTCGGCGAGAGTAAACAGCGAGCGGGGCAGGTCGAGTCCGATCTCACCCGTTACGTACACCACAAGATCAACCTCGGTGAGTCGCGGAGCGATCGCACCGGCAACGACGTCACCCGCCCATGCCGTCCGGGCACCCGCTGCCTGGAGGAGCATGGCCGCTCCCCCGCCGATTCCCGAAGTCGGGCTCTTCGGGTCAAGGTCATCACTCAGGAGGGATTGTCGCGCTGAGCGCGGCAGTCGCCCACCGATGCTCTTCTCCAGCTCCTGTGCCTCCAGCGCGCTAAGCGCGCCGTGCCGGTCGAGCCAGCGGGGTAGACCATTTACTCCGAGAAGTGGCTGTTCGGCAGAGCAGGTGACGAGAACATCCACATCGGCGAACGCCGTGGCAAGATCCTCCACACCGGAGAAACCCATTTCCTCCAGCATGGCTTCCCCGAGATCCGGGAAGACCCTGCGGGGCAGGTTAAGTACGAGCCGCGACGGATTCTCTGCGAGGACCGTAGTAAGAGCTACGCCGAGGCCCCGGGAGTTCTCACCCCACGACTGCGACAGGTCGAGAACCCAGCGCCGATTCGATACGAGGGACGGAACGGGAACGCCGGCTGATTCAATTGCACCCAGTTCCCCTCCGCTCAACTGAGCGAGCACCTCGCAGAGATCGCCTTCTCCGTCGCTCACGGGGACCGAGTCGACATCGGCGCGTTCCTTCCACGGTCCGGCAGCAGCATCGAGGACAACGGAGGCGGGTGCGCCCTCGACTCTCGTTGCGGTAAGCAGGATGTTCACTCGGCGAGCCTCGCCAGAAGCAGTGCCTCGGCAAGAATTGCGTTGCGGAGCACCCCAAGGTGAAGGGATTCGTTACCGGAGTGCGCACGCGTGTCGGGATCCTCGATCCCGGTCACAAGGATCTCGGCCTGCGGGAAAACCTTCGCCAGGTCGGCAATGAACGGAATCGATCCGCCCACACCGATGTCAACGGGCTCGGTCTGCCACGCATCGCGTAGCGCTCCGCGGGCGGTCTCCATGACGCCGGTCTGCTCCGCCTGGAAGGCGGGGCCCAACTCACCGGGACCGAACGACACCTTCGCACCGAAGGGAGCGTGTTCGACAATGTGCTTCTTCAGCGCCTCGTGCGCTTCGGCAGGTTGCTGGCCGGGTGCGGTACGGAGGGACAGTTGGAAGCGGCACGACGGAATGATCGTGTTGGATGACTTCTCCACCGAGGTCGCGTCGAGACCGATAACGGACAGCGCGGGCTGGGTCCACAGGCGAGAAGCCATCGAGCCTTTGCCGACGAGCTCAACGCCCTCGAGCACACCTGTGTCGTTGCGGAGCTGGTCCTCCGGGTAGTCAGCATCTGCGTCGTCGTAGCCATGCAGACCGGCAACCGCCACCGAACCGTTCTCGTCGTGGAGCGTGGCGATAAGCCTGGAAGCGACGGTCACGGCATCGAGAACCGGGCCACCGTACATGCCCGAGTGGAGCGCGTGATCGAGAACGTCGACGGTGACTTCAAGCCCGACGACTCCGCGAAGCGAGGTGGTCAGCGACGGAACATCAACCGTCCAGTTGTTTGAGTCCGCGACAACGATGACATCGGCCGCGAGACGATCGCGGTACTCGTTAAGAAAATCAACGAAGGTCGGTGAGCCGATCTCCTCTTCACCCTCGATAAAGACAGTGACCGAAACGGGCAGTTCGCCAAGCGAATCCAGTGCGCGAATCGCGCCGGCATGGACCAGAATTCCGGCCTTGTCGTCGGCGGTACCACGGCCGTACAGGCGACCGTCCTTCTCGACCGGCTCGAAGGGCTCCGTGTCCCAGGTGTCGCGCTCGCCGGGGGGCTGCACATCGTGATGTGCATAGAGCATGACGGTGGGAGCACCGGCGGGACCTTCGCGGTGGGCGAGGATGGCGGGGCGTCCGGTGCCGTTGCTTTCCGTCGCAAGCTTGATCGTTTCAATGTCGGTAAAGCCGGAGTCACGAAGGATTTCCGTCACCTTCTGCGCTGAACGGTCGAGTTCGGACTGGTCAAAGGCCGAGGAGGAAACCGACGGAATCCGCACGAGATCCTCGAGTTCTGACCGGACGGCTGGGAGTGCAGCATCAACGGCGGCACTGTATGTGGCGAGATCTGTCATGTTTCAAACCCTACTCGTTCCGCGTTACGATTGGCATGTGAGCAAGGAACAGGATTCGGACAAGCCCGAGGTCATCAAAGCAGAGACCAGAGGTAAAGGCAGGCCCACTCCCACTCGTAAGGAGGCCGAGGCCGCGAACCGTCGTCCCCTCGTTCCGAAGGACCGCAAGGCCGCCAAGCGCGAGGCACGCGCGCGTCGCGACGCCGAGTTCCAGCGGGAACAGCTGGCCATGAAGACCGGCGATGAAGCCCAGCTACCGTACGCGCACAAGGGCCCCGTTCGCCGCTGGGCGCGCGACTACATCGATGCTCGCTTCAACATTGCCTCGTACTTCTTTGGGCTTGCTCTCGCAGTTCTGCTTCTCGTTTTCCTGCAGATCCTCAACCCGGACATCGCTGTTATCGCCATGGTGATCCTCTACGGCGTCATGCTCATCATGCTGATTGACTCGTTCATTGCCTCCGGCAAGATGAAGAAGAAGGCCGTTGAGAAGTTCGGCGACGATCGCGTACCCCGCGGTATTCGCTGGCAGATGTTCGGCCGCACCTTCTACCCGCGCCGCTGGCGCCGCCCCATCCCCATGGTGGACCGTGGCGAGTGGCCCGCAGGCGCCAAGTAGCCCGGCAAGCAGGCCGACCGGCGCGTAGCCCATCGTCACGAACGAACTTGTTGAACGGGGAAGGAATCAATCCTTCCCCGTTACTTGTCTGTCTATTTGTCTGTCGCTGAGCCACTTCCCCGTTCAACTATCCGCAGGGTTTCCAGGGTGACTCAAATCGTGCAACTCCGGTGCTTGTCCGACATTGACGGACGCTCTATCCGCTCACTGTAGAACGCATCTACGTAGAACACATCTGCCGCTACCGTTTTCTCTGCCTAGTTCTTGTGCTGGGACTACCCTTATGTCCCCGTTGCTGGGAATACCCTTGTTCACCTGGTCAGCGCCCTATCCTCCCCGCTTACCGCGAGGCTAGACTCGTGGCGTGGTTGATTACGTATTTCTCGGTGACTCCGGGCTCAAAGTTTCTAATCTTATTTTCGGTAACTGGCTAACTCATGGAAGCCAGGTCGAAGAAGAGGCGGCAACGGCCTCCGTTCATGCGGCTCTCGACGCCGGCATCACGACCTTCGACACTGCCGACGTGTACGCCAACGGCGTTGCCGAGGAGGTCCTCGGCCGGGCACTGGCCGGCGTTGATCGCGGGGATCTTGAGATCCTCACGAAAGTCTACTGGCCAACCGGCAAGAAGCGGCACAACGATTCCGGACTGTCCCGCAAGCACATCATGCAGTCGATCGATAGGTCGCTGAAGCGGCTGGGAACCGACTACGTCGATGTTTACCAGGCGCATCGCTACGACGTTGAAACCCCGATCGAGGAAACCATGCAGGCGTTCGCCGACGTCGTCCGCGCAGGCAAGGCACTCTACATTGGTGTATCGGAGTGGACCGCCGAGCAGATCAAGTACGCCCACGATTTCTCGAAGGAACTGGGTTTCCAGGTCGTCTCGAACCAGCCCCAGTACAACATGCTGTACCGCGTGATTGAGCCCGAGGTCGTCCCCATGTCGGAGCGTTGTGGCTTGAGCCAGATCGTTTTCTCCCCCATGGCCCAGGGTGTTCTTTCCGACAAGTACGAGATCGGCAAGCCGCTTCCTGCCGGCAGCCGTGCAACCGACGAGAAGGGCGGCGCCCGCACCATCCAGCGTTACCTTTCCGACGAGATCTTGCAGGCAGTTGCGGACCTCAAGCCGATCGCCGACGAGCTCGGAATTACTCGCGCGCAGCTTGCCCTTGCCTGGGTTCTTCAAAACGACAACGTCGCAGCCGCAATCATTGGCGCATCTCGCCCCGAGCAGGTCAATGAGAATGTCAAGGCCGCCGACGTCGTCATTCCCGCAGAACTCATGGCAAGGATCGATGATGTTCTCTTCGACGTCATCATCGACGATCCGAGCCTTACCTGGGAGAACGCCCCGCACGAGCGCCCCGAAATCCGTCTCGGCTAAGGACGGATCACTCCCACTCACGAGCATTGTCGATCAAGCAGACGAACAACAGCGGTAATCGTCCAAGCAAAACATGACAGCAAAGCTAAACAAGCCCGATGGCCCCGGAATTCCCGGACCGTCGGGCTTGTTCGTTCGCCGTGCTAAAAGCTCCTCAATAAGAGAGTAACCAGGGCAGATAGCTATCAGACGGATAGCCATCCAAGAACCATCGGAGAGCTACACGGACAGGTGCGAGAGGGCTCGGTTGAGCTTCCCCGGGAGGCAGGGACCCTCGTAGACAAATGAAGAGTAGACCTGAAGCAGGTCCGCTCCGGCTCCGAGCATGGCGTGAGCGTCATCGATGGAGGTGATACCGCCAACACCGATGATGATCTTATCGAGCGGCAGCGCATCCCGCAGGGTCCGAACGACTTCCAGGCTGCGTTCCGCCAGTGGCTGTCCCGAGACTCCCCCGCGCTCGTACTCGTGCTCAATCGTCGTGTTAGTCGCGACGATACCGTCAAGGTCTTCGTCGATGACGATCTGACCCATGGCACGCACATCGTCAAAGCTCATATCAGGAGCGATCTTGATGAGCAGAGGGACGTGGCGTCCACTCGCTTCGTCCGCGGCGTCCCGGGTCGCCTTGATAATCGGGGCTAGGGCCTCGGCCGTCTGAAGATTCCGTAGCCCCGGGGTGTTGGGTGAGGACACGTTGATAACAAGGTAGTCGACGTATGGTGCGAGGCGGGAAGCTGCGATCCGGTAGTCACCGGCAGCTTCTTCTTCCGGCGTGCACTTGTTCTTCCCAATGTTCGCGCCGATCACGATGGAGCGGCCCCGCTTTGTGCGACGCAGTTCCTTGAGACGCTCGCCAATAACCTTCGAACCCTCGTTATTGAAACCCATGGCGTTGCGAAGGGCGCGTTCCTCGGGGTGGCGCCACATGCGAGGCTGTTCGTTACCGGGTTGCGGCTCTGGAGTCACGGTACCGATCTCGACGAACGCAAAGCCCATCGCATCGAGGCCCTCAACGGCCGTGGCATTCTTGTCCATGCCGGCGGCAAGCCCAACGAGACCCGGGATGCTACGACGGAAGACCGCTGTCTCCTTGGCTCGTCCCCGCCATCCAATTGTTGATCTCATGAGAGGGGCGAGCGGAGAGCGACCTGCTAAGCCAATGGCTTCAATGGAGCCGGAGTGGGCCGCTTCAGGGTCGGTTGATGAAATAACCGTGTCGAAAAGGAATCGGTAAAGCACGGCGCCAGTCTATCTGGCTAGCCGTTGCGCTGCGCCAATCGGGCCGGCGACGAATGGTAGAGCCAAACGAGTGTGGCAACAGCGAGAGCCGTCGGAACGTACCAGAAGGCGATGCCACCATCGCGCCACGGGCTCCAGCCGTCGAGCGGCAGTTCAGCAAAGAGCCCAATGATGGGCATGACAACGTTGGCAATAGCGGTGCCCCAGGCGACACGCCTCATCCGTCGTCCGTTGTGGAAAAGACCCGCCGTCATCGCCACCCACGTGGCACCGGCAAGTAGCGTCAGCAGCGCGGTCCCGGGCAGGGTGTTCATGAAAGCGCTGGTAGCGCCCACAATCGCGAGCCACGCGAAGATGATCGTGAAGATGAGGATGATGAAAAGAAGAATGCGGGCGGATCCGTGCGCTGAGCGACGACTATCCGACAGTCCATGCGACTGGGAATCCTTATCCACACCGGCCTCCTTTAACCCCGCTATGATGATAGACGTGTCTGAACTGAACTTTATTCAACAAGCCCCCGATAAGACCACTGCAAACGTCCTGGTTGTGCCTGTCGTCACTGGTGCTGACGGCGTCCACGCGCACGTCGCGGACCTCTCCAAGAAGGCCGTGACCTCGCTGGACGCACTGCTCCCCACACTGGGAGTATCCGGCAAACTTGGCTCCCTGACTCGCATTCCCGCCCCGTCGGGCTTCTCCGCCGAGACGATCGCCTTCGTCGGCACCGGCAAGGACGCGGACGCTCTGGAAGCAACTGACCTGCGTGAAGCGTTCGGCGCAGCCGTCCGCGGACTGTCGCACGTCTCACATGTGGCACTCGCCGTAGCGTCCGACGATCCCGAGGCTCTCTACCAGGCTGGCCTTGGTGGCCTGCTCGGCGCCTACACCTTCGGCGACTATAAGGTGCAGCCTGCCCCGGCAGAGCAGATCACGGTCGTCTCCCCCGCCAAGCTGAAGAAGGCGGAGTTCGATGCTCTCGCCGACGAAGCAGAAATCGTCGCAGAGGCAGTATGCGAGGTGCGTAACCTCGTCAACATCCCGGCGTCCGACCTGACTCCCGTCAAGTTCGCTGACATCGCCGAAGCGTACGGCAAGTCCGAGAAGAGCCTCTCGGTCCGCGTCTGGGACGAGAACGAGCTTGAGAAGGACGGTTTTGGCGGAATCCTTGGCGTAGGCCAGGGCTCCGTGAACCCGCCCCGTCTCGTCCGCGTCGAATACAAGGCACGCGGCGCCAAGTCCACCCTCGCCCTCGTGGGCAAGGGCATCACCTTCGACTCGGGCGGCCTGTCCATCAAGCCCGCCAAGTCCATGGAAACGATGAAGACCGATATGACGGGCGCTGCCACGGTTCTCGAGACCGTTGTCGCCGCTTCCCGTCTCGGCGTAAAGACCAACCTTGTCGCTTGGCTCTGCCTCGCCGAGAACATGCCGTCCGGTTCGGCAACCCGCCCCGGCGACGTCCTCACCATGTACTCGGGCCGCACGGTCGAGGTCAACAACACCGACGCCGAGGGCCGCCTGGTCCTGGGTGACGGCCTTGCGCGCGCAGTCGAAGAGAAGCCGGATGCCGTCATCGACGTCGCAACCCTGACCGGCGCGCAGATCGTGGCGCTCGGTGGCCGGATCTCCGGTGTCATGGGAACCGATGAGACCCGCAACGAAATCATCGAAGCAGCCGACGCTGCCGGTGAGGACATGTGGCCGATGCCGCTACCGGATCACCTGAAGTCGGGCTTCGACTCCCTCGTTGCGGACACAAAGAACTCCGGTGGTCGTGGAGGCGGCATGCTGTCCGCAGGTCTCTTCCTCGCCGAGTTCGTTGGCGACACCCCCTGGGCACACATCGACATCGCGGGCCCATCCTTCAACGAAGAGGGCCCCTTCGGTTCCACCCCCAAGGGCGGAACCGGCGTTGCCGTCCAGACGCTCCTCGCCTGGATCGAATCGCACACCGCTGAGGCTTAAGAGAAACTGAACGGTCACTTAGAGCCGCCTGAATAAGATTTGCTCCCCGGATTGAACCACATTGTTCACCTTCCGGGGAGCAAATCTATGGAAGCAAGAGTTCAACCGAACGCGCCAGCTTGGTCAGTGTCGAGCCAGCTCATGTGATTCTTTGTCGTCTCGTTCTTCCCTACCCCCGGCTTATCCACAGTCCACAGGCGAATAAGCACGTTGCGAGTCTCGATCGGCGCTATTAACTTCGTTACATGTCATGTGATCAGACAAGCTGATCCGGGCTCGATCGAACCTGCAATCGGCAAAATTCACGACGTGATTCTGCCCCACCGACACTGTCCCTAGGCTCCAACTTGTCGGGATGGGACTGGGCGCAGAGGACCGTGAAAGCTGGGTTGGATGGGCCCTATTTGTTCTTGCGGGACCATTCCCGCATGCGCTGCGGATAGCCGGTACGGATGATCTCGTAGAACGGTAAACCTAGCTCTGTGGCAAGGTTAGCGGCCTCTTTGGGGCTTGGAACCTGGCGTCTGGTCCATTCGCCATCGCGCGCAACGAGGATGAGGGCGAGGGGTTCTCGGGCTCCTGCGGGTTCCAGATAGGCTTCCACGCCTTTGCGTGTTGCAACGAAATCCTGAAAGTGGTCACGCGTCGCATTTCTGCGCTCACGCGAGCCACCGCCGCCCAGTCGAGAGAAGATGCCCATGGGGTCCAGTGTACTTTCTTCGTCAGCGGTGAGGTGAACCTGACCGAACTGCCATGACGTTTGGCCTAGAAAGTGGAACAATAACTATGTGTAACGCGACCGTTCGGTCGGGTTGTCGAGTTGAGATTAAGGGAGATCTACGTGGCTGACACGCAGGAATACGACATCGTCATCCTCGGTGCGGGATCGGGCGGCTATGCGGCTGCCCTGCGCGCAGGACAGTTGGGATTGAAGGTCGCGCTCGTTGAGGGCGACAAGGTTGGTGGCACATGCCTCCACCGCGGCTGCATCCCGACGAAGGCCCTTCTGCACGCGGCTGACGTCGCTGACGAGGCGCGCGACGGCGCCAGCATTGGCGTCAAGACCTCGTTCGAGGGAATCGACATGGAGGCACTGAACTCCTACAAGGACGGCGTCGTCGCCCGCATGTACAAGGGCCTCACCGGTCTTGTCGCATCACGCAACGTGGAGACCGTCGAAGGCTGGGGTCGCCTCACCGGCCCGAACACCGTCCAGGTTGGCGACCGCGTCCTGACCGGCAAAAACATCATTCTCGCCACCGGCTCCTACTCGAAGTCGATCCCGGGCCTCGCAATCGAGGGCCGCGTCATCACCTCCGAGCAGGCTCTGCGGATGACAGAGGTTCCGGAGTCCGTTGTCGTCCTCGGCGGCGGCGTTATCGGCTCCGAGTTCGCTTCCGCATGGAAGTCGATGGGTGCGGATGTCACCATCATCGAGGGCCTGCCGAACCTTCTCCCGAACGAGGACGCGGCAGTATCGAAGGCTCTCGAGCGTGCCTTCCGCAAGCGCAAGATTAACTTCAAGACGAAGACCATGTTTGACCGTGTCGAGCAGAACGACAACGGCGTCAAGGTCTACACGCAGGATGGCAAATCCTATGATGCCTCCTACCTGCTCGTTGCGATCGGCCGTGGCCCGGCCACCTCGAACCTCGGTTACGAAGAGCAGGGCATCCCCATGGATCGCGGCTTCATCACCACGAACGAGCGCCTCCACACCGGAGTCGCCAACATTTACGCGGTCGGCGACATTGTTCCCGGCCTCCAGCTCGCACACCGCGGCTTCCTCCAGGGCATTTTTGTTGCCGAGGAGATCGCAGGCCTTTCCCCCAAGGCCATCGACGAGAATCTCATTCCGCGCGTAACCTTCACCAACCCGGAGGTTTCCTCCGTCGGCCTCAACCAGTCGGCCGCCGAGGAGAAGTACGGTAAGGAGAACGTTGAGGTCACCGAGTTCAACCTCGCGGGTAACGGCAAGTCGCAGATGCTGGGAACAGCAGGCTTCGTCAAGCTCGTACGCGAAAAGGACGGCCCGATCGTCGGCTTCCACGCCATTGGCGCCCGCATGGGAGAGCAGGTCGGCGAAGGCCAACTCATGGTTGCCTGGGAGGCCTTCCCGGAGGACTTCGACGACCTCATTCACGCTCACCCCACCCAGAACGAGGCCGTGGGCGAGGCTGTCCTCGCTCTTGCCGGCAAACCGTTGCACACCCACAACTAAGCTCAAGGAGACGCATACAAAATGTCTGAAGCAATTAAGATGCCCGCGCTGGGCGAATCCGTCACAGACGGAACGGTCACTCAGTGGCTGAAGAATGTGGGTGACACCGTCGAGCTCGACGAGCCGTTGCTCGAGGTCTCGACCGACAAGGTTGACACGGAGGTCCCCTCCCCCGTTGCTGGCGTTCTCGAGAAGATCGTCGTCGAGGAAGACGAGACCGTCGAAGTTGGTGCCGTCGTCGCCTACATCGGTGACGGCTCTGGCTCGTCCGACGACTCCGGTTCTGACGATTCCGAGGCCGAGGCTCCCGCTGAAGAGGAACCCGCTGAAGAACCGGCCGAGGAAACACCCGCTGAGGAAGCTCCGGCAGGGAAGAAGGAAGAAGAGCCCGCTCCTGCCGACTCCGGTTCCTCCGAAGGCGAGGAAGTCCCGATGCCGGCTCTTGGCGAGTCCGTCACCGAGGGCACCGTCACCCAGTGGCTGAAGGAGGTTGGCGACGAGGTCGAACTCGACGAGCCGCTCCTCGAGGTTTCCACCGACAAGGTTGACACCGAGGTTCCCTCCCCCGTCGCAGGTACTCTCCTTGAGATCCTCGTCGGCGAGGACGAGACCGTTGACGTTGGCGCCCCCGTCGCCATCATCGGTTCCGGCGCTCCCGCCTCGAAGAAGGAAGAAGCACCGAAGGAAGAGGAAGCTCCGAAGGAAGAACCTAAGGATGAGTCCGCTCAGTCCGCTCCCGAGGCGCCCTCCGCACCGGCAGCCCCGGCTGCCGAGTCTGCTTCGGCAGCTGCCGAAGAGCCGAAGGCAACCGCCGAGGTGAAGACCGCTCCGGCCGTGTCAGCAGCCGATTCCGCTTCCGGTAGCTACGTAACCCCGATTGTTCGCAAGCTTGCTCGCGAGCTCGAGGTTGACCTCTCTTCCGTTGAAGGTACCGGCGTTGGTGGCAGGATCCGCCGCCAGGACGTCGAGGCTGCAGCCGAGGCCGCTAAGAAGGCCGCGGAGGAAGCAAAGAAGGCAGCCGCACCGGCCGCCGCACCTGCAGCAGCTCCCGCGAAGTCCGCAAAGGTCACCGAGGTTTCGCCGCTACGCGGCACGACCGAGAAGATGAGCCGCCTGCGCCAGGTTATTTCCCAGCGCATGATGGACTCGCTCCACGGCTCGGCTCAGCTCACGACCGTTGTCGAGGTTGATGTGACGAAGGTTGTCGCACTGCGCACCGCAGCCAAGGAGAGCTTCCAGGCCAACGAGGGCGTCAAGCTCACGTTCCTACCGTTCTTCGTTAAGGCCGCAACCGAGGCCCTCAAGGCCCACCCGAAGATCAACGCTCGCATCGTCGATGAGAAGAACATCGAATACTTCGGTCACGAGCATGTCGGCATCGCTGTTGACACGGAGCGCGGCCTCATGGTCCCGGTCATCAAGAATGCGGGCGATCTCAACATCGCCGGCATCTCGAAGGCCATTGCTGACCTCGCCTCGCGTACCCGCTCGGGCAAGGTTTCCCCGGATGAGCTGTCCGGCGGCACCTTCACGGTCACAAACACCGGTTCCTCCGGTGCTCTGTTCGACACCCCGATCATCAACGCACCCGAGTCCGCCATTCTCGGCGTCGGCACGATCGTCAAGCGCCCGGCTGTCGTCAAGGACGAGTACGGCAACGAGTCCATCGGTATTCGCAACTACATTTACCTGGCACTGTCCTACGATCACCGCCTCATCGATGGCGCTGACGCAGGCCGCTACCTGTCAGCAGTGAAGGCCCGCCTCGAAGAGGGCGACTTCGCTTCCGAGGTTGGTCTCTGAAATCAGATAACCAAGCCATAGGTTAGAGTGAGGGGCCCGCAACAGCGGGCCCCTCACTCTTGTCTTCTCCAGAGCGTTGCCCACAATCTCAAACATGTCCGGTGCTCAGTCACGGGAATACTCCCGCCGGCGACACCCGGTTCGGCCGGACGCCGTCAGCCTCAGGCCGGCTCCGCCGGCCCCGAGCGGCACTGCCAACTAAGACTGGCACCTCCGAAAGTATCGGAATAATGTCCAAATACCGATACACTCTTCTTCGCCCTGTTCCTTCAATCGATCGCGCTACATGAACGTCCTGTCCTCTTTTACCAGCTATAAAGATCTTCCCCGTCTGTGGGGAGGCGCCTTTATGCCACTCGCCTTCGTTGGAAGGCTCCCCACGTCGATGATCATCATCGGGGTCCTCACGCTCGTGACGAGCCACCACGGCATTGCCGCGGCCTCGATCAGCTCGGCTGTTCTGGCCATTGCCACCGGCATCGGTCAGCCCCTCATCGGCAAATGGACGGACGGTGCGGGGCAGCGCCTCCCCTTCCTCGCGCTCGGGCCCGTCAATGCTGGCACGCTTGTCACCCTCATTGCCGTCACGGTCGCGGGGTTGCCCTTCGCGGTTGTCCTCGGTGCCTGTGCTCTCGTGGGCCTCACAACCGTTCCCGTTGGCGCTCTCATGAGGATTCGCTGGTATCCGGTGGCACGGACACCGAAGGCGCTGTCAACGGCGCTTTCCTACGAGACTGTCGCCGATGAATTGAACTTCGTTCTTGGCCCCGCCGTCGTCGGCATCCTCGCCTCAACGATCTCCCCCGAGGCGCCGCTGATCGTCACGGCGGTCATTGGCATCACCTGCATAACCGGCCTGGGCCTGCACCGCTCCACCCCCCAAAAGGTCGTGGACCCGGATCCCACAACGGTGGCGCCTTCCCTGTGGAAGATCATCGCGATTATTTGGGCGGCGCTATTTTCGATGCTGTGTCTCGGCTCCTACTTTGGTTCGATGCAGACAGCAACCACCGCGGCAGCCGAGATCTTTGGATCCACGTCCTACGCGGGCCTGATCTATGCGGCCATGGGGGCGGGCGCAGCAATTACCGCGCTCGGTGCGGTGGCGATCCCCGAACGCATCTCGCAAGGCACCCGCATTGGAATCTCCGGCATAGCCCTCACCATTCTCGTCCCCATCGCCCCGCTGACAAACGATCCCTGGCAACTCGCCGGCGTGCTTTTCGTCCTCGGACTGTTCATCGGTCCCGCCTCTGTGGCAATGTTCACTCTCGCCTCACGGCTGGCCCCGAAGGGCGGTGACGGTGTCGCCATGACCGCACTCGGTGCGGCAAACGTTGGCGGCGTCGCCATTGGTGCTGCCGCGGCCGGACAGTTGCTTAAGTCAGAGCTTGCGTACGGCTTCTGGGTGGCCGCGGCGTCCGCTTTCGTCATGGGAGTCATAGGTTTCGTAGCGGCCGCAAAGCATACGAGGCGCTAGACTAGGGCCCATGGCAAAGGACGATAAGAACCCTCAGGGTAAGCGCAAGTGGCATCAGCTCCTCGGCGACGGATTCAAGATCGCCAAGAAGAGCTACCCCTACCTGCCCTGGCTTCTCATTGGCGTATTCGTTGTCGTCACGGGCGGCTTCATCCTCATCGGCTTCCTGCTCGACAACTGGATTCTCTGGACCATCTCGGGCGTGATCCTAGGCCCGATGCTCGCGATGGTGACCCTCACTCGCTTTATTGAGTCGGCCTCCTACAAGCAGATGGAGGGGATGCCGGGAGCGGCCTCCGCCGTTATCGGACGTATCCGCCGCGGCTGGTCTTTCCAGGAGGAGCCCGTCCGCTTCAACGCACGTACGCAGGACATGGTTTTCCGACTGATCGGTAAGCCCGGCGTCGTCCTTGTCACCGAGGGCCCGACGAACCGCGTCAATAAGCTCGTGGAGGAAGAACGCAAGCAGGCCCGCCGTATCGCCCCGAACGTGCCGGTTCACACCGTCAACGTGGGCACTGATGATGGTCAGGTCCGCCTCGCGAAGCTCATGAAGTCGCTCAAGAAGCTCCCGAAGAAGCTCACCTCCGCGGAGGTCAGCGTTGTTGCTAAGCGCTACGACTCGATCAAAACAAACCAGCTTCCGATCCCTAAGGGAATCGATCCGTACAAGATGCGCCCGGATCGCAAGGCCACCCGCGGCCGCTAAGGCCCAGCCCAGCAGTCATCTTCTTCGTCACAAAGATCTCCGGTCCAGAAACGCCTGGGCCGGAGATCTTTGTTTCTCAGCATCGGAAGCACCGGGCTACTTGATCGAAACGCCGCGCTAGTTGATGACCGACCTTTCGGCATATCGTCAGCGTGCACTCCCAGTTGACTCAAGTGGCGGCCACTGCCCGGCCAGGCGGAACGATTGCTTGATGACCCAGCTTTTCCCGAGTCGATCTCGGGACCTAGCCCGCGTTAACGGAAAGCTCTGCAAGATCCCCGACCTGACGAAGGCATGGGGATTGGTCGGGCAACGTAACGAGAACGTGGCGGCTTGTTCCACCGAGCTGGCTCGATATCGAGTCGATGAGTCCTCCACGAGGGCCCGAATGGCGACGCCGTTGAAACCTGAGTTCTAGCGCACCCTCGTGATCGTGGTCTTCATGAGGGCGTCGTGGTAGCTACGACCGTCGGGAACCGTGAAGATTGCCGGGATGACAAGGCAGAGGAGAACAGTGCGGCCAAGGGCCTTGCGAGGCCCGGGTAACTGGCCATTGATCCGGCGAACGGCAATGCCGACGATGAAGTGGCCGATGGTTCCGCCGATTGTGCCGATCAGGAGGAAGTTCATGAGGGCGAACATCCCCAGGGTTGCCCATTCGTTGTAGTTGAAGAAGCCCATCGAAATTGCGACGGCGACAAGCCAGTCAATGACGAGAGCGATCAGCCTGCGTCCGAACGGAGCAAGGGGGATTGTGTCAGCCATGAAAACCATCCTAGTGGGTCAAATCTTCACATCAGACATTCAACATGTGCCGAGCAAAACAGTGGACGGCCTGCCTCCTTGGCCCATGATCGATATAGCATTGCGGTGAATCCATCATCTGAGGAGAAACATGTTCGCCACTGCTGAAGAGGCAATCGCCTACACACGGGAACAGGACGTTAAGTTCATCGATGTCAGGTTCTGCGACCTGCCAGGGATTATGCAGCACTTCAACATCCCCATAGAAACCTTCTCCGAGGATGTCTTCACCGAGGGCCTCATGTTTGATGCTTCTTCGATTCGCGGCTTCCAGGCAATTCACGAATCCGACATGAAGCTCATCCCCGACGTGTCCTCGGCCTTCATCGATCCGTTCCGCAAGGCCAAGACCCTCGTCGTCAACTTCTCTATCGTCGATCCGTTCACGAACGAAACGTACTCCCGCGACCCCCGGAACATTGCCGCCAAGGCCGAGAACTATCTTCGCTCCACGGGAATCGCCGACACCGTCTTCTTCGGCGCCGAAGCAGAGTTCTACATTTTCGACGATGTTCGCTTCGATACGAACGAGCACGAGTCGTACTACCACATCAACTCCAACACGGCATGGTGGAACACCGGCCGCGAAGAAGAGGGCGGCAATAAGGGCTATAAGACCCGCATGAAGGGCGGCTACTTCCCCGTCTCCCCCAACGATCAGTTCGCTGACCTCCGGGACGAAATGAGCAGGGTCATGGCCGAGGCCGGTCTCAAGGTTGAGCGCGCCCACCACGAGGTTGGTACGGCGGGACAGCAGGAAATCAACTACACGTTCGACACTCTGCTTGCCGCGGCCGATGACCTCATGAAGTTTAAGTACATCATCAAGAACGTTGCCTGGGAGGATGGTAAGACCGCCACCTTCATGCCCAAGCCAATCTTCGGTGACAACGGGTCTGGCATGCACTGCCACCAGTCTCTCTGGAAGGACGGCGAACCACTCTTTGCTGATGAGAGGGGTTATGGCGGGCTGTCAGACATGGCACGCTGGTACATCGGCGGTCTGCTCAAGCACGCCCCAGCCCTGCTGGCTTTCACAAACCCGTCGGTGAACTCCTTCCACCGTCTTGTTCCCGGCTTTGAGGCACCCGTTAACCTGGTCTACTCGGCCCGCAACCGTTCCGCCTGCATCCGTATCCCAGTCACCGGATCCTCACCGAAATCGAAGCGTCTCGAGTTCCGCGTACCGGACCCCTCGTCGAACCCCTACCTGGCGTTCTCGGCCCAGCTCATGGCTGGTATCGACGGCATCAAGAACCGCATTGAGCCTGCCGACCCGATCGATAAGGACCTTTACGAGCTTCCCCCGAGGAGCACGCGGAGATCGAACAGGTCCCAACCTCTCTCGAGGGCGCACTCGAAGCACTGCGCGTAGACAGCGAGTTCCTTCTCGAAGGCGACGTGTTTACGCAGGATCTCATCGACACGTGGATTGACTACAAGTACACGCACGAGATCGCTCCCCTGCGTCAGCGCCCACACCCGCACGAGTTCGAGCTCTACTTCGACATCTAAGCCGCAAGACCTAACCGAATTCCACCATCTAACCCGGTGTTGGCCCGCCCTATCGAGGGGCGGGCCAACGGTATATGAGGCTTACCCTTGAGTAACTAAGCACGTCCAACAAACACGACTGCGGTGACCGAACCTGCTCGGAGGTTGCTCCTATCGTTTAGAACTCGCCATTTGCTGCCCTGGTATCGCACCAACCGGGAGAGTAGGAGCCCCGGTACCCGCAGGTCCCAGCAAAATACTCGTACTCACTATTCTCCCGCGCGTCCCACCAAAGGTCATGGCACGAGTCCCAATCCCCCGCCGCACAACCATCCCAGAGTGCATCCAACGCGGGATCATCTCCGTAAGACCAGCCGCTTGACGATGGCACCCAGCCGGTTGAACTCGGATCGTAGAGGTCACACTCACCATATAGGCTCTCAGTGGTTTGTCCGCACGTGCTCCCGAATGCTTCATACGCACTGCCGACCGGGGACAGCCAGTAAAGGTCATCGCAGGAAACCATGTCTCCACCTGCGCACAGATCCCACAGTCCGTCTAGACCGGTGTCGCTACCGTAGGATCCCCAGGGTGCTGGCGCCGAAGCCGAGCTCGGGGCAGGTGCGGGAGTGGGCGAGGGCTCCGGTGCGGGAGTGGGCGAGGGCTCCGGAGCAGGCTCCACGGTAGCGCTCGGTGATGGCTCCTGCGCATCGGCGTATAACTCCTCCTCGCAGCCTCCGGACTGCGCGGCACTCGTTTCTCCACAGGTATTGCCAAACACCCGGTATGCGGAATCATCGACCGCATTCTCATACAGCTCATCACAGGCCGCTAGATCACCATCGGCACACGCATCCCACAGGGCATCAAGCTCAGGATCGTCACCGTAGGCTCGAGGTACCGCGTTGGTCGCGCAGTCGCCGTGAGACTCGGTTTCTGTCTCGCCGCAGGTACTTCCAAATGTCCGGTACTCGGAATCCTCAGCTGCATTCTCGTACAGCTCATCGCAGGCCGCTAGATCACCATCGGCACACGCATCCCACAGGGCATCAAGCTCTGAATCGCTACCGTATGTTCCCTCACGATCGGTTAACTCGACCGATAGTTCCGCATCATCGCTACCAATGACGCCGAGTCCGAAGAGCACTCCCACAGTAGCCGCAAGGATCAGGAAGATTCCGAGGAGGATCCACACGATAAGCGCGCCTTTGCCCTTCTTTGGCTGCTGATCGGAATTCTGCCCGTACGGCGGAAAACCACCGCCCGATCCCCCTTGCACACCGATAGCTGGCTGGTATCTACCCGGTAGAGGAGCCGAAGGATAGTACTGCTGACCGTATTGCTGCCCCGCAGGTTGCATCGAGGTCGACTGTCCGTCCTGAGATGTGCCGAATTGATTCCCACCGCTCGCATATACGCCAAGACCCGGGGGCTGCATCGGGGTTGAAGCACTAACACCGTGCTCATTGCCAGCAGTATCATCGGGCCGCGCTACAAGACCTGGTTGAGCATCCAAATCTCTTTTCTGAACATTCGCTTGAACCTGCGGTACGAAAGTCTCCGAATCTTCAAAGGTCCGACGTCCATCATCGTGGTCCGACGAAAGATCGTCCTTGCTCCCAGACATAGAAGTTTCCTTTTAGTAAAAACAGATAATGCCGAAACCGCACTAAGAGCTAAAGTCACGCCCAGAGGCCACCCGGCGGCACTAAACTTTTCTTGAAATCAAACTCAACTATTTATTGATGCTGCTAGCAAATGTAGCACTGCTGACGGGCATTAGTATTATTTAAATCGATCATGGGTTCTTTCTTGTCGTGTCGTACACAAAATAAGTAACCACTCGAGGATTGTGTCCAGCTTCTCTGCTGAAGGTCGAGGACACGGTTTACAGAGCCAATTCTGTACGAGTGCATGCCACACCAATCCTGGGTTGACCAACCTATGGTCAAGAACCCCGCATTCCATGAGATATCCCTGAGCACGTTCAGGTACTAACAGGAACGTCGATTCGTTGTCCTCTAGGATTGGTCCTATGAAGAAGCACCCGGAAGACGCTAGCGACTGGTCCGAGTACGTCAACAACCGGGACGAGTGGGCCGTGCCCGACTACCCGAGTTCTCCCAACCCACATAGCCCCGCGAGGGTGATACCTTGAAGGATGGAGATGACGGTGATGATACCCGGTCGGCTAAGAACCGGGGCGCCGATGGTGCGGTTGGCCCGTATGGGGCTTCGAAGAGCCCGTGGGAGAACTACGACGATCGCGATCCGCAACCACCGAGGGAATCAACTCCGTACGACGAGACGAGCCCCTGGACGAACCACGCGGCGTGGCGATACCAGCAGAACCCGTACCGCGGAGGCACCGAGGAAACCCGCCAGGGCTGTAGTGGGGTCATGTTCGCCGGTATCGGACTCGGCATCGCACTCATTGTCATTGCACTCATCCTGCTCTGACACGCAACGCACAGATTCCGCACCAAATTGGTCGGCGTCAATATCATTCGATAATTGCAAGAGAAGTGAATCGGCCCGCTCCGCGGGCCGGTCGTCATGTTTTGGTTGTTAAGTCGCGGTCCCTTGTCCCATTCGATTCACCTCGACCTGCCGTGCACCAAGCCCTGCGCACCTGAGATCCTCGAGAACAACTGTCATTCGATAGGTCAGGCACCGGGAATCAGGACAGGCGACTACTCCTTTGGAGCATCCTCAGCGGGGACCTCGGTGCCGGGTGTCGGTGGCTTGTACCAGTCGACCAGTTCCCACTTGCCGGGGGTTCCTTCGATAACTCCGGTGGCGCAGTTCGTCATGTGCGGAAGCTTCTCTCCCGCTGGGTCACCAACCATGATTGTTGCCCACACCTGAAGCATCATGCCGTGGGATACCACGAGGAGCGACTCTTCATCCGATTCTTCGATTGCAGCATTGAAGCGTTCAAGGACTTCATGGCCATTTTCGCCTCCCGGGATCCGTGGATCCAGGTCGCCTTCCATCCAGTTCTGAGCAATGCCGAAGTACTCCATGAGAGTTGGCATATCGTTTGCCATCTCCCAGTCGCCACCGGAGACTTCCGCGATCCTCGGGTCGATTCTCGAATCAAGCTTCCTTGACGTGGCGATGGGTTCCGCCGTTTGCTGCGTGCGGACAAGGTGGGAGACAAGAATTCCGTCGAGATGGATACCGGTCATGCGCTCCGCCAGTTCCTCCGACTGGACTCGCCCCGTCTCGGTGAGGTCCGCTCCCGGTGCCGCCGTGTCGAGTGCCCGAATCGTGTTGGACGTGGTTTGTCCGTGCCTGGCCAAGTACAGTCTCATTGCTCTCCGTTGATCGTGAGTTTCGTATCTTTACTCATCGTCCCCGAAAAAGATGCGTTCAACAACGGACCTCGCTCGCCGCGAAAGCCGCAGATAGGTTTCGCCCACTTCCTGACGCGCCTCGTGATCTCTCGATAGGAGTGCGGCAATGGTGGCAAGCTCGGTGGAGTCCGTTGGCACGGTATCGATCCTGGGCCCGGAGGTTCGGCCAGTTCCGAGGACAATCGCGAGCCGCAGGTGCTGGGCAAAGAGCCAAGCATCAGCCAGCCGATCAGCATCGCCGTGGCTCAGTAAGCCTGCTTCAGTTGCTGCAACTAGCCCGTCGAGTGTCGATGTGGTCCGGAGAGAAGGGTTCGATCCGCCGTGGTCCAGTTGGAGGTACTGGACGGTCCAGTCAACATCCGAGATCCCGCCCGGGCCAAGCTTGAGATGACGGGTCTTCTCCACCCCTCGCGGGGCGCGCTCTGATTCGATACGCGCCTTCATCCGCCGCACGTCCCGGTGCTCCCCCGGGCTCAGCGGCTCCCCATACCTGATCGGGTCGATGAGATCAATAAATGACTCACCTAACTCTTCATCGCCAGCAACCGGTCGCGCTATAAGAAGCGCCTGCCGTTCCCAGGTCTCTAGCCAGCGGTCGTAGTATTCCTCGTAGGATGCAAGCGACCTGGCAAGTGGTCCATTCCGCCCCTCGGGCCGAAGATCCGCATCGATTTTCAGCGGTGGCTCCTCCGCCCCGTCTTTCAGCACTGCAATGAGGGTGGTCGCGATCTCGACGGCAATCTTCTGGGCAAAAACCTTGTCATCGCTGAGCGGCTCGTGAACAAAGAGGATGTCCGCGTCCGATCCGTAGCTCATCTCGTGGGCACCAAACGAGCCGAGCCCAACAACAAGATAACGAGACGGTGCTTCTTCCAAGTCGTGCCCCGCGAGGACCTTCGCGGTCGCGGCCCGCAGAGCAGCATCCACCGCAATCTCCGCTCCCATGGTGATTGATGCCTGCGCCTCGCGAGTATCGATCACGCCAAGGACAAGGCCGAGGCCGGTGCGCAGGAGTATGCGGCGGCGCAGATAGCGCCCCGCCATGGCAACACCCTCGTGCGTATTGCGCCGTGAAATCAGTGCGTCGAGTTCTTGCCGGAGAGCAGTCCCGCTCAGGGGCTTCAGCTCTTCGTTGCCTTCGAGCCACCTCACCGATTCGGGCAGGGCCGGGATGGCTTCGGCGAGGTAGCGGGACGTGGAGAGAATATGGGCGAGGCGCCTCGCTGCCATACCCGAGTCCCTCAGGAGCTTCATGTACCAGTGGGTTCTTCCCATGGTTTCGGAGAGGATCCGGAAATGAAGGAGGCCGGAATCGGGTTCCGGTCCTTCCGCAAACCAGCCGAGGAGAACGGGCAAAAGTTGCCGCTGGATCTTTGCGGTGCGGGAGACTCCCTCGGTCAGTGCCGAGATGTGGTCGATTGCC
This sequence comes from Flaviflexus ciconiae, assembly GCF_003971195.1. Classification (NCBI taxonomy): domain Bacteria; kingdom Bacillati; phylum Actinomycetota; class Actinomycetes; order Actinomycetales; family Actinomycetaceae; genus Flaviflexus; species Flaviflexus ciconiae. The sequence goes on along the minus strand of NZ_CP034593.1, from coordinate 472,086 downwards.
CGGGCGGGGTCTCGATATCCGATGCCGGCAAGGCGATCGGCGGCAGCCTCCCGGTCCAGACTAATGTCGTCATCGCGTAAGCGTGCCGCGGCTGGGAGAAGCGGACGATAGTAGATCGCCTTGTGGAGGGAACGGACCGCTCCCCTGACCTTCTTCCACTCCTTCTCCAGGTCCTCACCGGTCGCGACCCTGTCGATCTTCATCGCCCGCGCAATACGCCTCAGTTGATCGGTTTGGGTGGGAAGAACGTGGCTACGTCTCATCTTCTGGAGCTGAATCCGGTGCTCGAGGGTCCGCAGGAAACGGTAGTAGCCCTCCAGCTCGTCCGCATCGGTGCGGGCCACGTATCCTCCGTCACGCAGGGCAGCCAACGCATCGAGGGTGTTCCTCACCCGGAGCGAGGTATCGACCCTGCCGTGCACAAGCTGGAGGAGCTGAACGGTAAACTCAACGTCGCGTAGACCGCCCTCACCAAGCTTGATCTGCCTGGCGGCGTCTTGGGATGCAATGTTGGATTCCACCCGCGTTCGCATCTGCCGTGAGGATTCCACAAACCCCTCCCGCTGAGAGGCGGACCAGACAAATGTGGCCACGGCATCCACGTAGGCTCGGCCCAGTTCCTCATCACCTGCCGCGGGGCGTGCCTTAAGGAGCGCCTGGAACTCCCAGTCCTTCGCCCACCGCTCGTAGTAGGCGACATGGGAAGCAAGCGTGCGCACGAGCGGACCGTCCTTGCCCTCGGGGCGCAGGTTCGCATCCAGTGGCCACAGCGGCATAACCGCCCCCGGCCCCGACACGGCCTGCGACACAGCATTCGCGAGCTTCGTCGCTATCTCCAGAGCCTCTTCTTCAGAAACTCGCTCAGCATCCGATGTCATCTCAGTTCCGGACAACCCGGTAGCATCGGCCAACTCGCCAACATAAACCACATCGACGTCAGAAATGTAGTTGAGTTCCCGGGCCCCGGTCTTGCCCATGGCAATAATGGTGAGGCGAACATTCTCGGATCCGGGAACGACCGAGCGAGAAAGGGCCAGGGCGCCCTTCAAGCAACCATCGACAAGGTCGGAAATAGATTCCGACACCCAGCGATACTCAGCGACGGGATTCTTCGAGGTGAGATCCCTGGCCGCAATTGAGATGAGCTGACGATAGTAGAGCGTGCGGAGCAGAGCCACTCCGTCTTCCCATCGCACGCCCGCAACTACGTCAGATGGTGAGGACCCTTCTTTTACGTCGAGGGCTTCAAGAAACACGGTTCCGTCAGGGCTGATATCGACTTTATCGCCGAGGTCATCAATCCACTCGGGGTGGGTGATCAGCATGTCGCCTAGGGCGGAGGACATGGCGGCGATAGCGCAGACGGACCTGCGAATCGTCTCGCTGTTCAGCAGGGTTTGCATAGCGTGCGGGCTGGCCTCGGTGAGCCTCAAAAGGGTGAGCAGGCCAAGATCGGGATCGGCACCGTTTCCCAGTTCGTCGAGGATCGGCTCCCACTCGTCGATTCTTCCGTCCAGCAGTTTGCTGGCCCTGCCGGGGTCGGCGAAGCCGAGCCGGCGGAGCGCCGAGGTGGGACTATCTTTACGCATGTCAGTTGATGGGGAGGAACCGTTCACGCTCGAACGGTGTCACCTGATTACGGTAGCCCTGCCACTCCTGCTCTTTGTTGCGTAGGAAGAACTCGAAAGCCTCTTCACCGAGGGTGTCGGCAACAAGCTCTGAGTCGTGCATGAGCGAAAGCGCCTGCTCGAGGTTGCCGGGCAGGGATCGAATGCCAAGAGCCCTCCGCTCATTACGGGTGAGTGCCATGACATCGTCAAGTGCCTCGTCGGGCAACTCAAGATTTCGCTCAATCCCGTCGATGCCAGCATTGAGCAGAACGGCAAATGCGAGATAAGGATTGGCGGCAGAGTCGATGGCTCGGTATTCAATCCGTGCGGACTGCGGCTTGCCCTGGCGGAGGGCGGGGACCCTGACGAGTGCGGAACGGTTGTTGTGGCCCCAGCTCACAAAGGACGGCGCCTCATCCCCTGCCCACAGCCGCTTATACGAGTTGACGTGCTGGTTGGTGATCGCGGCGATTGAGCGGGAATGCTCGAGAAGGCCCGCCATGAACTTCCGCGCGGTAGCGGACAGGAGATAGGTCCCGGAGGGGTCGTAAAAGACGTTCCTGTCTCCTTCGAAGAGCGACATGTGGGTGTGCATGCCGCTACCGGGATGCTCGATAAGTGGCTTCGGCATAAAAGAGGCAACGACACCCTGAGAAATAGCCACCTCCTGGATAACGGTACGGAACGTCATGATGTTGTCCGCCATCGACAACGCATCCGTGTACCGGAGGTCAATCTCGTTCTGACCGGGCCCTGATTCGTGGTGGGAGAACTCAACCGGGATGTTCATCGACTCGAGGGCCGCAACAGCATCCCGCCTAAAGTCCTGTGCCACGGACCGTGCCGAATGATCGAAGTATCCTGCCCTGTCAATGGGCCGGAAGTCGATATCAGGATCATTGCTTGGGTGAAAAAGATAGAACTCAATCTCCGGGTGCGTGTAGAAACCAAATCCCATGTCGCTGGCCCGTTCAAGGGCACGCCGCAGTACGTACCGGGGGTCTGAGCGTGCCGGTTCGCCATCGCGGGTCGTGATGTCGCAGAAAAGCCGCGCAACAACACCATCCTCGCTACGCCCGGGCAGGATCTGGAAAGTCGATGCATCCGGGTGGGCCAACATGTCGGCCTCAACGACGCGGGCCAGGCCTTCAATTGACGAGCCGTCAAAACCAATGCCTTCTTCGAAGGCCTCTTCGAGCTCGGCGGGAGCAATGGCAACGGACTTCAGGGTGCCGATGACATCGGTGAACCACAGCCGAACAAACCGGACATCCTTCTCCTGAATGCTCCGAAGAACATGTTCTTGCTGACGGTCCATACCCGGTCCTTTCGCTTCGCTACACACTATCGTGCCACGCCGCGCTCCAAGCGTTGCTCCGATAAGCACTCCGGGATGCAGTAATCCCGCCTGCTCATCCTATTCCTACCTGCCGTAGCCAACAGTCACCAGCCACGGACGGATTGCGAGAGTTGGGCTTACTGGGCGTCCCCTATCCCTTGCTACAAGATCTCCTGCTACCTTGCTTCACGCTCACGTTTTATCCGCCCCAAGCTCTCGCTTTTCCCATGGCTCCTGGTCGCATCGAACTTGCAATAGCTCTGTTCAAAACCCTGCGAGTAGATTCTCCACCACGGCGCACACGAAACAAACCAGCATCGTCAGACAGCACATCGGGAATCACGGTAGGATACCTGCCATGACCGAAGGAACACCCACGCCTCCACGTCCCCGCCGTTTCCGGATAGCCCACCTCGCCGAAGCCAAACACCATGGCGAGCCGCTGACAATGCTGACCGCCTACGATTCGATGGTCGCGTCAATCATTGACCGCGCCGGAGTCGACATGATTCTCGTTGGCGATTCCATTGGTACAACAGTATTCGGTGACTCGAATACTCTTGGCGTGGAGCTGGCCGACATGGTTCGTGCAACGAAGTCGGTAGCGAACGGTACTCAGCGTGCCCTGATCGTTTCCGATCTCCCTTTCGCTACTTACGAGACCGGACCTGCCCAGGCTTTCGAGTCCGCATCCCAGCTCATCAAGGCCGGAGCCAATGCGGTCAAGCTTGAGGGCGGCGTTCGCGTTGCCGAACAGATTCGCACGCTCGTCTCCAACGGTATTCCCGTGATCGCCCACATTGGCTTTACGCCGCAGTCGGAGAACACCCTCTCGGGCCCCCGCGTCCAGGGACGCGGCGATGATGCTGCCGATCGCGTTGTGGAAGATGCTGTTGCAGTCCAGGAGGCCGGTGCCGCAGCCGTTGTCCTGGAAATGGTTCCCGCCGATCTTGCCTCCCGCATCACCTCGATCCTCGAGATCCCGACCATCGGTATCGGTGCCGGTCCCGAAACTGACGGTCAGGTCCTTGTCTGGTCCGATATGGCGGGGATGACGGACTGGCAGCCCTCCTTCGTTCAGGTCTTCGGCCAGGTTGGTGAAGCCCTATCGAAGGCTTCCACCGATTACGTCGCCGCAGTCAAGTCGCGGTCCTTCCCAACTCGGGAACATTCCTTCTAGCGAAGGCTCCCCCCCCGGCCGACTCAGCCGCCCGCCCTCTGCGGTCAACGCTCCACCATCACCGTCTTACACTCGGCAAAAACTCCTCGCCAATCACCACTGGCGCAGTTGTGTGAAGCGCACAAGTGGCGAGAGTCACTGACGTACTGACTGGTTCGGCGAGCGGTTGGATATGCAGACGCGTCGGTCAGGCATCCGGGGATCTTCGCACTTCCGGTTGCTGTTGAGATGACGCGCTCGCCAGTGTCGATCCTCAGTCCTCATCATCCTTCCAGTCGTCTTCCCACGCCTCTTCTTCTTCATCGAACGTTTCGTTGCGCTCCGCCGCGGTCGTAAGAGCGTTACGGGCTTCTTCTTCGGTGTCGTAGGGCCCCATAATGTCCGTCCACGGGGACTGCTGGCCTACCTCAACCTGGCCCGTCTTTGTGTTGTACCAATACTCACGACGGCTTGGATTCGCCATTGTCGACCTCCTCGACGCTAAACTTGGTTCTATGCTTGCACAGCGCGCACCCCTTGGCACCCTTGTTCCCGGAGCTATTTCGGAAAAGCTCTCTGTACCGAAGTCGATTGAGCGACCCGAATACCTGTTCCATGATGGTCCCGAGGTGGTGACTGCCTCCGATATGAAGGACGCGGAGACCATTGAGCGGATCCGCCGCACCTCGAAGCTTGCCGCCCAGGCCCTCGAAGAGGTTGGCAAGGCTGTCCGCCCCGGCATTACCACCGATGAGCTGGACAAGATCGGGCACGAGTTCCTCATCGACAATAACGCCTACCCGTCGAGCCTGGACTACATGGGGTTCCCGAAGTCGCTGTGCACCTCAATCAACGAGGTCATCTGCCACGGCATCCCCGACTCGACCGTTCTCCAAGAGGGCGATATCGTCAACGTCGACATCACGGCCTTCCGCGAGGGCGTTCACGGCGACACGAATGCAACGTTCCCCGTTGGGGAAATCGATGAGGAGTCCCGCCTTCTGATCGAGAGAACGAAGATGTCCATGGAGCGCGGCATTAAGGCTGTGAAGCCCGGCCGTGCCATCAACGTGATCGGCCGCGTCATCGAGGCCTATGCGAAGCGCTTCCAGTATGGCGTTGTGGAAGACTTCACCGGCCACGGCGTTGGCGAAGCCTTCCACTCGGGACTTATCGTTCCGCACTACGACACGGCACCCCGTTACGACGATCTCATCGAAGTGGGCATGGTCTTCACGATCGAGCCCATGCTGACCCTGGGGACCATCAAGTGGGACCAGTGGGATGATGGATGGACGGTACTGACGAAGGACCGTGGCCGCACCGCCCAGTTCGAGCACACTCTGGTTGTGACCGAAGACGGCGCCGAGATCCTTACGCTCCCATGAGCCTCGCACTCGGAATCGACATTGGCGGCTCCGGTATCAAAGGAGCCCCCGTCGACCTCACCACCGGTGAGTTCGTAGCCGACCGCTATCGCATACCTACTCCGGAGAAGTCGACCCCGAAGAACGTCGCTCAAGTCGTTGGACAGATTGCCGAGCACTTCGACCTTCCCAGGCACACCCCCATCGGTGTAGCCGTTCCCGCACCGATTGTTCACGGCGTGGCAATGTGGATGGCGAACCTTCACAAGTCGTGGGCCGGAACGAACGTCGACGAGCTTTTCTCCAACGTTCTCGACACCCAAGTGACTGTCGTCAACGACGCGGATGCTGCTGGTTACGGGGAAGTTGAGTATGGCGCAGCCAAGGGGCAGTCCGGCACCTCCCTGGTCACCACTCTCGGGACGGGCATCGGCTCCGCTCTCGTCATCGACCACCGCCTCATCCCCAATACGGAGCTTGGTCACCTGACCCTCCCGAACGGGAAAGAAGCCGAAGCGTGGGCATCCTCCGCAGTTAAGGACCGCAAGAAACTCTCCTGGACAGACTGGGCAAACCGACTCCAGGACGTTTACGGCGAATACGAGAAGCTCCTCAACCCCGACCTCATCATCGTCGGTGGCGGCATCTCCAAAGACTCGGACAAGTTCCTGCCACTGCTGAAAACACGTGTGCCAATCATCCCGGCTACTCTTCGCAACAAGGCCGGCATCATCGGTGCGGCCGCCCTCGGCGCACGAGAAGCAACGAGTCAAAACTCATAGAATGACGCTCTCAGTGATGGTCTGATCCTCTTTAGACACCCATTTAGGCTTCTCAAGAACAGACCTCATTGACGGGCCCTTCGCAGTTATTACTGCACGCATTGACATAAATTACCGGTGGGAACTGCCAGACAGAGGGCTCGCAAACACGATTTGCCGAAACGTAGGTCAGATCGGGCAATTACAGGCGTAGCTCCGCACAAGCCCAGAGCCCGAAGCACTTCTGACATTCTCATCTCGTCGCCCGACGAAACTCGCACTCGCGAGAGGCGCGGTTAGCGCAACAAAGGACTACCCGTCACACTCGACCCCAGATCAAAGATCGGCGCGGCACGCAGACGGGCGATAAGGACGGCCGCCAATTAGCGCCGGCTCACCCACGCATCTGTCACGACAGTAGACACGTCCACCTCAAGGCCCGGAAGCATCTCACGGAGCGCACCCGCCAACTTCGGCAAGAGCGGCCACTCGGAGGCAAAGTGCGTGGGACTAATGAGCGCCGCTCCCCCGCCCCACAGGTGATCGGTAGCCGGATGATGGCGCAGATCAGCGGTGATGTAGACGTCCGCACCCGAGTCGTTGACAAGACCAAGGAAAGAGTCGCCCGAGCCGGGGCTAACAGCCACTGTCTCCACCACTCGTTCCTCGTCACCACCCACGAGGATTCCCGCGGGAGTGCGTGGAAGCAGATCGGCAACCCGATCAGCGAGCTCTCCAAGCATCACCGGGGCAATCGTACCAATTCTGCCCAGACCGAGAGTCGGATCATCTTCCTTGGGAATGAGCGGGCGAGCATTTTCAAGCCCCAGCAGGTCGGCCATGGCCTGCGCGGTGCCCCAGGAGTCAGCATTGGTATGTGCCGCGTAGAGAGAAACGCCGGCGCGAATCAGGTCCGTAATCCACGCACCCTTCGTCGTGTGAGCACCAACGGTGGAGGTGCCGCGAAGGTAAAGCGGGTGGTGGGTAAGCAGCATATCGTAGCCACCGTCAATTGCCTCGGACACAGTCTTTTCACACGGATCTACCGCCAGCAGGATCCGCCGAGCTTCCCAGTCGGGGCTACCGGCGACAAGTCCAACAGCATCCCACGACTCGGCGAGTGCCGGCGGACATAGTTCTTCCACTGCTGCAATGATTTCTCGTGTGAGCATGCGGCAAGTCTATCCCGGCGAAAGGCATGGACAGCTTTTAATCACAGCGTCTGTAGAAGCAGATTCGCGATCGCCCCTACAAAACTTCGCCACCCTCACGGTTCGCGACAGCCAAGGATCGACACGACTGCCATCGGGACGGACAGACAATCCGAAGTGTCCCCGGGTTGAAATGGAGGGACAAGCTGGCCGATACGCCGGGTTTTGTCGAGGGCGACCATCCATCTCGGACGCGTGTTACCACGTATCTCTAGCAACCCACCCGTCGGCCCGAGCAAAGCTCGTGTGCGAGTAGCATTCAGCCAACTGTCTGGTCTTGCTCCCGGTGGGGTTTACCGTGCCGTCCTGGTCACCCAGTCCGCGGTGAGCTCTTACCTCACCCTTTCACCCTTACCTTGCGGCGGTTTACTTTCTGTTGCACTGGCCCGCGGGTCACCCCGGGTGGGCGTTACCCACCACCGTACTCTGTGGAGCCCGGACGTTCCTCGGCACCAAAGTGCCGCGGCCGCCTAGCCAGCTTGTCCAATCTCAGTCTACTCGGCACACGCCCCAACCACCACCAGAGCAGTGTCTCACGCAAAAAGCCGCGATGAAACCCAACGGACACCTACGCTACGGAGCAGCGTACGTTGCTTATCTGCGAACGCACAATAATCCGTATTGACTCGGCGGAATCCGGAGGTCAACATCTCGAAGCAGGTTACCCTGCCCTATGCCCTCGATTCCAAAATAAACGTCACGCTTGACAAGAACAACAATCATTAACGTAGGACGCTTGAGTTCGAAAACAAAAAGACTATTTCATTCTCGGCGGTCTCGCTGGCACGTTGAGATCAGCCAACGTATCGCGGGCAGTTCTTCTCACGGCGTGTTGTGGCGCTAACGGGGTATGCGCATGATCAGAAAGGGTTGTGCCGTCACTTACTCTCCGCACCGAGGAGGCGTTACTGTGCCGCCGTCTAAAGCGATCCTAATATTAAGCACCTTTCACTGTAGGTCGTAGACCATATGCAGAGTACGCTCGCCCGGCTTGCGGCTGAACTTCTTGGACAGTTCGCGCACTATTTTCCTCCGGAGAGCTTCTCCCAGCTACATGAGCTTCGTCGACTCCAAAGCCTCGGTCAGGCCGCGATTGAACTGAATGAGCGGGCGTCTTAGCACAAGTCCTATGAGAAGAGCCGGGAACGCGAACAGACAAAGCAGTCCAAGGGAGGCCCAGAGGTCACCGCCGTAGACGCCTGCGATCGCTGAACGTACAGCATCGATCGCATGCGTTGCAGGAAGGAAGGGGCTGATCTGACGGAACCATTGCGGGAGAACCGCGAGTGGATAGGCCCCGCCGGAGCCAGAAATTTGGACGACAAGCAGGAGAACAGCCAGAGCCTTACCGGCATTGCTGAATGCGGCGACTGCTGTATAGATCAAGAGCGTGAAAACAATGGAAATGATCCACCCCGTCAGTATCAACAAGACAGGGTGACGCGCCTCGATCTGGACGAAGAGAATCAAGCCAGTAGTGACGAGGCTGGCCTGTGCAAGACCCACCAGGGCAAATATTCCATATCTGCCCAAATACTGCTGTGCTGGTGTGAGGTCGGGCCTACCAGGTAGAACGTCCGCTTTGACATCAACCCTGATAGCAACAGTCATAAGCAGTGCTCCCACCCACAGAGCGAGGACCATGTACAGGGGAGCCATTCCCGCACCGAAGCTAGCAACTGGGAATACCGCGATCCGCTCTATCCCAACAGGCTGCGCTAGGGATCTTGCGAGGACACTCGGATCCGTTCCGATGATCGCGCTGATCTCGTCGAGCTCCCCGCTGTCAGCTGCGCGTGCGAGCGATGCCGCAAGCTCGTCGAACTTATCTGCCGTTTCTTTGAGCGAATCGGAGATTTCTCCCGTGGTTTGAAAAGCGCGTACCAGCGATGCCAACACCGAACCGGACTGTGCCGACAGGTTTGATGATGCTGAGGCTAGGTCAGTGCCAATGGCTTCAATATCTACCTTGATTATGTCGAGCGTTGACGACAGCTCGTCGAGCTGTGGCTTGAGATTGGATGTGTAGGCATTCTCCGCATCGTCGATTGCCTGCTTCGCCTGCGCAACTGTCTCCTGAACCTCCTGGCGGGAGGCTTGAGCTTCGCTGTTATTATCTCTAACAGCCTGTGCAGCGGAGACGAGCCTGTCATAGACATCCTGCTGACGAGATATTGCTGTCTCGACCTTGACGATGACGGAATTAATTCCGTCAAGCGCGGACTCTGGCAACATTGGGGCGATTTCGTCCCGGAGCGTGTCGCGCGCGCGAGTATAACTGTCGATCTGTAGTTGGACTTCCTGGGCAAGCGTGTCGATGGCGTCGGCCTGTGAGAGGCTGCCAGAATCGAGCTCGGCAAATAAGTTGTCAACGCTCGCGCTCACATCGTCGTAGGCATCCGATGTAGACGCGAGTGCATTCGCGAGCCCTTGGTTTGCTGTCTGCACGTTCGAGCGGAGACCTTCGATCGCCGCGGACCCATTCGAAACAGCAGTAGACGCACCCTCTATCGCCATGCTGGATCCACTGACAAGGTCATTGGCACCGCCAACTACAGTCATACTGCTTTCAATGACGGAACCAAAGGCCTCTGCGGTTTGCGCGGCGCCGCGTAGGTCGCTTCCAATCTTGCTAACTCTCAGTTCAAGCTTTGCGAGAGTTACACGCGTCTCGTCGTCAGTAAGGAAATCTGACATCGATGAGATCAATCCGAGGGCAAGATCGCTGAGCGTCTCGGTGAATACCTCCGTTATGCGAGCTGACACACCTTCCGCACCTTGCTCGGTGAGAGTAGGCGCAAGGGCGTTCTTCTTTTCGTTTGTATAGTAAGCAATCGGATCGCTCTCGTGGCCCTCCGCAAAGAAGGTCACCATATCGGCACTGAAGGACTCAGGAAGAACGATAGCAGCATAATACTCGCCCGATTCAGTTCCATCTATCGCTTCCTCTTCTGATGTAATGACCCAGTCAAAATCATCATTGGCGCGAAGAGCAGACAGAGCCTGGTCGCCAACATTAATACGAACGGGTATGAGATCGCTCTCATAACCAGCATCGGAGCTCGCAACGGCAACTTTTAAGTTCTTGGTGTTCGAGAAAGGATCCCAGCTCGCAATCACATTGAACCACGTAAATAGAGCAGGTATGACAATGAGCCCGAAAATGACGATCGATGCCAGAACGCTACTGGTAGCCCGATGGAGATCGCGCTGTATGAGCCGAAGTATGTCTCTCATTCGTTCTCCTCCTGCTTGCCGACAGTGTCGGCGTCTGCTCGATGTCGTCCAGAACTACAGTGGCCCGCCACATTAGCGTCCTCATGCAACTGGTTCTCGTCCTCAAGCACGGGAGAAACATCAGGATCTGTCACGCAAGCGACTTCCGACCTGCCGTCTTGCCCTACTCCATTTTCCTCGTTGTCAAGCTCCGAACTCTCTACAACGGGCGTGCTCTCACCGCCACGAATGTCCTCTGTCTCGCTACTTAAGGTTGCTTCGCCTTCCGGCTCCTCCGGACCACTTGTGACTGCCTCGTCCGCTCTTTCGGTCCTCGAAACGACATCCTCTGTCCTCTCACGCTCTGCACCAAGTACCTGCTGCGTTGGCAAAGCTACAACCATCGCCTCATCAGAACCGTCACCGTCGGCACTCCTTGCCTTTCCGATATCAGTCCGCGCAACACTGCTGAGTACAGAGTCGTCGAAATTCGCAATCTGCTCCGCACGGTCCAATGACTCCTTGACATATTCGATAGCGATGATGGCGCCAATTATGATGAGGCTGACCACAAGCCATGCGGCGAGCAGGGTGGCATTGGCGGATGGATACAGCCAACCGGCAACGGCCAGAATGATGGTGAGAAGGAGGCCGGTAAGCAGTGTTACACGAAGGAGTATCGGATAACGTTGCGCGAACTGCTCGGACCTCCGAGTGACATCCTCGTGGTATTCCTGTCGGTTTTGGAGAGCGTGGACGATGTCCGAGAGTCTGTAACCGGAGCCCTTCACGTGTACTGTCTCACTAATGAACAGGTCTGTCGCACCGATCTGGCGGTTAAACATCAAGATGATATTCGCCAATCTACGGCGCAGAACGAGGCCAAGGAGGACGCCGGCCGCAACAAAAGCTGCTAGCGCCGCCATGTAGTACCAATAGTGGCCTTGGTAGAGGCCGCCGATGGTCTCCCTCATCGCGTCAATGCCGTACGTGAATGGTAAGAATGGATAGAGATCTCGGAAGAACCCAGGCATCATTTCGATCGGATAGAGTCCGGAGGCGCCCGGAATTTGCATGACGACGAGGAGAATACATAGACCTCTTCCCACGTGGCCAAAGGCAACGCACAAAGCGTAGATAACGCTCAAATATGCCAAAGCTGTGAAAACGCCTGTTGCGACGAAACCGATACTGCTGACCGTCTGAACCCCGATCATGAGGTCACCAATGCATACGACTAGGGCTTGTGCCACGGCGATCATTCCTAGAAGTAGGAACCGCCCAAAATACGCCTGACGTACAGTCAGCCCGTCAACGCCCTCCGGATCCACCTCGAGCTTGAAAATGACCATGAGGACAAAAGCGCCGATCCATAAGGACAGATTGGTGAAAAGGGCGGCCATCGCTGAACCGTAGGAGTTCACGTGGAACACCACGTGCTCATCAATAGAGACGGGTGATGCAATAAACTGAGCTATCTGTTCCGTGTCCAGGCCCGTCAATGAACTGAGGTCGCTCCAAATGGACGCCTGGCTGAGCGCGACAAGATCGTTATGGGTTGTCTGTATGCCATCGTCGATTTGATCAAGGTTTTCGTCAAGCCTGTCAAGAACACCTGAAGTCGCGACCAGCTGTTCATCGATGTCGGTCAAGAGTAGTTGGGCTTGGCTGAGCTGATCCTTTTGGGCATCGAGTGCCGCTGAGAACGCACCGGCGCTCGTGGTCAACGCGCTCATTGACTCATTGAGACCCGGTAGTGTCTCTTCCAAGACGGTGCGCATCTCGACTGCCGCATTTTGTGAATCCTGAGCGAGATTGTCCAGCTGGCCCGCCGTGTCTTGTATCGCAGTCGCAACAGCATCGGCACTGGAATTGAGCGCCTGAAGGTCTGAAAGTAGCTGCTGATCTGTCGCGTTACGGTCCTCGAGAGCATCCAGCAGCTCCACTATCCGCTGGGCTACTGCGGAATCGGCATCGGCGTTCTCAAGAAGGGTACGGAGTCGTTCTATCGCCACACCGTTGGCCTCAACGGCTTCCGACACATCGGTGATTGCGCTTTCGGCCTTTGAGCTGAGTTGCTCAAGAGACTGGACGACTTCCGTCACTGCGATGTTCGCGCCCGACGTTCCTTCTGCGAGAAGTACCGTACCATTTAGATAGGCATCCGTCGCGGCGTCGCCGAATGCAATAACCTCGTCCTGAACGCTGGCAACAATTGATTGGGCTTGAGTCACTGCTGTCTGCACATCAGTCAAGACCGTATCGACGTCGGTCAGCGTACTACCCGCCAGAGTCAACCCTTCCCGCGACGACTGCACATCAGACTGCAGCGTGCCGAGGCGCTCGCGCGTGGTCGACACATTTGATTCCGCCTCGTCAACTGCGCTTAACGTGTTGCCCTGGGCTTCCAATAACTGAGCTTCTGCCGAATATCCAACGTCTCTCAGAGCTTCGGTAGCGGCAGCTGCAACCTGTTCCGAGAAGGCTCTGGTGATCTGCCTGTCGAGCTGAGAGGCCCCCACGTCCGTAATCTTGGGTGAAATCGCACTCACTTTCTCATTGACGTGGTATTCGATGCGCGGCTGGACGAAGTCACCAGTCGTGATGCTGAGAAGATTTCTACTGAAATCTTTGGGAATGACGATCGCGGCGTAAACATCACCACGCTTCACAGCTTCAAGAGCATCGTCCTCCGCCATAAATTGCCAGCCGAGCTGGTCATTAGCATGTAGCTCGTCGACCACGAGCGCGCCGACATCGAGTGGTCCAGTGAGCTCGGATGACGCACCTTCGTCCAAGTTGACGACAGCAACCTCAATACTTCCTGTATTCGAGTACGGGTCCCAAAATGCGCTGATGTTCAGCCAGGCGTACAGTGCCGGCGTAAAAATAACGCCAACAATGACGACCCATGCCTTCCGCACTCGGAACAAACGTGTAACGTCCCGTGAAAAAACTTTCCAGATATTGGACACGCGCTAATTATATGGACTGTTTTTCTCCGACTACTAGTCCCTCCCCGGTGAGCAGGGTTTGGCGTGCCATGTACAGGGGTTCACCTTTCCTCCCTCGGTGGCCATGGAGCTCTTGTTGGACACGTTGGCGAGTTGTGGTCACTGCGTCCCCACCTAAGCGGACCACGTGGAAGGGATCCAAGACCGCGACGGCGTTGAGTTCTTCTTGGGTGGCGGTCTTAAACCCGGTAAACCCATCCATCGCGACAACCTCGATCTGGTCACGCCATGCTTGGAGCCGAGATTGTAGCCAGTCTTTGAACACGGCTTTCGACCTGCCTTCGACCATGTCCAGGAGGCGTGCGGTGCCGGTACCGTCATACACCGGGGTCAGATCGATGATCACGGTCACGTACTTATCCCCACGGCGAGTATGACGCCACACATGCTCATCGACCCCTAACACGCGTACCCCGTCAAACCGGGTGGGGTCATCAATAAGGGGGCGTTTGCCTTCGTCCAGGATTGCGGTGTTGGCCGTGTTCCAGGCGACGTTTAACTGCTCAGCAATCTTGGAGACCGATTGTTTCAACACCACCAGGGCGATCAAGGCCCAGCGCAGTGCTCCGCGGGAGAGTTTAGCTCTGGGTTCGCACGCCGCGGTGAGGTCTTGGGTCCATACCCGGTGGCAGTCCGGGCACCGGAAGCGCCGGAGGCGTATGTGGAGCGTGGTGGGGCGGTTCCCGTAGGGAATATGTGCCAGCCGGCGTACCAGGGAACCCGCCGGTGTCCCGGGCCCGCCACATTCACGACACCAGCCCTCTTGGGGATCTGGCACCACCTTGCATGCCAGGACAGCTTCCTTAGGGGTGACATGCTGTCCCACAGCAGTCAGGCCCATGCCATCCAGGCCGCAGACAGTATTCAAATCCGGGCCGGTGAAGATAGTCTTGTCCATGTCGGGGTCTTTCCAATTGGTTTGTCGTTATTCCAATCATGAAAGATCCCGACCCCGTTTCATGCCACGACGCGCAAAACACCCGCTACACACTCAATTGTGAAGAGCCCCATTAAGACGGCAATGGACTGCACGGCTGTCCAGGGCCGTTGCTCAATCGCCGGCATCGCCGGTCATCCCTACGAGTGGAGCTTCTACACCTCGCACTACGAGGTTGATCTGACCTCAACATACTGGGGAACGATCGAGGATCTGCACGAGGCTGTTGCCCTGTTCAAGCTGGGCAAGATCAAGTCGCAGTACACGCCGTACAACATGGATCAGGCCATCGACGCCTACACGGCGCTCGTCAACGGCGAGCTTTCCGGCCGAGCCATCGTCGTACCCCACGCCTAGGGTCTGCCCATCAATACCATCCCCTTAACCGCTGTCACCCGCTCCCATTCGCGGGCGACAAGCCCTGCGTCCCGCTAATTCTGGGCACCGTAGCGCGTGCGATTCCCCCGAGGATGCCGTGTTGGCAACCAGCTTCCCCGCACCCGTGGCTTTCCCTATCTCACAGTGGTTGCGGGCCCACTAGTTCGAACCGATTACTAGACTGGAGGGGTGCTTATCGCCCTACCACCCTCCGAGGGTAAGACAGCTCCCACTACTGGGCCTGCTCTCGACCTCGATTTGCTCAGCATCCAGCCCTTCACCGACCTCCGTCACGAGCTCGTGAGAGAACTTGAAACGGTGAGCGCGGGCGATAATGCTCTCGACGTCCTCGGTGTTGGGGCAACGGTTCGCGGCGAGGTGGAAGATCAGCAACACCTATCTTCGCTCCCCTGCGCACCCGCCCACGAGGTTTACACCGGCGTCCTCTACCAGGCCGCAGAATTCTCGAGCCTCAGCGAGGAAGAGATGGCAAGGGCAGGCGATTCTGTCCTGATCTTCTCGGGACTGTTCGGAGCCACCTCCCCCACGGACCTCATCCCCAGGTATCGGTTGAAGATGGGAGTGAAGCTTCCGGCCGGCACCCCAAAGGCCCGCTGGCGAAAACTCTGGCATCACCTCGATGAGCGGGCCGACGGTCAGCTCGTCATCGACGCTCGATCCTCTGATTACGCGGGATGGTCGATCCCCGATTCCGCCACTCACGTCAAGATTGGTGCAGTTCGAGAGACGGATGGCATCCGTAAGGTCATCACCCATAACGCCAAGTACTACCGGGGTCTTTTTACCAGGCTTGCACTCACCGCACAGGCGGTGCCGACGACGGCCGACGATCTCGCACATCTCGGTAGCGAACAGCCAGAGATCGACGCTATCGAGCTCAGCGGAACCGGCCGCAATCTCACGCTCACGGTCGTTGACCGCGAGCAGGCCGCCTAGTTCGGGCAACAACAAGGCAACGTAGTTCCCGCAACGACAGATCCACCTAGCTTTCGGTGAGAAAGAGGCCTCGACAATCCCCGGTTCGGTTTCTGAATCGGCCACCCAGCGGGGTTGGCAATTGCTGCACGAAACGACAAACAGCTCGTGAAAACAAGCAGCCCGTGACGACATACCGGCAGTGCCATCATTCCGGCACGCCACCTCTACCCACTCCTGCAATAAAACTGCGGGTAGATCGAAAATTGCGGGGCAATCCGGTTAAAGCCGACGCACTCTGACCCGCACTACCCCTGGCGGACCACCACTGCACCGGTGTCTTCGGTCAGATAGACCTCGTCGGCAGCCATGGCTTTGATTTGTTCAATCTCAATGAGGGATAGGTCGAGCCCACCGTCAACCGTTCCGTCAGGCCGCATAATCACCACGCCGGTTCCGGACAGCATGCGGGATTCTTCGTAGGCCTCAACAAGCGGGGGTGCTATGCGGGAGGCTAGGGCGCTACGGTTTTCCTGCACTCCTGCAATTTCCGACTCAACCCCGGCGACTTCGTCATCCTTGCGCTTTACGAGTGCGAGGCGCGCCCCGTCGAGTCGTTCGTCTTCTGCTTTGTCGGATGCGGTGTCGGCTTCGATTGCTTCCAGCTGTTCCATTGCTTCTAGCTGGCTCATTTCAACGTCGTCGCGGGATTCCTTGAAGCCGTCGATTTCGCCCTGGAGGACCATGAGCTGACGCGAATCCATTCCTTCACCAGAGTCGAGCTGGGATTGCTTCCGCGTGATCGCGGCTGTTAGTTGCTCCACCTTGGTTTCGGCCTCCGCAATGGTGGCCTCGATGGGTTCCTTTCGGGCAGCTCGCGCCGCCGCTGCGCTGCGGTGCTCCTTGAGCGCGTGTTCGGCGTCAGTGAGTTCGGCATAGACCGGGAGGTTGGCAAGCTTGTGACGGAGCCTTTGCAGGTCCCCGTCGATTGAGGAGAGGTCGATGAGCAGGTTCTGGTCTTCGGCCGATGCCTTCATAAACGTCCCTCCGTCGCCTGGCCCGCCGTCGTTGGCGAAGCCCCTGGCACGCTTACGAAACTTGGAGCGTCGTGAGGCAGGTGGGGTCCTGCTCTCCCGTGGCAATCTCGGCCGTGCCGGTCTTCCCATCATACTCGACAGTCAGGGTTGCCTCGATGTCCGCGGGGAGCCAGACTCCGACGAAACCGTTGTCGTACATCGTCATCGTTTCATCGACGAGAACCTCACCGTCAGAGCTGACGATCTGGACGTCAACGTCCTCGTTCTGGATCTCACCGACGCAGGTCGTCAGCGAATGGTAGAAGCAGTCGTGCGTTTGTGAAACGTATGGCGCAAAGGACAGATAGAACTGATCATCCGGCAGGTCAACGAGCTTCTCGTCACCGGACTCAGCGTCGGCAAGGAGCACCTCGTTAGCGCGAACGGACGCGATGATGGTCTGCGGCCGATCCGCCTTCGGTAGCCGATCGAGGTAGTCGACCATGTCAACCCCGTCCATGGCCCCAGCGATTCCATGGAAAGACCTCCGGCCTGTTCGAGAACCTGGGGATCCGACTCCAGCGCGTTATCCTCGGAGGAGCAGCCGACCAACGCAAACGGCACAAGGGCAAGAAGGGCAAACGTTCTCTTCATGAACACATTGTAAATACCGAATTCATTACATCTGGCCCATAAGTCCCGGTTTGGGATATTTGTGGCGGAATTCCGAACGAGGGGCTTGCGGCTTTCTCCTGCCACGCTTATCAATGAAGAGAGCGCGAAAGATCTCCCTGACCGGCGGCCTACTTGACCGCACGTGGACGCACCAAGGCCGTTCGACACCACCCGTTCGAATACGAAACAGGCAGTCAAGGACGCGCAGTTAACCTGGAGTAACACGACCGGGTTGGAGCATGTTCATCCTTTCAACCCATGATTTTAGCCACGATACCCCGCTGAAGAGACCACAAGATGAGATGAGAAGTCCACTAGCTGGACCGATACTGGGAATAGTCGAAGACTGAAGTCACTGACAAGAATGCACAGACATCTGAGGATCGTTCACCGAAGCTCGCCGTGACGGTCTTCCCGATCATTATTATTGCGGGTTTCCTTTTCGCGTTCCTCGCGCCGGAAGCGGCAATGCCGTGGACGGGGCACACGAGCATTGCTCTTGGCATCATCATGTTTGGCATGGGACGCACGCTCACCGTCCCGGACTTTGCGATGGTGTTCCGTCACCCGCTCCCGGTCCTGCTCGGCCTTATTGCCCAGTACGTCATCATGCCGCTGATCGCCGTAACACTGACGTGGGTCTTCAACCTTGATCCCGCGATTGCCGTAGGCGTCATTCTTGTCGGATGCGCGCCGGGTGGCACCAGTTCGAATGTCATCACCTACCTGTCGAAGGGCGATGTGGCGCTGTCCGTCACAATGACCTCGATCTCGACCCTGCTTGCCCCACTCATCACCCCGGTTCTAACGCTGTGGTTGGCCGATAACTACCTGCCGGTCTCCGCTTCGGACATGGCGATGTCGATCGTCAAGATGGTTCTCGTCCCCGTTATCGGCGGTCTTGTTGTTCGCTGGCTCGCGGGCAGGTGGATCGCAAAGATCTTTCCGATCCTCCCTTGGGTTTCCGTCCTCGGCATCACCTATGTCGTTATCGCAGTCGTGTCACGCTCCGCTGATTCCATTGTTGAGGCGGGCCTGCTGGTTCTCCTTGTCGTTGTTCTCCACAACGGGCTTGGATACTTGCTGGGTTACGGTGCAGGCAAGCTCTTCAAGAGAAGCGAACGCGTCTCCCGCACCATGTCGGTTGAGGTCGGCATGCAGAACTCCGGTCTTGCAGCTACCCTCGCAGGCCAGTACTTCGATCCCGTGTCGGCCCTGCCGGCCGCGGTGTTCTCTGTCTGGCACAACATCTCCGGCGGCCTCCTTTCCCTCTTTTACCGGGCACGCCCCACAAAGGACACGGGAGCCACCGCATCGACCGATGCCGCAATCACGGAAGCGAACTCCCAGGTAGAGCGCTAGCCGCACATCAGCGTCACTGACGTCTTCATCGCTTGAGGCGGGACCGACCGGTCCCGCCTCAATCTTGCCTGCAATCTTTGTTACCAACAGTCATTCGAATAGCGTCCAATTGCTCAACTCTAATGAGCCAGAACTTTCAGATGCGCCGTTGGTTTTCAGGTCCTTTAATGGGGTGTGGGTCGATCTGCTTGAGATCAGGCTTTGGCTTCCTGCCTGCTGACGATCTCGTTAATCCAGATCGGGGCGTAGGGAGATGTGCAGTTCGGGGGTGTCGGATAGTCCTTGAGGATTTCAAGGCGTTCGCCTATCTCGACGGCTCTCACCCTGAAATCAGGATGGTGGATGCCAATCTGGGCGAGGCACGTGTTCATCGTCCACTGGAGCCGCTCGGCTGCCTCTCCCATCTCGCTCTCAATGAGGTCGAGGAGCGTATCGAGATCGAGACCCTCGGGTTTCTTCACCACCCGTTCCGCGGTCAGGTCCCAGTAGGCGGCGGCAACCTCGACGTCGCTATCCTCGAACCAGCGGAGTCGGAGCTCTTCAGCATGCGGGGATTTCTTGATGAGGTAGTTGAGAAGCCAGTCTCGCACCTTCGGGGTTCGAGCATCCCGAAGCATCTCATCGTATTCAGTGGCCGAGTATTCCTTAGGTCGGGTCACGAGAATCGCAACGAGCCGTGCCGCGCTGTCACCCGTGGCCCACAGTTCTCGCGCCAAGTCGGGTTGCTTCTTCAGTCTCTTGGCTAAGCCTCTTAGCTTCGTCAGGTTGACCGCATGATCATCACCGTGCCGAGCATTGACTGCGAGGATTTTTGGTTCCTCGAGCGCCTTGAGTTCCGCAAGGACCTGACCGACCGTATCTTTATCCATTCGCTCCTCCACGCGCAACACCGATTCTTGTCTTCTCTGGCCAAGCGAGCATAGAGAGGGCGACGCATCTTCCTTGGCCACTCTACTGCCGGGAGATACGCTCGCGAAGGCACCTAAGCTCATATCTTGGGGCGGTGACGGCGACTGCTTCCCACGGATGGCCACTCCTGGGAGGTGCCTACACCAAGGAAGTTCAACTCGCTGCGACATGCTCATCATCGACCAGCTCCAGAGCAACATCGTCTGGTTCCAGCAGGGCGCTCTGATATTCGAAGAAGTGTTCGAGCCCGAACAGTCTCTGTTTAAGAAGGAGGCCGGTGCGCAGGATCACTGTCCTACGCACCGGCCTAACTCCCCCTCGTGACGCAGCCACAATCGCCACCAGGAAGTTCAGTTAATCATTCTTTCCTCTCAGTGCGCACCTCATCCGCTCCTTATTGACGTAGGAGATAGCTACAAGCGGAATATTGGCAGGACACACCAGCGCACATTCGCCGTGGAGAGAGCACGGACCAAAGCGCTCATCCGCTTCCGCCAGCATGACATCGGCTCTCATTCCTCGCTCGGAGGCGGGAATGGGAAGCATGGACAGATGGGCAAGCTTTGCACCGAGGTACAGGTTCGCAGAACCGTTGGGGCAAGCCGCCACGCAGGCACCGCAACCGATACAGGCGGCGAAATCGAGTGCCAGTTCTGCCGTGTCGTACGTGATTCGGTCCGTATCGGCATCGGGTGCCGTGCCAGCAGCGACCTGGACGTGGCCCCCAGCATCCATGACGTCCACGAGCGCGCTACGTTCGACCATGAGGTCCTTGACGACGGGGTAAGCCCCGGAGCGGAACGGTTCAATGGTGACCGTCTCACCGTCGTTAAACGAGGACAGCCGCTGGTGGCAGGCGGGGGTAAGCGGGGTCGGGCCATGCGGTCTTCTGTTAACCAGGATTCCGCAGGCACCGCAGATGCCTTCACGACAGTCCGACTCGAAGGTGACGGGATCGCCGCCCTCCTTAACGATGTCGTCGTTCATCTTGTCCAGCATTTCCAGGACGGAAAGAGACGGCTCAAGGTCATTCACCGTGCGCGTTTCGAACCTGCCATCATCGGCCGGGGTGCCTTGGCGCCATACTTTCACTGTCAGTTTCATCGGTAATCCCTCACCTCGAGCGGAACAGCTTCGTATTCGAGCGGCTCCGTATGTCTCGTAAACACCGGCTCATCGGACCATCCGCGGCTTTCCCACGCGGATATCTTTGCCCAGCTCTCGTCGTCACGCTTCGCCTCGCCACCACTCGTCTGGTGCTCCACCCTAAAGTGCGCTCCGCACGACTCATCGCGGTCGTAGGCGTCAACGCAGAGCATCTCGGCAAGCTGGAGATAGTCCTCTACCCGACCCGCGTATTCGAGCTCCTGGTTGACCCGGTCGACAGGGCCAGCAATAAGCAGGTCCTCATAGAACTCGGAACGGATCTGACGGATCTTTGCGATAGCCGCGATGAGACCCTCGGCACTTCTCGTCACCCCGCATCCTTTATAGAGAACCTCACCAAGCCTGCGGTGGTAGTCGCGTGGCGGTGTCTGACCCTCGATGCCAAGGAGCCGGTCAAACCGCGAATATGACGACTCCAGTGCCTCGGTGACCGCCGGGCTATCTTCGGAGATGACGGGTTTGCCGAGATGACCTGCCAGATAATCAGGAACCGTGTTCGGAATCGTGAACCAGCCATCGACACAGGCCGACAGGAGGGAGTTCGCTCCCAGCCGGTTAGCACCGTGATAACCAAAGCCTGCCTCACCGGCAGCAAACAGCCCGGGGATCGACGTCATGAGCTGGTAGTCGGTCCAGAGCCCTCCCATGGTGAAGTGGGCGCCCGGAGCAATCCTCATGGGAACCGTGTACGGGTCCTCACCTGTCGCATCGTCATACATGTGGAAGAGATTCCCGTACCTGGCGGCAATTTCATCCCTACCGAGGCGCGCAATCGCATCCCTAAAGTCCAGGTACACCGAGTTCTTCAACGGACCAACGCCGTGACCGGCGTCAATCACGTCCTTCGCGGCACGTGAAGCAACATCGCGGGGCGTGAGGTTACCGAAGGCCGGATACTTCCGCTCCAAATAGTAGTCCCGCTCCCCTTCCGGAATGTCGTTGGCGGGGCGGGAATCACCCGGTTCCTTCGGAACCCAGATCCGACCATCGTTACGCAGCGACTCAGACATAAGAATTGTCTTTGACTGCCACTCCGTCGAAATCGGCAGAGCAGTCGGATGGAACTGAATAAACGACGGCATCGCCATGTGGGCACCGCGGCGGTGCGCCCGCCACGCGGCCGACGCATTCGAGTTCTTTGCAAGAGTCGACCGGTAATAGATGTTGCCGTAGCCGCCGGTCGCCAAAACAACCGCGTGACCAAGAAGCGGCTTCAGCTCACCCGTGAGCAGGTTCCGGACAATCACGCCCTGAGCCCGGCCGTCTTCCACAACGAGGTCAACCATTTCGTGACGCACATACTGCTTCACCCGACCGGCATTCACCTGCCTGGCAAGATCCGACGCCGCAGCCACCTGCAACTGCTGGCCCGTTTGACCGCGAGTGTAATAGGTGCGGGACACCTGGACACCACCAAACGATCGAGTATTCAGTGAACCGCCGTACTCACGCGCGAACGGAACGCCAATCGCATTCAGGTGGTCAATCACGCCAGCGGATACTTCGGCAAGTCGGAAGGCCTCGCGCTCGCGGCCCCGGAAGTCACCACCCTTGACTGTGTCTTTAACGAATCTGCTGACGGAGTCGTTATCGACCTTCTTGGCGCGCGCGGCGTTGATACCTCCCTGGGCGGCCACGGAGTGCGCCCGCCGCGGAGCATCGTGGTAGGTCACGGAAATAACGTTGTAGCCCAGGTCGGCGAGCGTCGCCGCGGATCCCGCACCGGCCAGGCCCGTTCCAACAACAATAATCGTGAACTTCCGACGGTTTGAGGTACCGACTAGGCGGTAATCCTTCTTGGCGCGGGACCACGCTTCATCGGCCGGTCCGCCCGGTTCGCGCGAATCGAGGAGCATTCCCTGCCTAACCTTTGGTGCGCCCTTCCTGCGGGATGCGCGGCTTAACCGTTCCTTCCCCACGCCATTTGCTGGAGTTCCTGCGGAGTGTCGTGCCTGACCTGTCGGAGATGCTGCTGGCGTCTTTTTCTTCCATCCGAACTTCATGACACGACTCCCATCAAAACGGCGGCGGGAATGGACAGGTTGACGAGGGCGACCACGAGGGCAACCAGGTGAGCTACTGCCTTCCATACGGTGCGCGTTCGCAGGGCTGTCACACCCAGGTCGGTTGCAAGAACCCACAGGCCGTGGACAAGATGGAAAGCGAGGGCCACCATCGAAACCATGTAGATGCTGGCAAACAGCGGGTTGCTGAACGAGTTGATGAGGTTCTCGTACGCGAAGGAGTCGGTGGCAGTTGGCGCCTGGAAATCGCTATTCGCTTGACCGGTTGTCAGGTCAAGGATGTGGAAGACCACAAAAACCATGAGGATCAGCCCGGTGGTCAGCATGAGGCGGGAAATGAAGGAGCCGCCGTGAAGCCTTGCCTTCGATCCGCCTCCCCGGAGTTTGAATCCCCGATACCTCACCAGCAGGGTCGACCAGATGTGAAGGATCAGTGCCGTTCCCATGACGATCCGAACGATCCACAGCAGACCCATCTCCGGCAGGAGCGGATCGCCAACAACACGGAGCCAGTGCGCATAGGCATTGAAGCTCTCCGGACCCGAGTACACCTTGAGGTTGCCGACCATGTGGATCGTGACAAAGAGGGCAAGAAGCACGCCGGTCATTGCAGCGGTTACCTTAAGGCTCCAGTTGCTCGGGCGCACTCTCTCGATGCGGCCACCGGCCTTGCCGATGCGACCCCTCTCAAGCAAAATGTCATCCGCGCCGGTTACTCTGCCTTCACGCGGCAGGGTTCGCACCGGGGGTTTCTTTACTGTTTCCTGAGCCATCTTTGCCTCTCTCACGGCCGTGCCTCACGACGTGAGGACGATCTATCCCCACTGTAAGAAGGGATATTGTCCACACTCTGGGACCTTCGAAGGGAACCGGACACCCTGGATAATCCGACCATTCCACCACGCGCTCGCGAAAGAATGTGCAGTATCCCGGGAACCTCCACATCGCAACCCACCAACGGTTTCCCGCTCGGGAAGGTGACGGGTGAAGGATCTAACACCACCAGTAATTGCACTTAGTGCAAATCCCTCCGTACTCTTGTCTGGTGCTTAATAGAAAGATTCGGAATACCGAATCAGTCAAGGAGAGGAACCGGCAGGCAATTATCGATGCTGCCGGCGAGCTCGCGAGCACCCGAGGGATCGGAAGCTTCACCGCTGTTGATTTGGCGGAGCGGGCCGGGACTTCGCGTCGCTCGATCTTTAACCACTTTCATTCCGCGGATGATGCTGTCTACGCGTACCTGTCCCAGTGTCTTGAGGGCCTGTTCGAACGCGCCAGCAACATCGGAGAGTCGACCGGTTCGGCCGACGACCTGATCAGCTATCTCCAGCGCACCGTGCTCCTCGACGAGTCGTACGAGATCCTGGAGCATATCTCGGCCGTGATCTCGACCGATGCTCGCAGGTCAGGGACTCTCGCGTGGGCAAGCCAGATTATCGAGCGGGCTGCCAATGTCCTTGCAGACGCGGTCCGCCAGGCCGTTCCCAATATCAGCGACGTGGATGCTCACCTCCTTTCCCACACGATCATCTCGGCAATCCAAACCGCCCAGGCCCTCTGGGTGAATATGTCCGAGGAGCATAAGGGCTCCCGCGAGGAATGGAACTCCCTCCATCATCGCGCTCTTGAACTTGTCCGTATCGGACCCGTTGCTCTGCGGGCCGACTCAGCTATCTAGTCCGAAAGGCACCCTTCATGGCTAAACTCCTCCAGCGGCTCGGCCGCTCGAGTGCCGCCCACGCCCCGATCGTTGTTGCGATCTGGGTTGTCCTTCTAGTCGGTGCGATCCTGCTTGGAACGTTCGCCGGCGGCCAGTACTCATCTGCCCTGACCATTCCGGGCACCCGGAGCCAGGATCTTGCCGATCGCCTGGCCGAGGAGCTTCCCGAGGCCGCGAAGGGAAGCGGAACAATCACGTTCACGTCATCCGACGGGGAGCCGTTAAACGACGAAGAGATCGCGGAGATCTCATCCGCTCTTGAAGCTGGTGGCAGCGTTGAGGGAGTGTCGTCCGTCCTCGATCCGTTCACGGTCCAGGAGGAGATGGCCACCGGAGTCGAGCAGGCAACCGCCGGCTATGACGCACTCGTCGCTGGCCAGGAAGAACTCGATGCTGGGCTTGAAGAGCTCGAGGCCGGTCAGGCAGAGCTCGACGCCGCCCAGGAGGAGTTGGATGCTGGTCGGGCACAGCTCGACGAAGCCATGGCCCAGCTTCCCGACGTGCCTGTCGATCAGCTTCCCGCTGACGTCGCCGCACAGGTGGAGGCTCTCGAGGCGCAGGTCGCTGAGCTTGACGCCGCCCAGGCCGAGATCGACACCCAGCAGGCCACGCTCGATACTGCTCGGGCTGAGGCCGCAGCCGGCCAGGAACAGCTCGATGCTGGTTTTGCCGAGCTCGAGAACGCACAGGCTCTCCTTGACATCATGGGTGACTACACGGTGGTGTCGGACGATGGCACGGCCGCAATCGCTACCGTGACGTTTGATGGGTCGGGTATGACCGTCCCGGCGGAAACCACGACCGGTTTGAAGGACGCCATCAGCAACAATCTGTCGGACAATGTTGAGGCCTACTATTCCCAGTCCATTGCGACCGACCTGTCGAACATCGTTGGCGCCGCCGAGATCATCGGCCTTCTCGTTGCCGCGATCGTCCTGTACGTCATGCTCCGGAACCTCCTCACGGCAGCGCTACCGCTCATGACCGCACTCATAGGTGTAGGCATCACCGTCATGGTCACCCAGGCCCTTGCTGGCGTCATCGAGATGCACCAGGTGTCCCCAATTCTGGGCGTCATGCTGGGCCTCGCCGTCGGCATCGACTACACCTTGTTCGTCGTCAACCGGCACCGTACGCAACTGCGGCGCGGTTACTCCGTTGACGAGTCGATCGGCCTGGCCGTGGGCACGTCCGGTAACGCCGTTGTGTTCGCCGGCCTGACGGTGATCATCGCTCTCGTCGCTCTCAACGTTGTTGGCATTCCGTTCCTTGGCATTCTCGGCAACGTCGCTGCCCTGGCAGTGCTTGTCGCCGTTCTCCTGACGATCACGTTGACCCCGGCGATGCTTCACTTCCTCGGGTACCGGGTGCTTCCCAAGAAGCAGCGTGCGGAAGCCAAGGCCCTGGACCACATCGTTCCGCTCGAGACCTCGAACGGTAAGAAGCAGACCCCGGCACCGGCCCGCCACCCGTGGCTCACCACCGTCGGTTCCATCATTCTCCTTGGTATCCTCGCGATCCCGTTCTTCTCGATGAGGCTCGGCCTTCCCGACGGTTCGAATGAGGATCCGGGAACAGATGCTTACGAAAGCCACATGATCACCTCCGAGGCCTTCGGCCCCGGTCGCAACGGCCCCCACATCGTGGCAGCCGACCTGCCAGGCGGCCTCGATGAGGCCGCCTCCCAGGAGATCATCACGGCGGTTGGCCAGGAGCTCTACGCCCACGAGGAGATCGTTTCGGTCCTCCCGGGTGGCACTTCGGAGGATGGCACTCTCGCGATCTTCCAGGTCATTGGCACCACCGGCCCGTCGGATGCTGAGACGGAGGACCTGGTCCACGATATTCGCGACATGTCTCCGATCACCGTTGGTGACAGTGAGGTCGCTGTCGAGGTCACGGGCCAGACAGCCATGCAGATCGATGTCTCGGAGAACCTCGGCGAGGCACTGCCGATCTACCTCGGCGTTGTCATCCTCATCTCGTTCATCTTGCTCGTCATCGTGTTCCGTTCGATCCTTGTCCCGCTGCTCGCCACGGTTGGCTTCCTGTTCTCGGTTCTTGCCGCCATGGGTGCCGTTGTTGCGATCTTCCAGTGGGGCTGGTTCGGTGAGATCTTCGGGGTCCACAACCCCGGCCCGGTCCTGTCGTTCCTCCCGACACTCATAGTCGGCATCCTGTTCGGCCTCGCAATGGACTACCAGCTATTCCTCACCACCGGCATGAGAGAGTCCTGGGCACACGGCAGGCCCGCCAAGAAGGCCGTTGTTGACGGTCTCTACGCGGGACGCGCAGTTGTTGTCGCAGCGGCACTCATCATGTTCTCCGTGTTCGCTGGCTTCATCTTCTCCGGTATGTCGATGATCCGTCCGATCGGCTTCGGCCTTGCCATCGGTATTCTCCTCGACGCCTTTGTCGTCCGCATGGCACTCGTGCCGGCTGCCATGACGATCCTTGGCGAGAGGGCCTGGTGGATCCCGGCCTGGCTCGACAAGATCCTGCCGAGCGTCGACGTGGAGGGTTCCTCTATCCAGGACGAGACGACCTTCGCGGAAGCCCCGCAGGGCTCCGCTTCGGCGGACTCGGCAACAAACTCCGACAAGGTCGCAGTTGCCAATAAGGGTTCGGTTCCTGCGGATTCCTCGAACGAACCTGCCGGTCACGGCAAGCACGCTCGGCCCGCTGAGGACCAATAATCACCGCGACTAGCTGAGTCACTCCCCCGCTCGTGGACCATTGGTTCGTGGCGGGGGAGTTTCTTCTTGCCACAAATTCTCATACGTGGCTTCCTTGTTTGCGTGATTGTCGAGTGTCCATTTTCAGCAGGTGATTGCCGTTTACGATAAGGCCATGCCCCACTATGTCGACACGGTAGATGGATCCCGATACAGCCTCGACGAGCCGCGATGGCGATCGGAGACCGGTCGGCCGCTCTGGATTGAACCAGGCTCGGGTCTCACTCCCGAAGACATCGACACGTCCGTGCCAACCCTGTGGCGGTACTCGGCAGCATTGCCCGTACCGGTTCAGCACCCAATTACGCTCGGCGAGGGACTCACTCCCCTGATCGATAAGGACTGGGGCGTTTTCCGGCCACTCTTCAAGCTCGATTTCCTGAACCCCACGGGCAGCTTCAAGGACCGTGGCACGAGCGTCATGCTGTCCTACCTTCGGGAGCGCGGCATGACCGAGGTTCTCGAAGACTCTTCCGGCAACGGTGGATCGTCGGTAGCTGGCTACGGGGCTGCCGGTGGCATGGATGTCACGATCTTTGCCCCGTCAAGCACCTCGCCTTCAAAGATCACCCAGATGCGTTCCTACGCCGTAAACGTTGAACTGGTTGACGGACCGAGGGAAGCGTCCCAAGATGCTGCCATCTCACACTCGGATAAGACGTTCTACGCGAGTCACAACTGGCAGGCCTTCTTCCTGCAAGGAACGAAGACACTGGCCTACGAAATATGGGAGGATCTCGGGTTCTCCGCACCCGATTCGATCATTGTTCCGGTCGGTGCCGGGAGTAGCCTGCTCGGATGCTGGCTGGGGTTCACCGAGCTGTTCCACGCCGGGATGATCTCCCACATTCCGCGGCTATTTGCGGCCCAGCCACTCAACTGCTCCCCCGTCGACGCCTCCTTCACAGCGCATTCGGGCCACGTACCGAACCGGAAGGTGCTTCCTACGATTGCGGAAGGCACGGCAATTAAGAAACCCTTACGGATGGTCCAGATCTTGGCGGCGCTGCGTGACTCCGGCGGATCCTCGGTCGCTGTTCCCGAACAGGACATTGCGGTGGCTCTCGAAAGGCTCGTATCCGCGGGCCTGTTTGTTGAGCCCACAAGCGCAACAGCAGCCGCGGCCCTCGACATACTCTTGAAGCGCGGCCATATCGCCAAGTCGGAAACCACCGTTGTTCTCCTCACCGGTTCTGGACTCAAGGCCTCAAACAAAGTGAGCGACCTCATTAGCGACGTCCGCGATCACAACCAACCGGGAGCGGCGTCCTAGCTTCTTGCGCGGTGCAAGTACGTGACGTTCTGCAATGCAACAAGATAACGCTTCCTCCCGGCAGTCGAACGATCCTTCACCGTAGCTGGGACACGTGTGACGCGAGCGATGGGCTGGGGCGTGCAGTCAGGGTATAGTAGAGACCGCGCATACGCGCCATATCCGACCGTTGAGAGTGAGGTGAGGGCCGTGAACAGTGACAGTTCCCGTCATCGATTAAGGACCACGTCCTCCCTGCCGACTCCCGGTCGACCTTTGTCACCGTATCTTTAGGCACCTGAGGGCGTGGTGAAATTGAGCCGTGCCCCACCGTGGGATGGCTCCGCTTTACCTAAGGACCACCATGAGCCAGATCGTTGACGTCACCACCATTATCGAGGCGATTCAGCCCGAGCTATCCGGAGGTAAATTCGCCTCCGTCGTCGACCGCATCAACCCGGCAAGCCCCGCCCAGACAGCCGATATTCTTGAACGACTTCCCGCTGCTCAGCAGCCCGTGCTATTTCGCCTGCTCCCCAAGGACCGCGCTTCGGCAGTTTTTGACATTCTGAGCCCCAAGCAACAGTCCGGGCTCATTCAAGGATTGCGGAACCGGGAGGTCTCCGAGATTTTTGCGGGCCTTGATCCGGATGATCGAGCGCTGCTTCTCGATGAGCTCCCGGCAAGTCTTGCAACACGACTGCTGACAGGGCTGACCGGTGCGCAACGCCGCCTCACCACCGATCTTCTTGGCTACCCGAAAGGATCGATTGGTCGCCGCATGTCCCCGCAGGTGGTCTCGACCCGGGCGACATACACGGCCGCTGACACGCTGTCGAGGATCCAGAAACGTCTTGGGGATGCTGAGACGATCTACACGATCCCCGTCGTCGACAATGCGAGACGTGTTGTCGGGATTATTAGTTTGCGGCAGCTCCTCGCGGCAGATTCCCATGCCGTCATCGCGGACATCATGTCAAAAGCTGAGGTTGCAAGCGCCTATGATTCAGCGGAAGACGCAGCCCGAATCTGCATTGAACTACGGCTGCTGGCTCTGCCCATTGTGGATCGGGAGTGTCGCCTCCTCGGGATTCTCACGGTCGATGATGCTGGACGAATCATTGAGCACGAAGATTCGGTGGACAGCGCGCGCCAGGGCGGGATGGAACCGCTTGGACGGCCATACCTGTCAACACCGGTACTGCAACTTGTTCGCTCAAGGATTGTGTGGCTCCTCGTTCTAGCGGTCGGTGCCACGCTGACCGTTCAGGTCCTCTCAGTCTTTGAAGCCACGCTCGAGCAAGTCACCGTCCTCGCCCTGTTCGTTCCGCTTCTGATCGGTACCGGCGGAAACACCGGCAACCAGGCCGCCACAACCGTGACTCGCGCAATCGCACTCGGTGACGTTCACACCTCGGACCTACTTCGAGTTCTTCTCCGCGAGTGCGCAGCCGGGTTCACGCTCGGGACGCTTCTCGGGCTCATTGGTGCACTCATGACGGGCGCTATCTTTGGGGCACCGATAGGGCTGACAATCGGACTCACGTTGCTCGCCGTGTGTACGGTAGCGGCAAGCATCGGTGGCATCATGCCTCTTATCGCGAAGCGCCTCAACGTCGACCCCGCCGTGTTCTCCAATCCCTTCATCACAACCTTTGTCGACGCGACCGGGCTCATCGTCTATTTCCTGATCGCCAAAGCCGTCCTCGGAATCTAGGAATAAAGACACGTCGGAACATTAGGACCGCGGCACCGAGATCTCACTTCCCTAGCCGCACCCTGCTCCCACCGTGAGAGAATCGGAGTCAGAAGTTTGCCTCATGGGCCGATCGGAGTCGGTGCAGGAAGGCACCGGTGCCTATAACGAGAGGAGCCACATGATGTTTCTGGCTCGTCGTCTGCGACTGCTCACTATTGCCACGGGCATGCTTTGCGTGATGGTGGGTGGGTGTTCGGCAGATAACACCGCCGTGGGCACCTGGAAGGCGACCGATAACGCGAATGCCTTCCTCGTCCTGGAAAGCAATGGTTCCGTGACTGGGAATGACGGTTGCAATCACCTGGGTGGTGAGTGGGCTCAGGACGCCGACACGATTGAGTTCAGCCGCATCTTTTCCACTCTCATGTTCTGCGAAGGCGTCGACACCTGGCTTTCCCACATGACCTCGGCAAGGGTTAATGGGAACGAGATGTCGATTTTCGATGAGTCGGGGGAACCTATCGGCACCCTTCACAAGTAGGACATGGCGGTTGCTCCGCAGATCGGACGGCGTCTTCCAGCGAGATAGCCGGCGTGGAGAGATAGGCTACGGGCCTCGAGAGTTTAGCTTTCGATCTCTCGGTTCTGTTTGCTGACTCGATAGATCTCCCACGCATATGTCGCTCCGGTGACGGCGTGGAGGATAGCCCCGAGGGCGGTGAGTCCGATTCCGATGGTGCCAATGAAGTCCAGTTCCTGGATCCTGCCAAACACGGTGAGCGGTAACCCCGCCATGAGAACCGCCGTACGGATCTTACCGAGATAGCTGACTTTTGGGCGATGCTTTGCTTTGAAGATGAGGTAGATGGTTGCCAGGGCAAGGTCGGTGACGACAATGCAGTAGGCAATCCAGTCGGGAAGGTGATGACCGACAACGAGGAAGATCGCAATAACAGCGACTCCAAGCCTGTCCGCAATCGGATCGAGCACTTCACCCACCCGACTGACCTGATTGAATCTGCGGGCAATATAGCCGTCGATCCAGTCGGTTGCACCAAAAATGACCAGCAGGATCGCGGTCATGACCGGTGCCATGTCGAACACCAGCAGGTAGGCAATGGGAACCAGAAGGAGCAGTCGAATCACGGTAATGATGTTCGGTACTGTCAGCCAATCATCCCGGGTCAGCTTCGGCTCCATCGTCAGGTCCACTTTCTCGTGTCGTTAGCCCATCCTATCGAGAAGGTGTTCCCGGCCCTGCACTCAGAAAGGTGAAATCGGCCCACCCGTGTGTAGTTGCAAGGTGCGCCCTACACAGATCGATGCGGCAAAGTATCAGCGGGTACGCAGGACCGTATGCCCTACCGCCCGTGCCCTATCGTCCCGCTGGCACGAAATCGATCAGCTTCCCGCTTCCTTCTCTGAGCTCCGCCCACGAGGTATCGATTGTGAGGACCGCGATCCCACTCGTGACGAAACCCTCTTCAATGAGCAGGACCGCGGCTTGCCTCGATTCAAGGGAAGTATCGAGATATTCCACAAGGTCTTCGACCCCTGGGAAATGCCCAATGAAAAGAACACAGTCATTCTCATCGGGAACCGATCTCAGCACGGGAAGAATATCCGCGACATCGGCTTCGTAAATCTCACTATGAAAAGTGACCTCAGCCGGATCTATCCCAGCCTCCATGACCCTCTCCAGGGTCTGCCGGGTCCTGGTCGACGTCGAACAGAGAACACGGTCAATCGAGCAATGGTTCTCCAGGAGATACTCCCCCGCTGCGTAACCCTGGCGCATGCCACGATTGTTGAGCGGCCGCTCATGATCCGCAGCCCCCGTATCCCACGAAGACTTTGCGTGGCGCAAAACAATAAATGTCCGCATAGCGTGAGAGTACCAGCCGCAAGATTACCCTGATCGGACAACGGTCTAAGAGTCATCACTTAACAACCTCACGACTGTTATCGTCACGAACGACCGATACTCCCTCGTTCAGCCATTGCACACGTGTTACTCTTCCAGCATGCTTCATCATTTCTTCATGTAACGGACGCACCGGTCCTCTCAGCTCGTTGAGTCTGCTCCGAGCATGACGACCACGTTGCCATGACCGCCTGCGGTCACCGTTTTTGCACACCCTGACAGCGCCTGCCAATAAAGCAGGCCGTATTCACGCGTGTGTGAGGTTGAAGGAAACTTGACATGACTACCGTTTTTCCGGCGCGTTCGCGCGCCACAATTACCCTGACAGACGTCGGAGTTGTCCTGGGAGACAAGACTGTTCTCTCCGGTATAAACCTCTCTGTCTCCCCCGGATCCAGGATCGCCGTTGTCGGTGAGAACGGACGCGGCAAAACCACGCTCTTACGAGTTCTCGCAGGAGATCTCGCCCCGGACACCGGGACAGTATCCCGGCACGGAAGCATTGGATTTTCCGAGCAGGAAATGCACTCCGATGATGGGCAAACAGTCGGCGACCTCGTAAGCCAAACCATTGCCCCATCGATCACAGCACTTGCTGACCTCGATCGGGCCGGTGATGCGATGGCGGGCGGGGATCCATCTGCTTTCGAGGCATACGAACGCGCGCTTGAACGAGCGGAACTGCTCGACGCGTGGGGCGCCGAACGTCGAGTCGATGTCGCTCTTGCCGCACTCGGGGCAGAAACCGATCGCAACCGGGCGCTGGCCACCATGTCGGTGGGGCAACGCTACCGCGTCCGCCTCGCCTGCCTCGTGGGCGGGGATTCGGACTTCCTGATCCTCGACGAGCCAACAAATCATCTAGACCGGAGCGGAATCGACTTCCTGACGAAAAAGCTGAAGAGTTGGCGTGGCGGGATCGTTCTCGTCAGCCACGATCGAGCACTTCTCGCGGATGTGGCGACATCGTTTGTTGACCTGGATCCGACAAGCGATGGTAAGCCCCGGGTTTTCGGCGGCTACGACGAGTACCGTCTCGGTCATCGCGCCGAGCTGGCACGGTGGGAGCAGGAATATGCAGTCCAAGAAGTAGAGCGGGAACGCTTAGAAAATGATCTCGCGGCAGCTCAGGGACGGCTGGTCGACAGTTGGCGGCCGGTGAAGGGAACCGATAAGCATATGAGAGCAACGAGAGCCTCAAGTGTTGTCACCGCGGTGAAACGCAGGCAGGCACTCCTTGAGGCACACGAGCTTTCGATCCCGGAACCACCTGTTCCCCTGAGCTTCCCCCGCCTGCGATCATCGCGGATCGTTCGAATCTCGGCGCAGGGCGTGAGCGTCGGCGGTCGATTGAATGGACCGGTGTCGGTGGAGGCAACGAGAGGTACTCGCCTGCTCGTCACGGGACCAAACGGGTCTGGAAAGTCCACGCTTCTTTCCGTTCTCGTCGGCCACCTGGATCCCAACACCGGTTCCGTATCTCGGGTGGGAAGAATCGGATTCCTCCCTCAGGAGACGCGACTACCCGCGGGTAGGAGGGCCGCCGATCTATACGATTCAAATCTGGCTTCCCTCGAGTCCACCGGAAAGCTCAAGTCCGCAATCCCGCTTCGAGGGCTTGGCCTATTGAGCCCCGGTGAAGAAAGCAAGCGAGTCGAGCACCTGTCCATAGGCCAGCAACGCAGGCTACATCTAGCGCTCATCCTCTCCGCCGATCCGGGGATTCTCGTTCTCGACGAACCAACGAACCATCTATCGATCGCCCTTGTCGATGAGCTGACCGAGGCCCTTCTCGATACTCCCGCCGGACTCGTTCTGTCGAGCCACGACCGGAAGCTAATCCGGGACGTGGCAGGATGGGACACTCTCGACATCGGAGCCGATAACAGTGTCGAGGCTGGGGCTATGGGCAGCGCCCCTGGTGGGGATATGCACAGCACCGATTTGGGAACCAGGGGAACCTAGCGGGCCCTGGCAATCTCCGCCTCGGTGGGGTCCGGAAGCAACGAACAATTTCCGGATCCCACCGCCGGTGCAACAACCAGCAAACCGGGCTTTTAGGGCGCTCTCGGTCTACAGTGGATAAGTGCTCGCCGGGCGTTCACATCCGGCTGTGATCAATTGTGCGGATTGGAGTGGCGTTGAACAACATCGTGACTGCGATCGTCCCGATCTTCCTCGTTGTCGGTGTGGGCTATGGCTTCGTCCGATTCGGCCCGTTCAGCCGAGACGACATGCCGGTCTTGTCGCGCTTTGTTGTCAAAGTCGCCCTGCCACTCCTCATCTTTCTTAACATCTACGGCAAACCCGCGAGCGACATTTTCCAAATAACGTATCTGCTCACGTACGCCGGGGCGGTTCTCATCATGTTTGGGATCGCCTTCGGGTACTCGGCCGCCAAAAAACGGACCCCCGCCAGGCGGGCTTTCCTGGGCATGGGCATGTCGAGCACCAACAACGGGTTTATTGGCCTGCCAATTTTTCTCATCCTTCTTCCAGAGTGGGCGGGCGCCGCGGTCGGCATGGACATGCTGGTCGACAACACCTTGACGATCCCACTGACTCTGTTTCTTGCCGAGCAAGCGATCGGCACCGGCACAATCAGGGAACGGGTGATCACAACGATTCGCGGGGTGCTCCTCCATCCGCTCGTTATCGCTATCATCGCGGCTCTCGTTCTTAACGCGGTCGGTCTTGTTCTTCCCGAGTTCCTGCACCGTAGCGTGGACCTGATTGCCGGTACGTCAACGGGCGTTGCCCTGTTCACCGTGGGCGGCATGCTGGTCGGCCTACAGATCAAAGGGGCCCTCGCCGACATCTTCATGATTGTCGGCTCAAAGTTGCTCATCATGCCAACTGTGGCCTTTGGCCTCCTTATGAGCTTCATTGCGATTGGGCTACCTGATCTACCAAACGAACTACGGGCAGCAGCAATCATCACGTGCGCCCTGCCGCCGTTTTCGATCATGCCGTCAATTGCAGAGCCCTACGGAGAAGCGGATGTCACGACCGCAGCCATGATGCTGTCAACCCTCCTGTCGTTCTTCACGCTGGCGGGATGGACGGCGGTTCTCGGAGCAATCGGCTGGATCTAGGGGTACTTCCCTGCCGGCTACTCACTATGTGTGATGAGGGAATGATCAACTTATCCATTTGGATAAACGAGTCGCTCTTTGAAGTCCTCGGCAGGAAACGCTCATCTACTCTTTGAGGAGCTCATCGATGTCATCGGCGGTTGGAATGATGTAGTCATCTGCGACGGAAAACTTCCTGCTTGGTGAAGGCGGCCTGAGTTGCCTGACCTCGGTATGAATCTCCTCCATCTGCCGATCCAAGCGCGCCGCGGTCTCTGCGGCTTCCAGGAGCCCTTCCCGCAGGAAGTCGGGAATCTCGGTATCGAACTTGTAGTAGATCTTGTGCTCGAGACTTGCCCAGAAGTCCATGGCAATCGTTCTAATCTGAACCTCGACCGGGACCTTAACCACCTCGTGAGAAAGGAACACTGGGATCTCTACGATCAGGTGGAGGCTCTGGTATCCATTCGGCTTGCTGTCCTTAATGTAGTCCTTGATCTCAAGAACGTTGACGTCCTGCTGCTTCATGAGAGCCTCGGCCACCTTGTACGTGTCCTGAATGAAACTGCAGACGATCCGAATACCCGCGATATCTCGCACGCACTCCCGCACGTTCCCGAGAGTGAGGACATCGCCCTTACGCCGCATCTTCTTCATGATGCTCTTCGGGCTCTTGAGCCGTGTCGTCACGTGTTCGATCGGGCTATATTCATGAAGGTGCTCAAACTCAGCCCTAAGAATATTGATCTTCGTCAGCACCTCATCGAGCCCGGCCTGATACTCCAGTGAAAGCCGAGCAAAAGCTTCTCTCAGCTCGAAGGCTGCACTCACCCTCTCCCTCATAGCGTCATCGCTAAGGGGCACTCCAATAGCTAGCGGTGCGGAATCGGCAGTGTCAGGCTGGTTTTCAGCATTTTCGGGGCGGTCCATAGGACATGGATAGCACACCGGGCTACAAAAACACCCAAAGAGTGGAGTTTACGCCCACGCGTCACAGAGCCACAGAAGCGAATATCTGCCATGGGCGGGTAACGGGCCAAGATGATCGACGGAGCGATCCCTAGAAGACAACCCACCCGATCAGTGCGGAGCCGATGACCACGGCCCACGCGGGTGCCTTCCACGAGAGGAGGGCAACGAAGGCAACAGCAGCAAGGACGAGTTCCTTTGCTCCAGTAATCCCCGAAGTAAACACCGGCATGTAGAGAGCCGCGGCAAGAATACCCACGACGCCCGCGTTGATTCCGGTGAGGGCCTTTCGTGCCAGGCGATTACGGCGCAGGTCCTCCCAGAACGGAAGGGCTCCGATTACCAGCAGGGCGGATGGCAGGAAGATCGCAATCAGGGCAATCGTTGCGCCCGTGATCCCGGTGGGTCCCGCTGTGGTGACGGATCCCAGGTAGGCAGAGAAGGTAAAGAGCGGACCGGGAACAGCCTGCGCGGCACCGTATCCAGCAAGGAACGAGTCGGCCGATACTAGGCCGGCCTGGACTGTTTCTACCTCCAATAGCGGAAGAACAACGTGTCCGCCGCCGAAAACAATGGAACCGGTTCGATAGAAGGTGTCGGCAAGGTCCACCGATTCATTCTTCGTCGCGGCAGACAGCAACGGCAGACCGATAAGAAGAGCAACAAATACCAGGAGACTTCCGATTGCGACCTTCTTACCAACCCCTACGCGGAACGAATCCTGCTCAACCGGTTCGTTCTTTTCGGACGGCAACCAGAGCAGTCCGATGATGCCGGCGGCAACAATGGCCAGGATCTGA
Organism: Flaviflexus ciconiae; assembly: GCF_003971195.1. Classification (NCBI taxonomy): domain Bacteria; kingdom Bacillati; phylum Actinomycetota; class Actinomycetes; order Actinomycetales; family Actinomycetaceae; genus Flaviflexus; species Flaviflexus ciconiae. The sequence continues at coordinate 434,829 of NZ_CP034593.1, read as the reverse complement.
GCGAGCACGCCGGGGACAAGAAGCACGACCGCAAGCGCTCCGACCGCAATCGTCGCTCTCTTAGTATCGGGGGCCAGTTTCGTCGCCATGCCGAGGACCGCATAAGCAACAACAGCAACTGCAGCAGCCTTGAGACCTATCAGCCAGCCATCGCCCAGGGCATCGTCGAGCGACGAAGCTCCATACGCAAAAGCCACGAGAAGAATGGCTGAGGGAAGAGTGAACGCCGCCCACGCGGCTAGCAGCCCCGTATAGCCGGCCCGGTAAAGGCCAATTAACATGCCGACCTGACTGGAGGCCGGTCCCGGGAGGAACTGGCACAGGGCAACAATGTCGGCGTAAACCTTATCTGTCAGCCATTTCCGGCGTTCCACAAAGGCTTCACGGAAGTATGCGAGATGTGCGACGGGACCACCGAACGAGGTAAGCCCCAGTCGAAGAAATACCCAAAAGACTTCCCAGACGCTCCCCGATCGGGCAGGGGTGGAGCGTGGTGCAGGCTCGTCAACCATCAGTGTTAACTGTGCTGGCCCAATAGCGCCACGTCAAGAACGTCGTCCCTCCATATCGCGACCATGAAGTGTCCCATCGACGAGTTAGCGACAAATTTCTGAGCAGGAACGAAGAGACTCGGAGAGTTTAGATTCGGGTCGAGAGTTCAGCTTCGGAGCGGTGAGCCCACGACGTCAAACCGGAAGCCATCCATGACACCCGACAGTATCGGGCGCGCCTCAGTAATCGCAGCCTGAACACTCTCCAGGCTCAGTGAAGACTGATGGTCTTCCGCAGAGTCCCATATTTCAACCACAAACACCGTGTCCGGTGCGCTCTCATTCACGCCCACTTCGTACAGCAGGCAACCGCTGGCTTTCAGCTCATCATTGCGCCGCGACAGGATCGCAACAAGTTCATCGCGTTTTCCGGGCAAGGCTCCAAGGGTTCCTACATTCGCAAATGTCATATCTCGAGGCTAACGGACACCGGCACGGAGCGCGCAGGGAATTTGAAATTCCTGGAGGCGACACGTTATGGCGTGCCGCAAACGCATGGAGCAATCGTGATTCAGCTTTGACATAGCGTGCACGACGGGCTTGCCCGGTGCTCTGAGCATTAGGCAACACGTCAAGCAAATAGCGGCAATGCAGGTAGCGAAACGCGCTAAAAGAACGATCGTAGGTTGGCAGGCAAGCCGGAAGCTGGGACGTTAGCCCCGCAACCAGGGTTTTTACGAATCAAATTTCGTTGACGAGTGAACGTTCACATGTATGCATGTCTTGCTTCATAACCGGATCAAAGGAGATCTCATGATTTACGAGACACTGCCTGAAGAAGTTGGCACCAGCCTTGCTCACGACCACCCCGGGGCTACACCACTCTAAGGGGCACTACTAATCTCGTCCAGCGTGGGACGATGAGTACCTTCAGCTTGAACATATAATGCCTCAGAAGTTAAGCGCTATTTGGCATGCTCATCTAGGGGAACTTGCGGATGACGTTCATCAACAATATGTGAACAATGTCGGAAACATTACGCTCATTAGGCATAACCAAGGGCTAGGGAATCGGTCTTTTCAGGAGAAGAGAGCTCTCTACTTAGGGCGCTCAGGATTACAAGTCACCCAAAACTACGTAGTCGATCAGGAGGTCTGGGATGATCAAGCGATCCAGCGCCGCCAGATCTACTTGGTTAAACTGTTGGTCAAGCATGCACTCCTGCTTCCAGGACGCTTCCAGTACAGCAGCAACTGGAATCAGGTTGGTAGCCGATCGTCACAGTTCGACTCACGTCAAGTGCTAAATCGCCTCATCGGAGAGGCTATTCAGTTCATCTCTCAACCGACCATCACAGCTCGGGTCGTGGGCGACTCTAAGGTACTCTTCGAAGGCAAGGAGTGGAACTTATCGCCTCTCACAAGAGAACTGAAACTACGAGATGGCACCAATACCCGTTCCGGCGCATACCAGGGAGCTCTCTATTGGAGCTGGGACGACACGCGCTTAATAGACTTGGAGTAGGCGAAAACTCTTGCTCATGATGCGCCTAAGACCCGACTTGGCTCACTTTTCTTGCTCGGCGGGTGCGGCGGTTCTCTGACCTGGGGTTTTGTTGGTGATGGGGCCGGGATTGGGGCACTAAATTGGGGCATGTCGCCCCATATTCGTACCGTGAAGACTGCCTCGGGTGCCCGAGCGGTGCAGATCGAGTACTCCAAGAAGGGCGGGCGCCGGGAAATGGGGCACGTGGGCTCTGCCCACACTGATGCCGAGTACGAGCTGTTGGTGGCGGCCGCACGGCAGCAGTAGTCGACCGGCTCACATACAACGCGCACATCATCAACACCGGCACCCGCTCCTACCACCTACGCACCACCCAGGCCAGGAATGGAGGTCCCCTGAGTAACGAGCCCCCAGGCCCTCCCCGCCGCGGAACGCCGCACACGGGAGAAACCCTAGAAATACACGACCATGGGTGGGGCCAACTCAAACCATCACCACGGGGCCAAACCAGCTTGTCATGCTCACCCGAGGTCGACAGGCCCGGCGGGGGCCAGGGCGCAGGTAAGATCCGCGGCTATGGTGAAGAATTGGGCAACGGGCAGATTGGGCCAAGCCCGGCGGTGGCGGCCTTCGAGCTGCCCCCATACCCTGCACTGGTACCAGAGGTAGCTCCCCTCCCTGGGCCTGAGCAGGTCGAGAGCCGAACCGGGCAGGTTACTGCGCCCATGGCCCAGCCCACTCGTGCCTTGAAGTCGTCCGCTCCAGCCGCCACCGAGGAGGGTACGGAGGAGGTCACGCGAGAGGAGCAGGTTGCGCTGGCAGTTGATATGCACGGCGACGGCGCGACGCAACAGGAGATCGCGAAGGCTGGGGGCTTCTCGCGGGCCACAGTGGGGCGGTGGCTCAAGGCCCACGCGGCCGAGGCCACCCAGGGTAAGCACTTGCGAGCTATCAATGGGTAGTCGGTAGGGGCGAGCCTTGCAGATGCGGTCTACCCGCATGGTCAATCAAACCAGCGTATGCTCACTCCAAGAACGTCTTGCTAACGGCGAGCGCCAACAACTGGAGGTCTGATCAATGTCATCCACTGCCACCTGTGAAGAGTGCGGGGAGCTATTCAATGTCGATGAACTCGATGACGAGTACTGCGAGTCATGCGCCGATTTCCTTGCTGCCGCCGGACGTGCCGCCATGGACCCCGGCGGCAATGGATACGACGAATACGGCGTCTGGGACCCGAGCGACTTGGCCTCTAGGGGACTCCTGAATAATTGGTGTGGGACCCAGGCAACGGGTGGTGACCCGCAATAATGATGTCATGCAGAGCTTGTCGCGTGAATGTGTAGGGTCTGACGGGGTGGGGCCCTCGGGGTGGGGCTGGTCGTAGCGTTGGTCGGAAAATGACCCGCCTCAAGCCTTCTGGTAGACCGCTTCAGGGCCCAAGAAGGGGTCACGGGGGTGCCTGGTCAGGTGTCCTGCCCTGCGGGTAATGTTCGGCCGATCAGCCCAACCCGGAGAGTGAACTTTGGGGTGTCGTGCAGGGCGTGCCAGTTGCAGTCGTTGTGGACAGAAATCTTGACAGGCTCACTAGTACCGCGGGGCCCGGGCCCGGCGCACCCTGCGCGGGATCGATAAGCAGGTCGAGAACGCGAAGAACGCGATCGCACGCAACACCCCGATCAAGCGCAACAGGTTCTTGAAAGTCACCGGCCAAGACCGTGCGCTGAATGAGGAGCTGGTGCAAAATGCGCGTGATCTGGCCGGCTACAAGGCCTACATCCCTAACCTGGACCCCAAGGTCGCCGGGGCTGAGTTCGTGATCGGGGCCTACCACTACCTATGGCAGGTGGAGAAGTCGTTCCGGATAAGTAAGCACGATCTGACGGCCCGGCCGATCTATCATCACCAGCACGAATCGATCGAGGCGCATCTGAGCGTCGTGTTCGCCGCCCTGGCCGTGGCCTGGCGCCTGGGGCCCTCACGGGGTGGGCATTGAAGAAGTTCATCACCACCGCTTGGCGTTACCGCACCGTCACGATCAACAGCGGTAACCACCACCGCACCGCCACTGAACCCGTCCCCGACGACCTCCAAGCCGAACGTTCAAAACTTCTGCAAGCCCACTACGCGGGGGCGGTGCCGCTCGATCTCCTCAAGTCGGAGCAGGATCGCATCGGCAGACGACTCGCGTTCCTCGAATCACAGATCGAAGCCGGTGACATAGAGTACGAACTGGCAAGCGCCCACCTGGACGACTGCCTCGCACTGGGCAGAGACTGCTACAAGTTGTACATGAGCATCGATGACTCACTGCGGCGCATCGCCAACCAGGCATTCTTCGACAAGCTCTACCTCAGCGAGGAGGGCACCGTCATCGGTGAAACGGGGGAACCGTTCAGCGCGTTCTTCGGCCGCGGTGTGCAGACGATAACGGCCCGCCACGAGGGGCGGGCAGCTGAGTCGAGGTCTCAAACCGGTAATATCGCCGGTTTGAACAACGACCTTCTGGTGGGCCCGGAGGGACTCGAACCCCCGACATCCACGGTGTAAACGTGGCGCTCTAACCAACTGAGCTACAGGCCCAGCCCCGCTTAACACTCGCCTGCGAGAGCTGATCACGCGGTGCTGATCGATTAGTGACTTTACACGGATTACTTGGCGAGGACCAATCTTTGAAGTGTAAAGAAGCGCACACAATCCGGGACCAGAGTTAGCGTCGAGTAGGCGGGAGTGATTAGCGCCTCTCTCGCCTTCTGACGCGCAGGCCTCGCATCCGGCAGTTCGTTTTGGCGTTGAGAATATTTCCAAGACTTGTAGAACGCACATTGGTTCCGTCAACGCGTGGTCTAGAGGCCAGCATCAACGATCGATGTTTTAAAACGCGCCAAGTTCTAGATCGGGCAAGATTTTATACCTGCCATACGTCCCCTCTGCTACTCCAGTGGCGGCCAGGAGCGCATCAATGCTGAAAGCATCCGCGCGGGTACAGGGCTCAGATTTTTCCCTAATTCTGAAATTTCTTGGTCCCCGTGCACTCATTTGTGCGCTAGCCTCTCGTTGCGCATTCGAGGTTGGGCAGATAGCGGAGTTTCGAGGCCCAGGCATCAGTCTTTTGGATGATTTAACTTTCAGCATCCGGTCCGATGTTTCTCGGTGCCGAAGCGACTGGAATTGTCACTATGGCAACTTCTTCGCTTTCTTTACGGTTCTCCAAGAAATTGGTCTCGCGCCGAGGCGCATGGATGACACTTGGGATCTCCCTCATTGTTCTCGTCCTCCTTTTCGGGCTGTTCGGCTCCGCACAGTCACCTTCCTCACCTACGCAGGCACCCGAAAATTCTGAATCAACTCGTGTCAGCAACCTCATGGCTGATTTCCCGGACGCTGATCAGCAATCACTCCTAGTCGTCGCCGCACGCGAGGATGGTGAGCCCTTAACCATCTCCGATCTTGACAATTTTCAGTCGCTCGTGACCGTAACGGCGGCTAGTAACTCAGAGCCGATCGTGAGCGAGGATCGTTATGCGGCTGTCATCTCTACGCCGATTACTGTCGGTGACAACAACTCGCAGACCGCGGAGACGATCGGTGCCCTGCGTGCCGATATCGGCACTGAAGTTCCCGACGGTCTCGATGTGTGGGTCACGGGTGGTCCGGCATTTGGTGCCGATATTGCGGCATCGTTCGACGGCGCTAATTTCACCATGCTTGCTGTCACGATCGCGATCGTCGCGATTCTTCTCATCGTCACCTACCGGTCCCCAGTCCTCTGGCTCGTTCCGCTCACGGTCGTGGCGCTGTCTGACGGGCTGGCCGGGCGAGTCACTGCAGCCGCCGGCGAGGCGTGGAACCTGGAGTTTGATGCCGGAATCATCAGTGTTCTCGTCTTCGGCGCTGGAACAAACTACGCTCTATTTCTGATCTCGCGCTATCGCGAAGAACTCCTGATACACGAGGATCACCGCGTAGCACTCGCGACCGCATGGCAAAAGTCGATGCCTGCCATCCTCGCCTCGAACGTTACAGTCGTTTTTTCTCTCCTCACACTCGTTCTGTCGGTCATCCCCGGCACCAGGGGACTTGGGATTTCGTCAGCACTCGGGCTACTCATCGCGCTGGCGGGCATCATGTTTGTCCTTCCGCCGTTCTTGGCGGTGTGCGGGCGACGCATCTTCTGGCCCTTTATTCCCCATCCGGGTTCGGAGCAGAAGATCGGCGGCACGTGGCGCACGATCGCGACCAGAGTGGTCAGCAAACCTCGCAGAGCTCTCGCTGGCGGCACCCTGCTGCTTGCAGTCATGGCAACGGGCCTGGTCGGGACAACTGTCGGCCTGGATCAGCTGGAGAAATTCCGGGTTCAGTCAGAGTCCGCGGCGGGCCTGGAAGTTTTCGCGGAGCATTTCCCGGCAGGCGAGGCACAGCCCATATTCATTCTTACAAACTCAGAGTATGCCGAGGAGGTTGTAGCCGACGTTGCCGGCAGCGACGGCGTGGTTAGGGCGCACCCGATTGCGGAGCATGAGGGGCTGACCAACATCATGGTGACGAGTGAGTTTGCACCCAGCACAGATGAGTCTCTCTCCCAGATCAGCGATCTCAGAGAAGCAGTATCTGCCATTGACGGTGCCGATGCGATGGTAGGCGGGTCCGTTGCCTCGGACGTTGATATGCGCGAGGGTAGTCAGCGCGATCTCACCATCATCGCCCCGCTCATCCTCGCCGCAAGCTTCATCGTTCTCGTACTCCTCCTGCGTTCGCTGATCGCTCCCGCATTCCTTATCGTGGTCAATCTGGCGAGCTCACTGGCAGCGATAGGCGCGGGCGCCTGGCTGGGCCGACTCCTGTTCGAGCAGGATGCTCTCGACACTCAGGTGCCACTCCTTGCGTTCTTGTTCCTCGTTGCTCTCGGGATTGACTACACGATTTTCCTTGTGCACAGGGCTCGGACGGAGGCCATCGCCTACGGCACCCGTACGGGAATCCTTGAATCCGTCGCCCACACGGGTAGTGTGATCACCAGTGCGGGTATCGTCCTCGCTGGCGTTTTCGCGGCGCTCGGCGTGCTTCCGCTCGTGACGCTCGGCCAGTTGGGCCTTATTGTCGGGATCGGCATCATTGTCGATACGCTGGTGGTCCGCACGATTATCGTGCCCGCCCTCTTCACGCTCGTCGGGGATCGGATCTGGTGGCCGGGCTCAATCACATCCCCCGCTGTCGAAGGATCCCATGAGTCTCGTGAGCACGCCCCTGAGGCAGTCTAGTAAATCGCCAGCATCCCGTAGCACCGTGCGTGCGATGGAGGTGGGCCAGTACGTCATCGCGGTCGCCCTCACCCTCGTCGGCATCATCCGTGCCACCGGCGAGGGGGTGGCGCCGACCGTCGCTACCATCTCGGGATTGGCGATCATCGGCGCTCACACCGTCGGCACGCTGATCCCCAGTCGCACAAACTCCACCACCGTGATCGTCTTATGGCTTCTCGGCTTCACCGCAATCTGGATTGCGACGGTGGCGGTCTCATCAGCTTTCATCTGGCTCGCCTTCCTCCTCTGGCTCCTTGCTGGCCATCTCCTGCCGGTGACATGGGGGATCGTCTATTCGCTCATCGTCTTTGTCGTGGCGACAGCGGCTCCTATCCTTCACCACGGCTCAACGACATACGCGAATGTCTTTGGCCCTCTCATTGGCGGCATCTTTGCCTTCGGGATCTCACGCGGATACCTGCAGCTCTTAAAAGATGGCCAGGAGCGAGAAAGATTCGTCCACTCACTCACGCAGGCACAGCAGGAGATGGCGGAGCTTCAGGACGAGCTCGCCCTTGCCCACCGGCACTCAGGCGCAATATCTGAGCGCACTCGGCTATCGCGGGAGATCCATGACACCGTCGCGCAGGGACTCTCTTCGATCCGGCTGCTTGCCCACGCTGCGGCTACCCCAACCTCCGACCCCGAGTCCGCCCGGGCCTTCGAACAGATCGGAGCACTTGCGAGGGAGAGCCTTGCCGACGTCCGCAGGATCGTTGCGGCGCTCGCACCTGCCGAGCTCGAGCACAGTGCACTGAGCACGGCACTGGACCAGCTACTCGTGAAGTTGGCGGAAGAAACCGGTATCGACACCGCTCTTCACATCGACCCCTCGTTACCTGCACTATCATCCGATGCCGACGTCGCACTGCTACGCTCTGCACAATCTGCTCTGGCCAATGTGCGCCTCCACTCCGGCGCTCAACATGTGACCGTCAGTCTGAGCGATGCTGGAGACTCGATACGCCTTGACATCATGGATGACGGTCGGGGTTTTGATGCTGCCGCCTGGGAACAGGAAACAAACGTGGCATCCGCGAGCTTTGGCATCCGGTTCATGAGGTCACGCCTGCGCGAACTCGGCGGCGGAATAGACATCGAGTCCGCCCCGGGCGAGGGCACAGCCATCTCCATCCACATCCCACACGCCTTTGAGGAGCAGTCATGACAACCACGGTCCTTCTCGTGGATGACCATCCGGTGGTACGTAGCGGCCTGCGTGCCGTCCTCGACCAAGACCCCGATATCACCATCGTCGGCGAGTCCGCCACCGGCGAAGAAGCATTACAGCTCGCCCGCCACCTCGCGCCCAGCGTGGTCCTCTGCGATCTCCGCCTCGGAGACGGCATTGACGGCATTGAGACAACCACTGAGCTACGGAAGCTCAATCCCCCTCCAGCCGTCATTATCCTCACGACTTTCGATCGAGATGCTGAAATTCTTGGAGCAATCGAGGCCGGCGCCGCTGGCTACCTGCTCAAAGACGCAGACCCGGAGACGATTATCGACGCTATTGGCCGCGCACGTGATGGCGAGCTCGCTCTCACTCCCGATGTTGCCTCCCGAGTACTCCGCGGAGTTCGAAACCCGTTGCCGAAACTCACGGGTCGCGAGATCGAAGTTCTCTCATTACTCGCTACCGGAGCTACCAATAGGGAGATTTCCAAAGCCCTCTTCATTGCAGAAGCTACGGTCAAGAGCCACATCACTCACATCTTCACCAAGCTCGATGTCGACGGTCGCTCAAAAGCAATTCACCTCGCCCAAAGTACCGGGTTGATCTAGGAGTATCGGCTCTTTGCCGGTGTAGAGTCGAGTGCAGATGGTCGTAGGCCGCGTGGCCCGCCAATCGGATCTTTATCGAGACTTATTACCATGGACGATCTGCACATCCTTCCCGGCCCCGGCGCACCCAATGGTTTGACCATTCCAGCGGCGGAACTTGTCGAGCAGTTTTCCCGCTCTTCAGGCCCTGGCGGACAAAGCGTCAACACGACCGATTCACGCGTCCAGTTGAGCTTCGATGTCGGGCAGACATCGGCGCTCAACGAAGTTCAGAAGCGGCGTGCAATAAGGCACCTCGAGGAGCGTCTGAACGGCACGATCCTGACGATCAGTGCCTCCGAACAGCGCTCACAGCACCGCAATCGGGTTGCCGCCCGCGAACGCCTTGCGGCTCTGCTAAGAGATGCGATCATCCCGCCGATCCCTCGCCGGCCAACCAGGCCAAGCAGGGCCGCTAAGCGCCGCCGGCTCGAGGCTAAGCGCCGCCGCTCCGAGATTAAGCAGAACCGCAGGCCGCCAGAATCGCATTGATTTCGGTAACCAGTGCCGATGAGCTGGTCGCTGCCCGGTATCTCGCAATAGCTGTTCGTCAGGCCGTGAAGTTGCCGGTCCACGCTATGCACATCATTTAACAGAGAACGATCCGTTCCCGCTCACGAGTGCCAACCATGTGCAGGCTCTTACCAACATGAGCGGGCTCGCACCAAACAGGCTGCGATCCGAGCCCGCCGGTCGTGGCGTCCTCCAGTTTGGCTTCAGTCGAGATCACGCTACGCGGGCTAGACCAGACCCTGGGTGCTCGGCGCGTTCATCGTTGAACTGGTGGCCGTATCTTTGTTCGCGCGCCGGTCGCGTACCTCAGGGTGTCGATAAGCCCCCGCAGTAAGCCCCCACATCACGCGAAAACAGAGGAATCCACCGGTCATGGGTCTCATCACCGTATGTGGCAACGTGGGTTCGGTGCACTATCTGGTTGGCAGTTGCTCCCACGAGACCAAGAGATCCGTATTCCGAATAACCTGTTCGTAGGCTTCCGCTGTTGCGGCTTCGATGCCATCAAGAACATCCTCGCCTCCGGAGGACAGGTCGAGACAAACACGATCCGCGCAGTTATCCCCAGGGCGCTTCTCTGTTACACCGTCGCTCTTTTCTTCTTCGGAAGGTGTGCGGACCAGCCGAACGGTCCAGCCACCCCTTCCATAGGTGTTTTCGCCGAGCTTTGGGAGCGAGGCTAATCATGCTTCGACAGCGGCTGCCGCTTTAATCCGTTTCCCGTCAGCCACGACGAGCCGCACGGTCGCGGGGGTCCCGTCGTTATGGGGCGGGTCCGTCCAGAGCCAGTCGTAGTCGAGTCGATATCGGCGATGCGTCATACCCTGACAGTAGATGATGTTTGGGCAATCGAGGAGGCGGAGGTGTTGAACCCCCGCCTCCTGTTAAAGCGTTTGCTTAGCAGTCCCTATTTTCGGGGAAAGCCACCGGCTACTTCTGGGGCAGGCCAGCCTCGCCCTCAGCCCAGATCTTGCCGGTGTACCTGGGGGTCATGAAGGCTTCATTGGTCAGGTAGCTGTCGACTTCTGCTGGGGTCAGCAGTCCCATTTCAACAACGACCTGCTTAACGGACTTGCCGGTGCGCGCGCATTCCTTACCGACGAGATCACCGTTGTGGTGACCGATGATCGGGTTCAGGTAGGTGACAATACCGATCGAGTTCTCAACGTAGGCGCGTGCCCGCTCTTCGTTGGCGGTGATGCCGTCGATGCACTTGGTGCGGAGGGTGTCGCAGGCGTTCATGAGGAGATTGAGGGACTCGAAGGTTGCTTCGGCAAGTGCCGGCTCCATGACGTTGAGCTGGAGCTGCCCTGCTTCCGCTGCCATGGTGACGGTGACATCGTTGCCGATGACCTTGAAGCAGACCTGGTTAACAACTTCGGGGATAACGGGGTTGACCTTCGCAGGCATGATCGACGATCCCGCCTGCCTCTCCGGCAGGTTGATCTCATTGAGGCCGGCGCGCGGGCCGGACGACAGGAGACGAAGATCGTTACAGATCTTCGAGAGCTTGGATGCAACGCGCTTAAGTGCTGCGTGTGCAAGCACGTAGTCACCGGTGTCGGATGTAGCTTCGACAAGGTCCGGCGAGGACGAGATATCCAGGCTAGCGACACTGCCGAGCTTACGCGCGGCGACTTCCGCGTAGCCTTCGGGGGTGTTGAGGCGGGTGCCGATTGCGGTCGCACCCAGGTTCACGTGGAGGAGGTAGTGTGTGGCGCGGGAGAGGATGACAACTTCCTCTTCGAGCGTGGTTGCCCATCCACCGAACTCTGCTCCGAGCGTCATGGGAACCGCGTCCTGAAGCTGGGTTCTGCCCATCTTCAGCAATCCCGAGAACTCCTCGCTCTTGACACGGAGGGACTCCACGAGAGTCTTGAGCTTCGTGACGAGCTGGGCAGAGATGGTGTAGATGGCGAGGCGCAGGGCCGTCGGGTAAGCGTCGTTGGTCGACTGCGACTTGTTGACGTGATCGTTCGGATTGATGACGTCGTAGCGGCCCTTCTCGTAACCGAGCAGTTCAAGTGCCAGGTTCGCAACGACCTCGTTGGAGTTCATGTTGACCGAGGTGCCAGCGCCACCCTGGAACAGGTCGATCGGGAACTGGTCCATACAGCGGTCCTTTTCCAAGACCTCATCGCAGCCAGCAACAATCGCATCCGCGATATCGGCAGGCAGGGAGCCGAGCTCCTTGTTGGCAAGAGCTGAGGCCTTCTTCACCTGGACAATGGCACGGACGAACTCCGGCACGTCCCGGACCAGCCTGCCCGACATGGGGAAGTTTTCGACCGCACGGAGCGTATGCACTCCGTAGTAGGCCTCTGCCGGGATTTCCTTCGTTCCAAGGAGATCCTCTTCAATGCGATATGTGCTCAAAACAGCTACCTTTCAGTGCGCCTGCGCGATTTATTAATACTCACAGAAACTTCGCCTGCCAAGTCGATACACGGCTCTTGTCTCCAAGCTCTTGGGCACACGGCGTCGTCGCAACCGCGCGCTCCAACTTGTTGACGATGAGCAATTCATCGATTCAGCAGGTAAACCACTCACCAGATTAGCCCTCAGCCAGAAGAACTCAAGGTAAAACGGATGTTTTCTCATCAAATCTTTCGCACGGCGAGAAATGGGCACAAAAAATTCGGAACCGCAATTAGCAATATTTCATGACAAGAAGGACGCCCACTTGTTAAGAATTATTTTGCGAAGCCCAGGATTCAGCACGCTTTCGGAACAAGCAAGTGAAGGACTGAGAAATCAAACGTGCAATGTGGCGTGTCGACGGCAACGCTCACGACCGTGGCGGCCACGTGGGGTGATAGAAAGCTCCGCTCACTGGCGCGGACACGAACGGGAGTACATGGCGGGAGCTATCTCCCTGGATGGTAGCGACCTTGACCCTGTTATCGAGGTCTCCCAAGAGACCGGCGTATTCATCGTCACGGGCCTGATCGAGCGCCTCGGTAACACGCTCTACTGCACGACAATCATGGTTGACCCCAACGACGGCCTTGTCGGTAAGCACCGGAAGCTCATGCCGACGGCAAGCGAGCGACTGATCTGGGGATTCGGCGACGGTTCCACGCTTGATGTCGTCGAGTCCCCCACGGGACGCCTCGGCACCGCCATCTGCTGGGAAAACTACATGCCGCTCTTCCGCCAAGCCATGTACTCCCAGGGGGTCGAGATCCACTGCGCTCCAACGGTTGACAATCGTGATGCTTGGCAGTCCACGATGCAGCACATTGCGCTTGAGGGCCGGACCTTCGTTCTCTCCTCCTGCCAGCTGGTACGAGTCGAAGACTATCCGGAAGACACCGAGTTCCCGAACGGAATCACGGCAAACGGCCTCGTCATCCGTGGCGGCTCCGTTATCTACAGTCCGCTCGGGGAGGTCCTCGCCGGTCCGGTGTACGGAGAAGAGACAATCCGTTATGCCGACATTGACCTGTCGGAAAAGGACCGGAGCCATCTCGACCTTGACGCTGTCGGGCACTATGCTCGGCCCGATGTCTTCCAACTCCACGTGAACACGGCACCGCAAAGCAGCGTCGTATTCGAGTAGGCACGGAACAACCTTCAAACAGTTACCCAACAAGCCGCACCGAAACGCCGGTTCAGGTAACTGAGCCACGCGGCTAAGCGACGATGGGAGGGCGATCGCACGATGGTTGCCCTCCCATCCTTTCCTGCGGAATACGGTAAATCAGCATGGCTCGGAGGCTCGAGAACTTACGGCCCGGAGGGGTAAATTTGATGAGGTACTGGTAGTTTCGCCGCGGCTGGGTCAGCACACCAGGCTAGTAACTGCGCTGCTTCAGGTCCCCTGATTACGGAGCTCCCGGCAAGTTTGAACAGGGCAGCCGCTCATCCAAGAGGCGAGAGCAGTGCCTGCCGGACGTGTAAGAGTGGGTGGCCGGTTTCCCGGCAACCCACTCGCGGTTACTGCTTACTTATTTTTTGACGCTGTTGTCTCGCTCGCTGGTGATGCTAGCGGCGCGGTCCTCGCGCCGTGAGCCGGACTCCTGTCCATTCTGGGGAGAGTGCGGCCGCCGTTGTTGCGGCGAGGCCAGCCGTTTGTGCGGCTTCTTCAACAACGATGTGTTCGACATATCCATCGGTTCCCAGTGCGGGAATCATGACCCAGATGACTCCGGACCCGTCGTCGAGATTGCCTTTGGCGTCGACAAGCAGGTCGGCAAGATCATCTTCATCGCCGTCGTCGTCACGCCACCAGATCAGGGCACCGTCGCAGACGTCCCCGTAGTATTCATCAACGAGCTCCTCGCCCGTTGCGTCTTCGATTCTGGCGCGGAATGCGTCGTCAACGTCGTCATCCCAGCCAAATTCTTGGATCACCTGCCCGTTCAACAGTCCGAGCTCGACTGATCCGTTCGAAGAACCGGTCCTTTCCTGTGTAGACCGCGAGGAAGCGGTCGCTTGATTTTCCACACCACTAGTTGACCAAATCTTCCAGCAAATTTCCACGTCAACCCACCAATTGAGGCCGAACTGAGAGAAATCGGTGACAAAGCCCACCGCGTGAGGGAACTTTCACAGCCAGAGAACAGCCAGAGGCGGGACGTTCGGCCCGGAAAGCGGTAGATTTGACTGTAACCCGGGCTTGTCGGCCAGCGTCGGCCCGCCCCGCGCCCTCTAGTGCACTGCAAGGAGATGCTGTGAGTTCACAAGACAATACGTCACCGCTGATTAACGGGCTACTGAGCCAGGTACCGGACATTGACTCCGAGGAGACACAGGAGTGGATCGACTCAATTGACGATCTGATCAACCACCGCGGTGGCCCGCGGGCGCGTTACATCCTCCTGTCGATGCTGCGTCGCGCACGCGAGCGCAACATCCAGGTCCCAACCAACCTGAACACCCCGTACGTCAACACGATCGCCGTGCAGGACGAACCGTACTTCCCCGGCGATGAGAGGCTCGAGCGCGAGATCCGCCGCTGGGTCCGTTGGAATGCTGCCGTTCAGGTCACCCGCGCACAGCGCCCCGGCGTCCAGGTAGGCGGACACATTTCGTCCTACGCTTCCGTCTCAACCCTCTACGAAGTTGGCTTCAACCACTTCTTCCGCGGCAAGTCCCATCCGGGCGGCGGCGACCAGGTGTTCTTCCAGGGCCACGCGGCCCCCGGTAACTACGCCCGCGCTTTCGTTGAGGGCCGCCTCACCGAGGCCGACATGGATGGCTACCGCCAGGAGCATTCCCGCCCCGCTGCCGGACGTGGTCTCCCCTCCTACCCGCACCCGCGCCGCATGGAAGACTTCTGGGAGTTCCCCACCGTCTCTATGGGTCTCGGTCCGGCCCAGGCAATTCACCAGGCCTGGTTCAACAAGTACATGCATGACCGTGGCATCAAGGACACGAACGAGCAGCAGGTTTGGGCATTCCTCGGTGACGGCGAGATGGACGAGCCAGAGTCGCGCGGCATGCTCCAGCTGGCCTCACAGCAGGGCCTGGACAACCTGAACTTCGTCATCAACTGCAACCTGCAGCGCCTCGACGGCCCGGTTCGCGGTAACGGCAAGATCATTCAGGAGCTCGAGGCGTTCTTCCGCGGTGCCGGCTGGAACGTCATCAAGGTCATTTGGGGCCGCGAATGGGATCCGCTGCTTGAGGCCGATCACGACCGCGCCCTCGTCAACATCATGAACACAACCCTCGATGGTGACTACCAGGGCTTCAAGGCCAACGACGGTGCGTTCGTCCGCGAGAACTTCTTCGGCCGCGATCCCCGCACCAAGGCCATGGTCAAGGACTGGTCGGATGAAAAGATCTGGTCGCTCAAGCGCGGTGGCCACGACTACCGCAAGGTTTACGCCGCCTACAAGTCGGCAACCGAGCACACCGGCCAGCCCACCGTTATTCTCGCCCACACCATTAAGGGCTACCTGCTCGGTACCAACTTCGCTGGCCGTAACTCGACCCACCAGATGAAGAAACTGAACGAGCAGGACCTCAAGGGTCTGCGCGATACGCTCAGCCTCGACATTGACGATTCGCAGCTCGAGGATCCGTACAGCGCCCCGTACTACCGTCCCTCGCCAAGCAACGAGGCATACCAGTACATGCAGGACCGCCGGAAGGCCCTCGGTGGCTACCTGCCGGAGCGCCGCACCACCTGGAACGGCATCAAGCTCCCCGAGGAGAAGCGTTTCGACGTTCTCAAGAAGGGCTCCGGCCAGCAGAAGGTCGCAACCACCATGGCCCTCGTGCGTCTCCTCAAGGAGCTCATGAAGGACAAGGAGTTTGGCAAGCGCGTTGTCCCGATCATTCCGGACGAGGCCCGTACGTTCGGTCTCGATGCGATCTTCCCAACCGCGAAGATCTACAACACGCACGGCCAGAACTACACCTCGGTGGACGCCGACTTGCTCCTTTCCTACAAGGAAGCCCAGACCGGCCAGATCCTCCACATGGGTATCAACGAGGCCGGCTCCGCCGCCACGCTTGCAACGGTCGGAACTTCGCACGCTGTTCACGGCGAGATGATGATGCCGTTCTACATCTTCTACTCGATGTTCGGCTTCCAGCGCACCGGCGACCAGTTCTGGGCCGCCGCCGACCAGCTGGCACGCGGCTTCATCATCGGTGCCACCGCTGGCCGCACCACGCTGACCGGTGAGGGTACGCAGCACATGGATGGGCACTCCCCCGTCCTTGCGTCAACCAACCCGGCGATGATCATTTACGATCCGGCGTACTCCTACGAGATCACCCACATCGTCAAGGATGGCATCAAGCGCATGTACGGCGACGGTAGCGATGGTCGCGACCAGGACGTCATGTACTACATGACCGTCTACAACGAGCCGATGGTTCAGCCGGCTGAGCCGGAGAACGTTGACGTCGACGGCATCATTCGAGGTATCCACAAGATCGCGGATGCACCCGAGGGTGACGGCAACCGTGTCGGTCTGCTTTCCTCCGGTGTTGGTGTGCCGTGGGCGCTCCACGCCAAGGAGATCCTCGAGTCCGAGTGGGGCGTTAAGGCAAACGTCTACTCGGTCACCTCCTGGTACGAGCTCCGCAAGGATGCCCTTGCGGCGGAAGAGCACAACTACCTCTACCCGAACGAGGAGCGCAAGACTCCGTACGTGACCGAGAAGCTCCAGCACGACGCCGATGTTTTCGTCGCCACGTCGGACTTCGAGCACCAGGTCCAGGATTCGATCCGCGCTTGGGTTCCCGGTACCTACTCGACGCTCGGTGCGGATGGTTTCGGCTACTCCGACACCCGCGCCGCGGCACGTCGCCAGTTCAAGATCGACGCTCACACGATGGTGGTTCGCACCCTCTCAACGCTCGCCGATCTGGGCCGCATCGACCGTTCGGTCGTGGCCGAGGCAATCGACCGCTATGACATCTTCAACGTCAACGCCGGACAGTCCGGCGAGGCTGGCGGAGATGCGTAAACAGTGACAAAGTAGAGGGGCGCCAATTATTGGCGCCCCTCTTCATTGTTTAGAAAGTCATTGATGCTCGTACGTTTATCCTGGGAATATCTGCGTGTCAGAAAATGGAAAGTCCTTGCCGTCATAGCCCTTCAGCTTGTTCAATCAATGGCGGCCCTGATGCTCCCGGCTCTCAATGCCGCCATCATCAACGATGGCGTGCTCCAATCCGATATCGGAAAGATCTGGGTCCTCGGCGCCGTCATGCTGGGCGTGACAATTCTGCAGGTCATAGCCATTGCATCCGCCATCTATGTTGGTGCGGGGCTTGCCATGGGGCTCGGTGCCCACCTGCGTGCCCGGATGTTCACGAAAGTCCAAAAGTTTGGACGAGCCGAACTCCACTCGTTTGGCCCAGCCTCACTCATCACTCGCTCCACGAACGACGTGCAGCAGGTGCAGATGGTGATCCACATGACGTTCACGGTCATTGTCATGGCACCCATCATGGGTATCGGCGGTGTTGTCATGGCGGCGGCTCAGGACATTGTCCTATCCGGACTCTTCGTTATCATCATCCCGGTTCTCGGTATCTTCGTCGCCGTCATGATGATCCAGCTCGGCCCCCTCTACGATGCGCAGCAGAAGCGCGTCGACACAATCAACCGGATCCTGCGCGAGCAGCTCACCGGTGTCCGCGTGATCCGCGCCTTCCTGCGTCAGCGGGCCGAGAAGAAGCGCTTCCGCGAAGCAAATAACAACATGCGGAAAGTTTGGCTCCAGATCGGTACCCGGTGGGCTTTTATGATGCCGGTCATTCAAATGATCATTGGCATCTCCTCCGTCGCCATCATCTGGTTCGGTGGTCACCGCATCGAAGACGGCGGCATGCAGGTCGGCTCCCTCATTGCCTTTATCAACTACCTCATGCAGATCCTCATGGCCGTCATGATGGCATCTATGATGTTCATGATCGTGCCCCGCGCACGCGTCTCCGCGGGACGTATCGGTGCTGTTCTTGACACCGATATTTCCATCATCTCCCCAGCAGCACCGACCGATCTTCCGCCGTCTCCCGCAACATTTGCGCTGGAGAATGCCACGGTCCAGTTTGAGGATGCGGACCGTCCGGTTCTTGACTCAATCAACCTGTCGATGCCAAGCGGAACAACGACCGCCATTGTCGGTGGCACCGGCTCCGGTAAGACCACCCTTGTCCACCTGCTTTCCCGCATGGTCGACCCCTCACCGGGACGCGTTAGCCTCGGCGGTATTGATCTACGGGATTTCGATCCGTCGCAGCTTCGCAAGCGGATCGCTCTCGTCCCACAGAAAGCCTACCTGTTCGCCGGCACAATCGCCTCGACAGTTACTGGCCAAAGAGGCGCCGACACATTTGATGAGGAAAGAATTTGGCGGGCATTGGATGCTGCTCAGGCAACCGAGTTTGTTGAGAAGCTCGACAAGAAACTGCTTTCCCCATTGACCCGGGCGGACGCAATCTTTCCGGTGGTCAGCGCCAGCGGCTCACGATTGCACGTGCCCTCTACCGTGCCATGGCCGAAGATGTTGACCTCATTATTTTTGATGACTCGTTCTCGGCCCTGGACTTTGCAACCGACAAGAAGCTGAGAGCAGCTCTTCCCGACGCAATTCCTAACGTTGCCGTCCTGATTGTCGCTCAGCGAATCTCGACAATCCGCGGCGCCGACCAGATCCTCGTCCTCGACGGGGGCCGCGACGTTGGCCAGGGCACTCACGAGGAGCTCAAGGAAACCTGCTCGACCTATCGGGAGATCGTCGCATCCCAGCTATCGGCGGAGGAGGCAGCATGAGACAGGGCGTAGCACCGGGCGAGAAATCACAGAACTTCGGCCCCACAATCAGGCGCATCCTCTCCATGCTGAAGCCAGCGCGGGGCAAGATCGCACTCATCATTCTCCTCACCGCGATGGCGGTTATCATGCAGGTGGCGGGGCCAGCCCTTCTCGGGCAGGCGACCGACATCATCTACGTTGGCGTTCTCGGCGGGGTCCTGGCAGACATGCCGTCCGGCCTCTCCCCGAAGAAACCGTTGCCCGCCTTGAAGCAGACGGGCGTAACGAGCTTGCCAACATGGTGGGCAGAGCCGACGTCGTTCCCGGCCAAGGAATCGACTTCGGCGACCTCGGCAGGATTCTCATCTTTGTCGCCATCATTTACGTGATCGCTGCCGTCCTCCAGTTCATTGCGGGCTGGATCATCCGGGTGGTCGTGCAGAACCTTGGCTGGGAGTTGCGTGACAAGGCCCAGGCCAAGATTGACCGTATCCCGCTATCCTACATCGATCAGCGTTCCCGAGGTGACCTGCTGTCGCGCGTCACGAACGACGTTGACAACATCACGCAGACTCTTATGCAGACCCTGAACTCGGTCTTCCAGAACCTGCTGACCATGGCTGGCATTACCGCCATGATGTTTGTCATCAGCTGGCAGCTCGCTCTCCTGACCTTCCTGGTGGTTCCCGGAGGCATCTGGTTAGCAACCAAGATCATGAAGCTGGCACAGCCCCACTTCCGCGACCAGTGGTCCACCACCGGTAAGGTCTCCGACACCGTTGAAGAAGCCTTCACGGGCCACGAGGTTGTGACGGCATTCGGTCTCGAAGAGGTCTTCACCACCGAGTTCGGCGAACGCAACGAGAAGCTCCGTCACTCATCATTCATGGCCCAGTTCATCTCAGGCCTCATGCAGCCCGCCATGAACCTCGTCTCCAACGTCGGCTACGTCATTGTCGCCGTCGTCGGCGGCATCCAGGTCGCCTCCGGAACGATCACCCTCGGTGCAGTCCAGGCCTTCGTCCAGTACTCCCGCCAGTTCACCCAGCCACTCGGGCAGCTCGCCTCCATGGCCAACCTCCTCCAGTCCGGCGCAGCCAGCGCCGAACGCATCTTTGTCTTCCTGGATGCGGACGAGATGGAAGAGGACGCCCATGGCACCCTTCCCGAAAAGCGCCGCGGTGAGGTCGAGTTCAAGGACGTCAGGTTCTCCTACGAGGAAGGCACCCCGGTTATTACGGGCCTCTCCCTCCACGCAAAGCCCGGACAGACGGTTGCCATTGTCGGCCCCACCGGCGCGGGCAAGACAACCCTGGTGAATCTACTTCTGCGCTTCTACGAAATCGACTCCGGCCAGATCCTCGTTGACGGCGTTGACGCGAAGACCATCTCCAAGGAATCCCTTCGGGAGAACATGGGCATGGTCCTTCAGGACACGTGGCTGTTCGAGGGAACAATTGCCGAGAACATTGCCTTCGCGAAAGACAATGCAACCCCGGAAGAGATCCTCGAAGCCGCCAAGGCAGCCTCGGTGGACCGCCTGGCCAATCAGCTACCGAAGGGGCTCGACACGGTTGTGGACGACGATGGTGAAACCATCTCTGTCGGCGAGAAGCAGCTCATCACGATCGCCAGGGCCTACCTGGTGGACCCCGAGATCCTTATTCTCGACGAGGCCACATCGTCGGTCGATACGAGAACGGAAATGATGGTCCAGGAAGCCATGGGCCGCCTCAAGTCCGGCAGGACCTCCTTCGTCATCGCCCACCGTCTCTCCACGATTCGGGAGGCCGATCTCATCGTCTACATGGAGAACGGCGACGTTGTCGAGCAGGGTACCCATCACGAACTCATCGAGAAGGGCGCAGCCTACGCCAACCTCTACCAGGCCCAGTTCGAGAACCGCGAAGAGGATCAGCACGTGCAGTAGTCAATGACACAACTGGCCAGAACATTCTGGCAACGGTATTGCCCGGCTCGTGCCGGGCAATACCGTTCGCAGGTTCACCCTGCCGAAGTTTTTGTGCTTTCTGCGGCAGTCTGCTTTCCTGCAGTGGAGTGCTTTGTTTTCCGGCAGACGCGGGCTTTTCTGCGGTAGCGTCCCTTGCACTTTCCTACGACAGTTTCCGCCACCGGGACCGTTTGCTACCCGAGGTCCGACTGCTACCCGAATTGCACGAGCTAGCCGAAGAGCAGCTCCCTCAGCTCATCCATCGTGTCCGCGGTCTTCCAGGCCCGTTCGCGCTCTTGCGCACCGCCTGCACCCCAGCTGACAATGATGGTCTTCAGGCCGTTTGCATCAGCGCCGTCAATGTCGAAGATCCTGTCACCAACCATGACGACCTCACCATCAACCGGGCCGATACCTTCGAGTGCTCGGGCGATAATCTCTGCCTTGTCGGCAGTCAATCCGTCTTCGCTACCTCCGCAGACGGTCGTGAACGTGTCGTAGAGGCCCTTCGCCTTAAGCGTGAGTTCGGCTCCCGAGAGCTTCTTTGAGGTGGCAAGCCCAACGGGCATAACCTCCGCCAGATCACGAATCAGATCGTCCATGCCGGCAAAGACCGGGGAATCGACCATGACCTTGTCGTAGTGCGACCGGTAGAACTTGATGTAGTGAGGGATGTCTTCCTCGGCCGCACCCATGTCCCCCATCGACCACACGAGAGGCGGGCCGACATACTTGATCATGTCGGCTGGGTCCCGTTCAACGCCGGTAATTTCCTTTGCTGTCAGGGCCAGTAGTCGGGTAATGATGGGGGCCGAGTCAATGACGGTCCCGTCGAGGTCGAAAAGAACGGCCCCAAATTTCATTCAAACATCTCCGTGCTACCAGCACCCTCACGGGCGACATCGGCGAAGCCTTCCGACATGTCGACGACGGTCGTTGCACCTTCGAGTCCCACAGGGCCCTCGATAACGATGTCGAGCACGTTACCGAGTGCCTCGTTGACTTCCCACCCATCAGTCATCGGCTCTTCCTCCCCGGGAAGGATCAGAGTCGAGGACAGGATCGGCTCGCCGAGTGCACTGACGAGAGCCTGGGTGATCTTATGGTCGGGTATCCGGGCACCGATCGTGTGCTTCTTCGGGTTCAACGTCATCCTCGGGACTTCCTTCGTGCCTTTGAGGATAAACGTGTAGGGGCCAGGGGTCAGCTGTTTAATGAGGCGGAACTGAGAGTTGTCGACAATGACAAACTGCCCGAGCTGGGCGAAGTCGCTACAGAGAACCGTGAAGTGGTGCTTTGCGCCCACCTTGCGGATCGTACGGATCCGCTCGAGGGAATCCTTGTTCCCCAACTGACATCCAATCGCATAGCCCGAATCCGTCGGGAAGGCGACAACCGCACCCTCCCGGATGTGGTCGACAACCTTGTCGATCAACCGGGTCTGCGGATCTTCGGGATGGATCTCTACATAGCGTGCCATATCAACTCAATTCTCGCGCTTCTCGCGCTCCTTATACTTTGCCTCTGCCGCGGCCTGCGACTCTTCGATCAGCCTGGCAAGAAATGCCAGACGGTCCTCGTGTTCACCGCGAATGGCGTGCTGCTGAAGAATATCGAAATTCCGGGATGCAATATCGGGACGTTCAGCATCAATAGCCGCAAGAATCAGTTGCTCGCCAGCCGCGAACTTCTGATTTTCCGGGTCCCAGTGGCCGATGCCGAGGGAGATGCCGCTTTCGGCGTAGCCCGCCTCGCGGAGCACCTTGATCGATTCACCCAGCGCACGCCCAGTTTCGTCACGTTCGACGGCCGTTTGGAGGCGGCGGGTGGCTCCCTCGATATCGGAATCCACCGACAGTCGGGCGAGTTCAATGAGCGGGTACCAGGCGTTCGGTCGCCCGCTCAGTTCTTCGGCAAGGGACCACATTGCCAGATTGGCCTGTTCCTGGGGCCCTGCTTCCTCCTGATCAGCGGTCAGGGGGTCTTCGAGTGTAGTGGAGCTACTAGCAGCGTGGTCGACAAGTTCGGCCAGACCTTGGAATGCGGCGATGTCGTTGGGATTCTCGGACAGCGTTTCGCGGAGCTCAATGGCCCGTGCAACGTCTGCGGACGCGGCCTCGTCGGCCGAACCGCTGACCTGCATGAGCTGTCTCAGTAAATCGATGAATGCCATAGCATCAGGATACCGAACGTGGGAACTCTTCGGGCAGGTCAACCGCAACTTTTCGTATTTGGGGTAATAATGGACCATGAGCTCCACCCTTGATAAGGCCCGAGAAATCCTCGCATCACTGGCACCCGAGATCCCCGAAGACGAGATCACTAAGGATGCTGACCTGAAAGAAAACCTCCGCCTTGATCCCGTCACCATCTACGCACTAGCCGTCAATCTCGAGCGCGCCCTCAAGATCCAGATCCCCGACTCTCAGATCGAGTCCGCCCGCACTATCGCGGACCTTGTCGCAGACGAAACCGCGGTGAGCTAGCAATTCACAGGCCGAGGGATCACGAGACAGAACGAGAGAAACCGAAGAGCCAATAGTCCGGCAGGACAAAGCGAGCCTCTGGAACCCGCTTCTAGTCGAGGGGATAATTGCGGCAGCTTCGCCCCGCTCTCGTTGCCGATTCTGCTCGATCGATTTCCTTTTCCGCACCCCACATCCCATGAAAGCTGGCACGACAACAGCGCACTCCCCCACTAGCGCATAAACCATCACTTTTTCTTCATTTTCCACTATAAAGCGCCCGACACGCTCGATACTCTTGCTATATAGCAAACGAAATTATCGGACAAGCACTGCGATGAGAAAGAGTGATGACGAATGAAAGGCGCCAACGAGGGCCAACCGGCACGACAACCTGAAGGGATGGTGGGCCATTCTCGATTCCAGCCTCCGAGCGATAATCAATATTCAGGACATACTCCCGACGCCGGAAACCTCGTGTCGCCCGCTCACATCCGCTCGTCCGAGAGCTTTCCAACCCAGCGGAGCATCCCCGAATCGGAACGTATCGCAACTCCTGGAAATTTCTCTGTTTCAGGGCATGAACCTGTTCCACCCTCGCAACCCTCCGCTCAGTTCCCACACCGGCAATACGGGCAGCCGGGGTACGCCCATGCCCCTGGCTACGGCCAGCCGGCCCCGATGCCTCCCTCATACCCAAAGCCGCGGAGGGTCATGAGCATGTGGGCCGCCATTATGTGCATGGTTGCCGCCCTGGCCGTTGGTTTGGTCGCTGGACTTTTCATACCGGTAGAACTTGGCGGTGGTTCTTCTACTCAAGCACAGGCAGCCTTCGAGGAAGCCGTCGACGAGTGCGCCGTGACATCGTCGCGGTACATACAGATTCTTGATGATGGGTCTGCGCTGTCGATTGACACCGAAGGCGAAGAATCAGCCGGGGCAACTTACATCGAAGCAGCATGCGTTCTTAGTTCTCTTGAGGTCCCCGATTCGATCGTTGCTCGAGTCGACACAACACGTGCTCTTGACGGTCGACAGACGGGCTCATGGGATAGCTACGAAGCCTCGTGGATCTATCATCCAGACGATGGGCTAAGCATGGTCATCGAGGTCGTCGACGAATAAGGCCCAGGACTCGCCGCCGGGTGAGGCATGAGTTTCTTTTGACTGCACAGCAAAGCCCCGGTTTCACCGGGGCAGAACTGTTTATACCAGCGTTCGGTGGCTTTTTCGCTGGCGCTTTAACCGACTCGGTGTAGCCAGCGGACGGGTGCTCCTGCTCCCGCATAGCGGAAGGGCTCGAGTTCGTCGTCCCAGGCCTGGCCGAGAGCCAGGTCAAGGAGGCGTCTCATCTCAACCGGATCGGAGTCGGCGAATTCGAGGGCTGCACGGATGCGGTTCTCGGGTACGACGACGTTACCGACGAGGTCGGTTTGGGCGTAGAAGATGCCGAGCTCGGGCGTGTGCGACCACCGGCCACCTTCCGACGTCGGGGTGGCATCCTCGGTGATTTCGTAGCGCAGGTGCTCCCAGCCGTTGAGTGCGGACGCCAGCATGGCTCCCATGCCGATCTCGCCAGTCCACGAGAACTCTCCACGGTGGTAGAGAGGGTTGGCAGGCTGGTCTGTCCACTCGATATGCACCTGGTATCCCAGGACACCAGAAAGCGCCCACTCCACATGCGGTTGGAGGGCGGGCGTTACAGAATGTATGAAGACAACGCCACGGGTGGCGCGCTGTGTTGTCATCGGAACCTCCTTAGGTGAGATTCCCCGTCACACCCATTCGGCTTCCGATACAACTAACTGTGCCACAATCCGCAACAACACGCCAGTTCCCCTTTGAGCATGCAAAGGTACCTGGAATAGGTAAGTGTCCGCTCGCCCGAGCCCGGTTAGGTCCTCCCGCGCCACGCATGGTCCTTGAGCGCGGGATGTGGGTCAAAGCAGGAGCCGGGCCCTACTTCTTTGGCGGAAGCGCCTGATCAAAAATTTCGAGAACCGTTGGCGCACTGAATTCGAAGCCGGCGTCCTCAAGGTAGCGGGGCATGACTCGTTGCGAGGCGAGGGCCGCCTGTTCGGCAAAGTCACCGAGGGCTAATTTCATGACGGGCGCGGGGGCCGTGAGGAAGGCGGGCCGATGAACGTAGGCGGCAAGCAACCTGTGCCAGTCAGCATTCCGAAGCGGTTCCGGAGACGACAGGTTGATTGGGCCCTCCAGCTGATTTTCGATGGCGTAAAGGGTTGCTCGGACGTGATCGTCGAGCGAAATGGTCGACATCCATTGCTCGCCGCTACCGAGTTTGGTGCCGAGGCCCGCACGGTAGAGGTGCTTGAATAGGCCCAGCATGCCTCCCCCGCTATCCATGACCAGGCCGGTTCGGAGCGCGCTGTGACGAATGCCGAGGTCGGTCGCTACGTGGCCAGCCCGTTCCCATTGGACGCAGAGGTCCGCAAGGAAGTCACTTCCGGGACCGGATTCTTCGGTGAGTATTTCGTCGCCACGGCCCGCACCGTAGTATCCGATGGCGGAGCCGGTCAAGAAATGTGTTGGACGGTCCGGTTCCTCAAGGCGCGCAAACGCTTCGGTGAGGGTGTTGACCGAGGTGAGCCTCGATTCGAGGAGGGTCTTCTTATAGGAATCCGTCCAGGGCCGCGAAAACAGGCCCGCGCCATTCAAACATACGACGGCATCGGCCCCAGCAAGCTGGCGTTCATCAATAGTCCCGCTCTGTGGGTCGAAGGTGATGTCTCCGGGGGCGGGGTTGCTTCGGACAATTTTCGTAACATCCCAGCCCTTTGTTTCGGCCCGCTTGGTAAGCGCGGTACCGATAAAGCCGGTTGCTCCGGAGACGATCAGTTTCATGACATCACAGGTCCCTAATGGCTCTCAGCGCCTTCTTGCGTGCGGCGCGGTCGAGCCGGTCAATGTAGAGGTGGCCGTCGAGGTGGTCAACCTCGTGCTGGATGCAGCGGGCCATAATTTCTTCGCCCTCGACGACCACGTCGTTGCCTTCGATATCGGTTCCGATGGCTTTCGCGTACCAGGCGCGCTTCGTTGGGAAGAAGTGGCCGGGAATGGAGAGGCATCCCTCTTCATCATCCTGGTACTCATCGTCGGACAGGTCAACGATTTTCGGGTTGAGAATGTATCCGATCTGCCCGTCGATGTTCCAGGAGAAGGCGCGGAGGGAAACACCGATCTGGTTCGCTGCCAGTCCTGCCCGCCCTTCATCGTCAACTGTTTCGAGGAGGTCCTCGACAAGAGATTCAACCTGGGGCGTGATCTTCTTGATCTCGTCGCACACGGTACGCAGAACGGGGTCGCCGATCACTCGGATATCGCGGTAAGCCATGGAGCCATTATTCCATAGCCCGCACGAGTGGCGGCGACCCCGTTCGGGATCTAACAGTTGTTGGTTGTTAGAGGGTTGTTCGGTTCGGTTAGCGGCGGACGGCGAGGGTATCGACGTCGTCACCATCCCAGTCACCGACGAAGACTTCGTCGGTGTCCTTACCGTAGGAAACCTCGTGCTCGGCGTCTCCGCCGACGAGGGTGTTGTTCAGGTAGACGACGTTGCCGCGGCGCACGGCGAAGGTATCTTCACCGTCTCCGTTCCAGTCACCCACGAGCGGGAGGTCGGGTTCGCGTCCGTACGTGAACTCGAAATCGGCGTTGCCACCCTCGATCTCGTTCTTCACGAAGTAGGTCTTGCCGCGCTTGGCGACCAGGGTGTCTTCACCGTCACCGTCCCAGTCGCCCACGAGGATCTCGTCGGCGGCCTTGCCGTAGTAGAAGACCTCATCAGCAGCACCGGACTTGAGGGAGTTAGCGACAAAGAACTGGTCGCCGCGGCGAACCGCGAACGTATCCTTGCCGTCGTGGTTCCAGTCGCCAACGAGAACCTCGTCGCTGTCGCGCCCGTACTTGAACTCGTCGTCGGCCTCTCCGCCGCGCAGGGTGTCGTTGACGTAGAAGGTGTGGCCGCGGCGCACGGCGAAGGTATCTTCACCGTCTCCGTCCCAGTCGCCCACGAGAACTTCATCGCCGGGCCGCCCATAGGCGAAGACTGCGTCAGCAACGGGCGAGTCCCAGCTGTTGGTGACGTAAAAGCCGATGCCGGGGCGGGCTCAGCGGGTTCCTCGGTTTCCTTCAGCTCAACTTCGAAGAACGTGGTGGTGCCGGATACTTCGTTGCCAACAATGAGGAGGTCCTTGCCGTTGGGCGAGATAGCAGCGGAAACAAACTCGAGGCCCTCCGGACCGAGGTCGCCTGCCTTCAGCAGGTCTTCCTCACCGGTGCCAGCATCGACCGAGTCTTCCATCGAGATGGAGAAGTCGCGGTTGTTGACGTAGCCAGCGTAGGTGGAGTTCGCGGGATCGGTGACGTCGTAGACGATGATGCCGCCGACTCGCTCGAAACCAACGAAGGCGTAGGTGCGGTCGTCAATGACGCCAACGGTCAGGCCCTCGGGCTCGGGCCCCTTATCGTCCGAACGTCCTTCCATGTTGGACTCGGAGTGGTTCGAGTTGAAGAAGTCCGGAAGTAGCTCGCCTGTTACTTCTTCAAACTCGGATCCGGAATCGTAGACGATCTCGCCGGTGTCACCGTCGAGGATGCTCAGTGAGCGGCTACCGTAGTGGTACAGCTCCTCGTAGCAGGTGCCGTCCTCGTTCAGGCCCATCTCCAACGTGATGTTTAGTCGGCCCAGGTTCGCATCGTCCAGTTGGTCAGCAAACGAGGCATCATCACAGGCCGGCGGAATGCCGTCGTCGCCGAGGTCCTTGGCACGTGCCTCTTCGGTGTAGTTGTCGTAGTCGCGAGCATCGCCTTCGTTGGCGGTAACGATGTAGTCCTTGCCGTTCACGGTGAAGGCCTCAACCGTGTCGGGCTGGGGAATACCGTAGACACCTTCGTAGGTGCGGAGCGAGAACTCGGGAGCATCCTCCGGGTCACGGTCGGACGGATCGAACGGAACAACGTTGCGGTCGATGAAGCCCATTGGCCACACGTCGGTAACCTCCGCGGTTGCCAGGTCGACAACGGCAATCGCATTGGCTTCCTGCAGGGAAACGTAGGCGTGCGTATCAGTGACGCCGGCATACTCGGGCTCCAGGATCTGGGAGATCCGGCGCTCCGGCTCACCGTCGACGATCGGTGCCTGGGGGCCGTAGATACGAACGTCTTCGTGGAGTGTCTTTGTTTCGTCGTCGTAGGCATGGAAGTCAGCGATCGAGACGTCGCCCTGACTCGGGGCAGCAATACCGCCGGGAGCGGAGACAACGGCGACGGTGCCCTCGGGTCAATTCCGGTACCTTCGCCGTATTCGTCGGAGGGCTCGCCTTCGTTCGCAGAAACAACGTAGGATCCGTCGGGCGAGAAGCCAACCATGTCAGGCAGAGCGGTGACGGTAACGCCGCCCAACATCTCAAGGTTCCGCGCGTCGAAGAACACGAGGTAGCCGGGGTCGGTCTTCTCGGGTGCCTCAACGGCAACAACACCGAGGCCGTCGGCGCGGACGTCGACCGAGTTCGCGGTAGAACCGTCAGGGACCGTGCCACCATTGGCAAGCTCAACGCCAGCAACCGGGAGGGTGCCTGTCTTCTCGGGATTCGTGGGGTCTGAGGAGTCGAGGACATCAACGGTACCTTCGGCAGCGTTGACGACAACGGTCGCCTTCAGGTCGGGCAGGTACGCAACGATCTCGGCGGCGCTGTCATCAAAAACACCGGAGTCGTAGGAACCAACGGGGGTCAGGGTGATGGGAGAAGACTCCGGGGAGTCAACAATGGGATCGGAAACAATCGCAGCCGGGAACATCGCTCCAACAAGAGCGACTGTCGACGCGAACGCGATTGGTGATAAAGCCATGTACATTCCTTTTCAGCATCAAACAGAGCCAATAAGAAACTAGCCACCCGACATAAACGGGAGCCGTGCACGAGGCGAACCCGGACAAGACACCAGGTAAATTTCCCGTGACTCAGAGCACAGGGCACCCGTGGCGCCTGCGAGAATGGGCCCGGGCCACATCTGCCCGAACCACTATCCAACGCCCCAACAAGGTGGCCACCACGCGCCGAAAGCGTGGCGACGAGGCAACCACGCGTAGCAGTCAGGGAGCCTTTGCAACGCCACGCCGGGCCATCCAGGCGCATGCAGGACCCGCGAAGCCAACTCCCAGCGCGACGGGAAAACACCGCAATTGACTGTGCGAAGGATCACAGCGTGGGATGCGGTCCATTTGTTCGGCACGTGGCTGCGAAATATTTATTGACAGTTCAATGATTTTCGCGCGAGATTCCGACGCTTTTCTCGATTTCTTCGGAATATCTGGCAGCCCGATTTGTTTGGTTTGACCGTCTCACGATGCGTCTCATTTGCTCGAGGTGTCTTGCTATTCCAATTTTATTGGTTACTGTTTCAACCATGACAACGACTCTTCAGTCAAAGCCCCTGGGATGCATAATGCTGGCACAGTTGCCCGGCATGATGTGTTCCTGTTGTTGTCGCTAAATTCGCAACAGGTCTTCGATCAGTAGACGTCAGGCACTTTGCCACTCTGATCACTCAGAACCGGGTCGAGCTTTAGCTCACCACTTCTTCTGAGTTTTTCCCTGGATTGCACCACAAGCTCGGCTAGAAGTGTAGCCACTTCCGCTGTACCCAACTCGGCCCACTTCATCAGCCAACGCTCACCCGCGTCTATCACGGCACCGGTGCTCCCACGCCACATAACCCTGGACTAGCTATATCCAATTCCGGGCTTATCCCGCTGGGCTACGTTTATCCCGGCGCGAAGCCGTAGTTTTCCGCACCCATTTTCATCCGGCCAAGTGCCGTCACTCTTTCACACCCAAAACCCTCCAACACTCTTTCCAAACGTCTCAATTAGCCACCGATAGAAACCCCAAAAGGAGAGACCACCATGGTCCGAACAACGAAGAATCTGTCCCGTCTAGCTGCCGCGGGTGCGGCCCTTATGCTCACTCTGAGCGCCTGCGGCGGTGGGGATGATGGTGCGGACAGCAACGTCATTGTCGTGGGCGGCACGGGGACGAGCTTTCCTCATTCCTTTCTGGAGGACGGTGAGCTGACCGGCTTCGACACGGATGTCATCACGGAGGCCGCGGAGCGTGCGGGTTACACGGTCGAGTTCCAGACGATGGACTTCCCGGGCCTTATGGGCTCCGTTTCCTCCGGCCGGATCGACACCACGGGAACAAACCTCACGTGGACCGAAGAGCGGAGCGAAACCTACGTGTTCACGCGGGCCTATGCCTATGGCGGGGTGGTGCTTTCCACCGGTGGGGATAATGACGCAATCCAGACAGCGGATGACCTGGCCGGCAAGGTGATCGCCACCGGAGCTGGCTCAACCAACGAAACGGCTACGCTTGCCTGGATCGAAGAGACCGGCAATGGCGCAACCGTGCGCGCCTATGACGGACCGCAGCAGGCTCGTACGGATACCCAGCTGGGCCGTACGGACGGCTATGCCTCCCCAATTTCTTCAATTTCGGCCATGATCGCGGTGCAGGACGTTGACGTGAGGATTGTCAGCGAGTTCCTCACGTTCGAGCAGACCCGCTTCCCGTTCGCCGACACGGAGCGTGGCCGTCAGCTTGCCGCCGATATCTCAGGCGCGCTCGACGAGATGGAAGAGGACGGCACACTCACAGATATCTCGGCAAAGTACTTCGACGATGATCTCACCGTGCCCACCGAGGACCACATGGTGCCCGATCCGTACAGCGGAACCTTTCCGGGCGGTGCCGAGTAATGAAGGGTTTTGATCCGAGCTATATGCTCGAGGCACTGCCGGATCTGCTGGGCTACGTGCCAACGACACTGCTGCTGGCAGCTCTTGCCATGGTGCTGTCCGTCGCAGTCGGCGTTGTCCTGGCCCTGGTCCGGTTCACAAAAGTCCCGGTTCTCAACGAAGTAGCGATCTTCTACATTTCGTTCTTCCGTGGCATCCCCGGCCTGGTCATGCTCTTTCTCATCTACTACGGCCTACCCCAGATCATTCCGGGCATGAGGGCGGTGGATGCTCTCACGGCGGCCGTTGTTGGCCTCGGGCTGAAGGGGGCCTCGTATCTGGCCGAGATCTTCCGAGCCGCCCTTATTTCCGTTGATCGGGACCAGCGGGAGGCGGGCCTCAGCCTCGGGCTGAGCCACGAACAAATCTATCGCCGCTACATTCTGCCCCAGGCTGCCTACAACGCCCTGCCCGGAACCGCCAACGTGTTCATCGGCTTGGTCAAAGAAACATCGATCGTCTTCACTCTCGGAATCACCGACATGTTCGCAAGCGCACAGATGGTATCGGCTGCGAATCTGCGTTACCTGGAGACCTACCTGATGGTGGGCCTGCTCTACTGGGCCATCATTGTCATTTTCGAACAGCTCGTCCGCGTCCTCGAGGCACGCATGAGCCGACCCTACGTGAGGTTAACATGATCACCGTTCACAACCTTCGGAAGAACTTCGGAACCAACGAGGTACTCAAAGGCATCGACCTTGAGGTTCACCGCGGCGAAGTTGTCGCCGTTGTCGGGCCATCCGGCTCCGGCAAATCCACCCTCTTACGTTGCCTCAACCTGCTGGAATCCCCGGATG
Source organism: Flaviflexus ciconiae (assembly GCF_003971195.1). Classification (NCBI taxonomy): domain Bacteria; kingdom Bacillati; phylum Actinomycetota; class Actinomycetes; order Actinomycetales; family Actinomycetaceae; genus Flaviflexus; species Flaviflexus ciconiae. The sequence continues at coordinate 402,927 of NZ_CP034593.1, read as the reverse complement.
CTGGGACGATCAAGATCGGCGATGCTCAGATCAGCGCCGAGGGCAAGATCCCGCACAGCGCCGCCCGGGCCCTGCGGTCAAAGACGGCGATGGTTTTCCAGCACTACAACCTGTTCCGCAATCGCACCGCGCTCAACAATGTTCGCGACTCAATCGAAATGCGGAAAGTTGCGCATCGTATCGAGGCAACGACGATCGCACAGGATCTGTTGCGCCGCGTTGGCATCACCGCCGACGTTGAGCGCCAGTACCCAATCACGCTATCGGGAGGGCAGTCTCAGCGAGTCAGCATCGCCCGCGCACTTGCCATCAACCCCGAAGCGATTCTCCTCGACGAACCCACGTCTGCACTAGATCCGGAGCTCGTCGGAGAGGTTCTCACCGTTATCCGCCAGCTCGCCGCCGAGCACACGACGATGGTGATCGTCACCCATGAAATGACGTTCGCTTCCGAAGTCGCCGACCGCGTGATCTTCATGGACGACGGGCAAATCGTTGAACAGGGACCCGCCCGAAATGTCATCTTCAATCCCCGTCATCCCCGCACCAAACAGTTCCTCGGCAGTTCCCTCGCGGCGGCCTAACCCGCCATCGTGAACGAGCGTAGCCACCGCGTCGCGGATACTCCCGCCAGGCCGCAGATGCTTGGCCACCCGCGAGCACCCACAAGCAAACCCAGAAAACCCCGATTTGACGAAACGAATGGCTTAAGTCAGCCGCTTGCTTCTCCGCGAACGGCAACCCTGAAAGGACCAGATTTATGGGGATCAAACAGAAACCACTGAGTGGATGGCGGGTGGTGGAATTCTCCCACTTCATCGCCGCACCCTCCGTCGGTCAGGCGCTTCTCGACCTCGGTGCCGAGGTCATTAAAGTGGAGAATCCCGCCGGTGACCCCACCCGCCCCACGACAGGTAGCGCGGCCTCCTCGATCTTCGAGACCTTTAACCACGGGAAGAAGTCGGTCGTTCTTGACCTGAATGATCCAGAAGATGAGGAGATTGCGCAACGGCTCGCGCTCGGGGCCGACATTGTCATCCACAACATCTCCGCCTCCTCCATGGAGCGTCACGGCCTCGGAGGCGAGCAGCTTCGCGAACAGAACCCCGCCCTTATCTACGGATCGATACGCGGCTTCCCCTCCAACACGTCTCGGGCACACGATAAAGGGTTTGACGGAATCGGCCAGGCCGAGACCGGCATGATCTGGGTGAACGGGACCGAAGAGAGCGGCCCGCTCAAACTTCCCTACAACCCGGTTGACGTTGCCACGGGCGATTCGCTCCTGCAGGGCATCCTGGCGGCGATCATTCAGCGCCTACAAACCGGGGAAGGAACAGAGGTTGAGACAAGCCTGTTCGAGGGTGGCCTGCACGCCCAAACCTACTACTGGGGCCTGTTCCTCCAGGGTGGCGAGAATCCGGGCCGGATCGGTAACCGCGAACCCGCCGTCGCCCCCGCCGCAGAGATCCACGAAGTGACGGACGGATACGTCATTTTCTCCGCATACCTTCCCAAGCACTGGGAGGCCCTATGCACGGTCCTCGACGTCCCCGAACTCATCGCCGATCCCCTGTTTGAAACAAACGACCGGCGGCTGGCAAACCAGGACGAGCTGTGGAAGCGCCTCCAGTCCGCACTCGACCGTAAAGGCTGGACTGTCAAACAGGCCGGAGAAGCTTTCGACTCGATCAAGATCGCCAACGGTCAGGTCTCCAGTTACCAGGACATTTATGACCGTGGGCTCCTTCAAGAAAGTGGACAGCTCGCGCAAATCCGCGAAGACAACCGCGATCCCTACTACGTCTTCAACGCCCCCTACCGGTTTGTTGGAACCGACCGACCAGCAACCGCAGAGGTACCTCCAAAGCTCGGTGCACACACGGACGAAGTCATCGCCTCCGTCACGGCAGACGGCTGGGAACTCGACACCAGGAAGGTGAGCTGACATGACCCTCAACAAGATCCAGGGCGATGCCCCCATCATTGTGACCGAACGGGGAGCCGTCCTCGAAATTCGGATCAATCGTCCCCACAAGCGCAACTCGCTTACCCAGGAGGCCGTTGATCTGCTGGGTGCGGCGTACGAGAAACTCGAAGCGAACGACTTTGCCGTCGGCCTCGTCTACGGAACCGGTGATGCAGCGTTCTGTGCGGGAGCCGACTTTAACACTCCCCGAAAGATGATTCCCGCGCCTACCCGAACTTCACCATCAAGCTCACCAAGCCGCTCGTTGCCGCCGTCGAGGGATATGCGGTGGGAGCCGGTTTTGTTCTCAGTCAGAGCTGCGACATCGTCGTAGCCGGGGATGGCGCACAGTTCGGCTACCCCGAAGCACGGATCGGCGTCACCGGAGGCGGCGGCACCTATATTGCCTCCCGCGTCCCCACGAAAGTCGCCGCCGATCTTCTTCTGACCGGCCGGTTCTACACCGCCACCCGGGCCCGCGAAGCTGGCCTTGTCAGCGAGGTCGTTGAGCGGGGCAAGGCGCTCGCGTTAGCTCGCGAGCTTGCCGACCAAATCGCCGACAACCACGGCCCTTCTGTCCGACTTCTCAAGGCGCTTATTGATCGAGAAACACAGACGACAACGGCCGAGTCCGCGCAATTCTTAGGTCTGCTTAAGGCCCACACGTCCGACTCCAGCAGGCTCCAAGTCTCCAAGGGACTCAAGGGCTTGAAGGGCGCATAGTCAGGCACTGCTTGGGGCGGGGTGGCTCAAAGTCCGCCCCGCCCCTTCTTGTACCTCTGATCAACATTCTGGAACTGGCCCGCAACGCACCAAATAAGGACACACTTTTTGACACTTAACCCACAGCGCCCGTGGGCCAGACACACTTGACCTACAACTCGGCTTTCGAATCGCGGGCAGTAAAACTAAAAAGCCCCGGACTCGTGGTCCGGGGCCGGTGGCTCCCGCAGCTGGATTCGAACCAGCAACCCTTCGATTAACAGTCGAATGCTCTGCCGTTGAGCTATGCGGGAAGGCAACACAGTGACTTTAGCAAGCAACGCCGCGAGGTTTCAAACTCGTTCTTGCCTTTTGCCAGAACTGTGCTGAATGGCACTAGTCGATCGGCATCCCGACCGCTTCGCGCACCGCGTACTCCAGTTCCAGAACAACCTTTTCCACCGTGGCCGGGTCAGCATCATCAATGTTGAAGCCCAGCGACTGGGTAAACATGGTGCCGTCCGGGTTCCGCCTGACGAACACCCGAACCCAGCCAGCATCGGTGACAAGGGCGGTCTCCTGGTAGACAATCGAGGACTCGATGCGGTCGGAGATCACCAGGCCAACGCTGATATCGGTTTGGGGACCGAACTCGAGGATCAGGTCATCAACGTCGTCGGCAATCGCTGTCGCCTCGAATGTTCCGGCTTCGCCTTCCCACTCTCCCGAGGCGTAGTTAACCCACGGCCATTCCTTGACCGTTTCAGAACCGTCGACGATGCGTCCGAAGCTCTCGGTGACAACAAGCGTCGTTCCATCCTCAAGCTTCCCTTCCCACATCGTCCGCTCACGCGACATAGCTAACCTCCTGAACGATCGAGACACCGACGGGAGCCGACTCATCGTCAGATACCCATTCCTTCACGGTGCGCCCCGCGAAGAACGCGATGATCAGCATGAAGAGTCCCGCGAGCGCGAACAGAATGAACTGCTTCCGCTGCTTGCGGATCGCTTCCTTCTCGTTGAACGGCGTCTCGATGTCGTCCTTATCGTCGGTTGCCACGCGACCTCCCTTTCGTTAATGCTTTGCCCAGTCTACGTTGTTCCCCATGGGCCCCACGACGGTGACATGTCACAGTTCTCCGGGTATCATTCTCGGCTCGCCCGGCACCATCTCACCACCACCTGGCGAACGTGCCACAGCTGGCGGGCTTTGATTGCAAGGTTCTTCGCCAACAGCTTGGCACCGTTGACCTGGGCCACACTGCGGGCGAAGAATGAATGCACTCCGACATCGAGGCTCGGCTCACTGCCGGGCAGAAAAGCTAAGGAGATCATCATGGCTATCGCATCACGCAATACAACGACGACGTGGGAAGGCGACCTGCCGTCCGGCAAGGGCGTCCTCTCGAATTCTTCCTCCTCTGTTCTTGACGACCAGGTCGTCACCTGGGGATCCCGCACCCGCGCTCCCGAGGGCAAGACCAGCCCCGAGGAGCTTCTCGCTGCGGCTCACTCTTCCTGCTTTGCCATGGCGTTCAATGACCGTCTCAGCAAGGACAACCTTGTTCCTCAGCGTCTCGAGGTGAGCGCGGAGGTTACCCTCGACGAGGTGGATGGCAACCCGACCATCACCACCTCGGCCCTCACCCTGAAGGCTCAGATTGACGGCATGGAGCAGGATGCTTTTGAGGCCGCCGTGAACGACGCAGCGGCGGGATGCCCCGTGTCGCGTCTCTACGCATCGGCAGAGATCACGGTCAACGCCGAGCTGGTCTAGGGCCAATGCCGTAGCCGGATCCCCCGCACCGTTGCTTGGGCTCTCATGAGCCATGCTCGCCAGGTGCGGTTGATCCACCAAACTTCTTGCCTGTGGGGCCGCGCTATGCGGCCCCACAGCGGTCTTTAACACGTCGCTTGTTCTCTACATCAACGCCTTACTTGCCCTCACCCAACTTGCCCTCATCGAAAGACCGATCATGACGGATGTTTCATTGCCTGACTCCCCCAAAGGCGTTCTGCATGCGTTCCGGGATGCCTGGAACAGGCACGATGCCGATGAGCTGGCCTCGATCTTTGCCCCCGACGCAACCTTTGTGAACGTCACGGGTCTCTGGTGGAACACCAGGGAGAAGATTAAAACGGCACACGCCTACGGTTTCGAGAAGATCTTCGGCCAGAGCTCAATGAGGGTGGGACGTACGACGGTGAAAACGCTCGGTGACGATCACGCCGTTGTCGTTGGCAGGCTTATCGTGACCGGTCAGGTCGATCCCGACGGCCGGGAGCTCGATGAGAGGCGAACGGTGCTCACGGTTGTGGCCCAGAAGCTTGCGGCTGGCATCTGGCGAGCGGTGTCGGCGCAGAATACCGACATTCCGCCTGGCGGAATGGAGACTCATGCAAATGTGGGCTCAACGCAGTCACCGATCACCTATCGCGGTTCGACACCCCGACATTAAAGGTCGATACTTAAGCGTATGAGCGCGCCCGAGCACAATGTCTGGAAATCCGTGACGAGTCAGAATCCCGATCATGCGATTCGCTATGCGGAGAGGTGGCGGAACCTCGAGAGTGCCGGTCACGATATTCACGGTGAGGCACGCCTGGTCGATGCACTCGCGGAGCGCGGATCTCGGATTCTTGACGCTGGCTGTGGATCTGGCAGGCTCGGTGGCTATCTGGCTCGCCGCGGCCACCAGGTCATTGGAATCGACCTTGACCCTTATCTCATCTCGGTAGCTCAAGAAGATCACCCGACCGCACAGTGGGTTGTTGGTGACCTCGCTACCTTCCAGCTCCAAACTGATACCGGGCTCGCAAAGTTCGACCATATTGTCTCCGCCGGTAACGTCATGACATTCCTCGCCGGCCATGAGCGTCTCCCTTCCCTACAACGGCTGCATGAGCACCTGGCTGACGATGGCCGGATCACCATTGGCTTTGGTGCCGGACGCGGCTATGACTTCGCGGAGTTCGAGGCGGATGCGTTGGATGCTGGTCTGGTTATCGACGCAAAGTTCTCTAGCTGGCAGCTTGCCCCAGCGAACGAAAACTTCCTCGTTGCCTTCCTGTCGAAGGCCAGCAAGCACACCCCGGTTAACCCCGGCGTCCAGGTCAACATCGGCTAACCTAAGGCGTTTCCGAGCACCCGGCATGGCCAAACCCTAGCCACTCCTGGGCCGAACCCCTAGCTTCGGACCAGGCGCAGCACCAGGCCGAGCCGAGCCATGTCTCATCGTTTGGCCTCAATCGGGGCAATAAGGACAAATCACCCTGGTACATCCGGGCTCCCCTACAGCCGTTTGGGTTGGTCCACGACAACCAATGTTAACGCCGCCTGTGCAGGTCAGTGACATTTCGGGCCAGCTCATGAACAAAATCGCCAAGCCGTAACCTGTCGGTTAAGTGACCGTCATCTCCCCCTCGTAGCGTGGCAAGGTCTCTACTGGCCACAACGACTAGGAGATCACATGAGACCCCTGCCTCCACGCAGGACCGCCGCGGCGGCAACAGCCCTCACACTGCTGTTTGCGACGCCCGGAATGGCAACAGCAGTCAACGATGACACGTCAAGCACCGATACGGGGGTGCAGTGGGCGCCGATCGAGCCCGATCCGGGACAGGTTGAGGATGGCTCCCCCACCCTTAACCTGGAGGATGCTCAGCGCATTTCTGGGACGCACACGGTTGTGTCGTCTCCGAGTTCCCCGGGAGCTAATCCAACGGCGATCCGGGTTGACGGAGCAGCGGCGGCTGACGCCCGGGAAACTCTCGGCTCGGAGTATCTGGACGAGACCGACTCGGCATTGGTGCTCGACGTCAAGGCCGCGATTGAGATCGCCTATTCGAACTACCTGCTTGTCAACGGCGAGCGCGTGGCGATCCTCGAACAGATCGCGCACGTTAACGATCACCCGATCAACGTTCCGGCGGAGCTGCTCACAACCGGTGAGAACTCCATTGAGTTTTGGACGGGCACCCGAGCATCAACGTGCGGGCTTAACCACGACGATGGATCGCAAACTTCCGCCTTCAGGGACCAGACGGCACACAGTACACGAACCCGGACAACCCGATTACGGGACCCGCTGTTGACGCTGACGGTTACTACAACATCGGTGACGGCAACTGCGGTTCCTCCAACAAGCCCCGCCACCTCACACTTTCGTTCAATGTTGATGATGAGCCGGGCCCGAACTCGGGCCTGCTCCTTGAGCTCGATACCACCGAACTTGAGGATGGCACCCACACCATCACGGCAGCGGCCGGAGACGCCGAGACAACGACCGAGGTCATTGTCGACAACACCGGCCCCGCCCTCTCCTCCTCCGTGCCGGCCGACGGAGACGAAGTCCTCGGCGAGGTCACGATCGACGCAACACTTGCTGATGATGCTGGCGTAGCGGGGGCACCCACCCTCACTCTCGACGGCAACCCCATCAATATTGGTGACACGCTGTCGAGCGACGAGATGGCGGCGGGCGGGCACGAGCTCCGGATCGAAGCAACCGACGAGCTCGGCAACACCTCCGTTCACATCGTTTCCTTCACCACTCACCCGAACACGCCCGTCTTCGGCGACCTGTCACCCGTTTCCGGCACGTCCGGGACCGAGGGAACCGTGACCCTGTCCACCACCGTCACCGATCCGCACGGTGGGGATGTTGATACCACGTTCTACGAGGCAACGCCCCGCATGCCGGAGATGGCGGCGCAGGGCACGACGCCTTCCCTGCCCCTCAACCAGCTGAACTTCACCGGCCAAGAAGAAGCCGGCACCGACGGCCTCGCCCCCGGTGATGACGAGACGCTCCGCAGCCCTGCCGCGGAAGAGGTCACGTTCCAGCGCTTCGATGTTCCCGTTGACGAATCATCATCCGATCAGGTGATCTCCTGGTCCGGTGAAGTCGATCCGGCACGCGGCGCACGCCTTCACGTCTGGGATGGTGAAGAGCAGATTTGGCAGCTCCTGCAGGATTCCCGCGGTACCGCGGACGGCCTGACCGAGCTCACCGGTATCGCACAGCCCGCCCACATCACCGACGGCACGGTTCACCTGCTTGTCGAGGGCTACGATCCGTTCACGGATGACATTGCTGGCGAGGTCACGGACGAGTTCCGGGATCCCGAAACATACGACTTCTCAATCGCCCACAACACTGACACGCAGTACCTTGCCGAGGGCGCAGTCGACCAGGAGGGTGCCGCCGCTGAACGCTTCCGCGACGCCTATCTGGACACCACCCAGTGGATTGCGGATAACGCTGACGAGCGCAAGATCGCCTATGCCGTGCACACGGGCGGCCTCGTTAACGACGACAACGTCATCACGAACGATCCGGAGTGGATCGGGCACGCCCGCGACCAGTACGCGGTCGCTGACGAGGCCCAGACCATCCTGGACGAGGCAGGAATCCCCAACGGCGTCCTGCCTGGTAACCACGACAACAAGTACGGTACCGACAACTCCCTGTACAACGAGTACTTCGGTCCAGAACGCTACGAGGCACTATCCGAGACCTGGGAAAATGCCGAATACGGTGGCCCCTGGAAGCCGGGAGATAACCAGAACCACTACGATCTCTTCACCGCTTCCGGGCAGGACTTCCTCGTCGTGCACCTCGGCTACATGGCAACGGATGAGGAACTGGCCTGGGCCAACGAGGTTCTCGCCCAGTACCCCGACCGCAACGCGATCCTTGCCTCCCACGAGTACATCAACGCCTCCACGGCAACCGATGCTCGCGGAGCATCCCACACCGCCCACTGGGGCGAAGCGATCTACGAGAAGGTTGTTTCCCAGAACCCGAACATCTTCCTCGTACTCTCCGGTCACGTCCACGGCGTCGGCACGAACGTGCGCCACAACGTTGCCGAAGACGGCCACCACGTTGTCGAGCTACTCGCTGACTACCAGGAATACCTCGTTGATGGTGAGAAGACCGCGGGCTACAAGAGGCTCCTCCAGTTCGATGTTGATCGTTCCGAGATGTCGGTCAACACGTACTCGGCACGCCTGGATGATCACGGCGCACACGAGTACGACTCCGCAACGAACCGCGAGTACGACGGCACCGAGGACGAGTTCACTGTCCCGATCAACCTCAATACTCGCACCACCAGCATCGCAACCGACTCCGTGCTCGTCACCGCCTACTCGGACATCGAGATTGGTAGCGACACCGTAGCCTCCGGCGCGAGCGCCACTGCCGACTGGACAGGACTCGAGCCCGGTACCACCTACGGATGGTACGCAGTTGCAGAGAACGCCACCGGCGGAACCGGCACCTCTCCCCTGTCGGTCTTCACGGTCGCTGCATCTACCACCGAACCGGAAGAGCCCGGCGACCCCACCCCTATCCCAGACGCCGAGGGCAAGACCTACCTGCTCTCGAACACGTGGGATAGCACCACCCACGACACCGCATTCGTCTACGGACGCGCCAATGATGAAATGTTCGTTGGTGACTGGGACGGAGACGGCAACGACACGTTCGCGGTACGCCGCGGCGATCGGTACTTCGTCTCCAATGAGCTGAGGGGCGGCAACGCCGACAGCGAGTTCGCCTACGGTCGCGAGGCAGATACCGTCCTCATTGGTGACTGGGATGGCAACGGAACAGATACTCCCGGCGTACGCCGCTAGTACGGCTGGCTGACCGAGCGTCACTAACCGCTGTGGGCCCAAGCAAACGCTTGGGCCCACAGTCGCGTCCGCGGTAGCTCACGGCATCGAAGTGCAACGAGATCTCCCCCGTTGACCGAGAGTGCTCCGCCGTCACCATCAAGCCGTTATGACCACAGAGCTCTTCGCCAGGCAGGCCATGCACCCGGTTCTGAGTCACCGGTGCAACTGCCAGGTGCGGATGAATGCTGCCCTAGACGCGGGTGTCTTTTCGGTCACCTTCGATCTGCTTCTTTTCTTCGGCTTCGACCATCTTCTCGTGCCAGGGCCACCACACCTTGTTGCCGATCTGGTGGACGAGGCCCGGGATAAGGAGAGTGCGAACGACAAAGGTATCGAGAAGAATACCTGCGGCCACAATGAGCGCCAGCTGGACCATGAAGAGCAACGGGATCACGGTCAGAGCCGCGAAGGTCGCGGCAAGGACGAGACCCGCGGACGTGATAACACCGCCGGTGACGGCAACGCCGCGGACGATTCCTTCCCGCGTGCCGTACTCGAGTGACTCTTCTCGTGCTCTCGTCATGAGGAAAATCGTGTAATCGATCGATAGGGCAACGAGGAAGATGAAGGAATAGAGCGGGACCGAAGCATCCGAACCGGGCCAGGACAGAACATGGTTGAAGACCAGTGCCGCCAAGCCCATCGTGGCCGCAAACGACAGGATGTTCGCTCCCAGAACGAGTAGCGGCGCTGCGATGGAGCGGAGAAGCACCATGAGCATGAGGACAACAACAAGGAGCGTGACGGGCACGACCTTGATGAGGTCGGACGTTCCCGTCTGCTGGGTGTCGAGGCGCGTGGCAGCATCGCCGCCAACAGCCACATCCATGCCTTCCACAGCGTCACGAATATCCGCGACAGTTTCCTGCGCTTCCATGGCCTCCGACGGTGCCGTCGTGGCAACGCTGATGAGGACCTCACCATCGACAACAATTGGGCCGCTGTCGTTTGTTGTGAGCTCGGCAGAGGCCACACCCTCAACGGACTGAATGGTAGCGATGACGTCCTCAGCACTATCCGCAGGAGCAAGCACGGAGAGGGGCTGTGCCGAGGCGGCCTGCGGGAAGTTCTCGTAGAGGACCTCCAGCCCGTCTTCCGATTCTGTCTCGCCGAGAATCGTGTCGGTCTGGGACAGGCCCTTGGCTTGGAAGGTCGGAGCAAATGCTGCGAGCGCAAGGAGCGCGATCGCCGTTGTGATCCACACCTTGCGGTCGTTTCGGGCCACAAAGCGTGCCGACTTTGACCAGAAGCCATGCTGCGCCATGAGGTCGGTTTCGGTCGTTTCTGAGGGACCGGGAACCTTGGCGGGCCAGAACATGGCTCGCGAACGACTGCCCGGGATCAGGAGCAGAACGGGAAGGAGGGTGAGAGCTGCCAGGACACAGAAGATGATTCCGATGACGGCGACGGGACCGAGGGAGGACGTGACTCGCAGGTCCGACAGGAGGAGGCAGAGCAGGCCCGCGATCACCGTGGCCGCGGAGGCAATAATAGGCTCCCAGGTAGCCTTGAGCGCCTGCCTCATGGCTCCCTTCGTGTTCTGGATTCGGGCGAGTTCTTCTCGGTAGCGGGCAACGATCAGCAAACAATAGTCCGTTGTCGCGCCAATGACGAGGATGGAGAGGATGCCCTGGGTTTGGGCCGACAGGAGGACAATCTCGGCGTTCGCCAGGAAGTAAACGAGCAGGCCAGCACCGCAGAGCGCAAAGACCGCCGTCAGAAGGACCGCTATCGGGATCAGGAAAGACCGGTAGACAATGATGAGAATAATGAAGACAAGGACCACGGCGACAAGCAGGAGCACGAGATCGATTCCTGCAAAGGCATTCCCGAGGTCGGCTACGAGGCCACCCGGGCCGGTCGTGTAGGCAGTGATACCTTCCATGCCGTCCACCGTGTCGGCAACGTACGCTCTGATGGCTTCCACGGAGCTGGATTGAACGGGATCGCCGTTCGCGTCCAGGTCCTTGATCTGGGTGGAGTCGAGCGAAATGGGCCACATGCCGGCAGTTCCGCTCTCGGCCGGAACAAAGGCAGACTGCGAGTTATCGAGGAAGTCGGCAAGGGTCTTACCGCCCGGCATAGCAATACCCGGCACTCCCTGGGCGGCTTCGTTCAGGGCAGCGATCTGCTCGCCTGTTAACGGGTCACCGCTATCGGTTTCAAACACAACAAAGACCGGAAGCGAGGTGGAGTCGCTGTATTCCCCGACTTTCTCAGCAACCCTGGTCGATTCGGCTGACTCGGGAAGATAGAGCGCCTGATCGTTTTCTTGGACGCCGGACAGCTGACCCTGAGCCATTCCGCCGACAGCGCCAACAACAAGCCAGACGATGAGGATAAGAAGCCGCAGGAGGGTTGTTTTCCTGCCCCGTAACGCGTTTTGCATGGTGACCTTTCAACGACTAACCCCAAGACTACTTTGCCGACATCACCGGTTTGGGCCTCGTGACAAATGTCAGTAGTTGCTCCCACACATCTTCATGAACTCGGGTGACAGTGCGCTCTACTGGGCTTTCCTCGTTCCCGGAAGACTGATAGCCATGAATACGACACCAGTCCTCACGGCCCGCGGCCTCACCCGCACATACGGTAGCTCCTTCACGGCAGTCGACGGTATTGATTTCGACATTTACGAGGGTGAGATCTTTGGCCTGCTCGGAACGAACGGCGCGGGCAAGACATCGACTCTTGAGATCCTGGAAGGCCTGGCAAAGGCCTCCGCCGGAACCGTCAAGGTCTTTGGCCTTGACCCCATCAAAGACAGGAAGAAGGTCCGGCCCCGCCAGGGACTGATGATGCAGGAAGGCGGTTTCCCGACCGACCTGACGGCCAGGGAAACCCTGTCCATGTGGGCGGGCACCCTGTCGAACCCGCTTCCCGTTGGCACAGTCCTGGACTGGGTAAGCCTCGATCACCGCGCCAACGTTCGCGTCTCATCACTTTCCGGCGGTGAAGTGAGACGCTTGGACTTGGCCTGCGCCATCATCGGACAGCCCCAGCTTCTGTTCCTGGACGAGCCCACAACGGGCCTGGACCCAGAGTCTCGCCGGCAAGCCTGGGAGCTCATCGCCTCCATCCAGTCCTCCGGCACAACAATCGTGCTGACCACGCACTACCTGGAGGAAGCCGAGTACCTGTGCGACCGGCTCGCCATCATGCATGAGGGAAAGATCGTCACCTCCGGAACATCCGATTCGGTCGTTGCCGGTCACCCCTCGACAATCAAGTTCGACGAGCTCGCCATTCCTGTCGAGTTCGAATCCAGGGCAACGTCCCACCGCGGGACAACAACGATCACAACCCACCAGCTCCAGAAGGACCTCGCAAAGCTGCTTGCCTGGGCAGAGGAAACGGGCACTGAACTGTCTGGCCTCAAGGCTTCCGCCGCGTCCCTCGAATCCGTGTTCCTCGACATCGCAGAAGGAAAGTAACCATGACAACGACCGTAGATACACCCCGCGTTTCCCCTTTCTCCCGCTGGGCTTCGCTTACCAAGGCCGAGTTCGTCCTGTTGCGCCGCAACGCCCTCCAGCTTTTCTACGCGCTCATCATGCCGCTGGCGGCGCCCTTCCTGTTCCGCGATCTCGCAGACGTTGAAGGAGTCCACGGGCTCCTCGCTTCCGTCATCACTCTCATCGTGCTGTTTGGCCTCGTCTTCGTTGCCTTCTACAACCCGCTGTCAGCCATCGTGAACCGCCGCGAAGAATCCGTCCTCCAGCGCCTGCGGGGCGGCGAGGTCTCCGACGCCACGATCCTCACCTCGGTATCCGCTCCCGGCTTCCTCGTCGGGGTCCTCATGGCGTTTGCAACAATTGCTATTTCTGTCCCCGCGCTTGGCCTGGATATCCCAGTCAACATTCCGCTCATGATCGCAACCATTCTCGTGACCGCAGCGATGTTTGTTGTCATGGCGTTCGCGACCTCGATTTCGACCCGCACAGCCGAGTCCGCCCAGATCACCTCGATGCCGTTCATCATCCTCGTGTTCCTGGGCGCCGCAGTTCCGCTCATGCCGGACACGACCTCAACGCTCTACCAGATCGGCCAGTTCCTGCCGACGGCCCCCGTTGCGGAACTCCTCTCCGCCAGTTGGTTTGGCCCCGTCGACTTTGCGGAGCTCGGCCAGCCCGTCCTGATCCTGCTCGCATGGACCGTCCTTCCCGCCCTGTATGCGGCAAAGCGATTCCGTTGGGCGAAGCGGTCCTAGTCTTTTACTATGAAGCCCATGTCCCCCATGACCCGCGCAAGGTGGCGGTACGAGCCGCACGATGAATTCACCACGAAAGAGTCGCGCAGGCTCTACCGCACTTTCGCGTGGTCCCTCTGGGGTCTTATCCTCTTCATCCCCGTCGTCCTCATCGGCCCAATGATGGTCACCGCCGACTTCGGACACCTCTCCGACCCGTTCACGCTCACCTTCCTCCTGCCCGGGCTGATCATCCTCGCGGTTGTGTACGGCAAGTGGCTGTTCCGCGGATCAGATCTGCGGGAGAAATCGACCCAGCTCGAGGCGGCCTCCCTCTTTGTTGTCCCGGCGATCACCGCGATCGCAGCCATACTCACGGATTCCCCGGACCAGACTCTCTCCGCGGCCTCGACCGCAGCCTCGCTCTTCATCACCGCCCTCATCTGTGTCACCGCAAGCGGACCAAACTCGGTGTCACTCCTCGTTGCTCTGCTGTCAGGTGGAGCAACTGCACTTATCCCCGGAAACCAATTCATCCAGGTGGTAGCAATCGCCTTCGTCACCTTCGTGTTCTGGGGATCGGTCAAGATGTCACTCTGGTACGTCGTTGTCATCGGAGACCTCGAAAAGGCTAAACAAACCGAAGCTGATCTTGCCGTAGCCCGCGAACGACTCCGCTTCTCAGCCGACCTGCACGACGTCATGGGCCGCAATCTCGCCGCGATCTCGCTCAAAGCCCAGCTGGCCGACCAGCTCATGGCTCGCGGGGACCACCGTGCCCGCGCGCAGCTTGCCGAGGTTTCATCTCTCGCCAACTCCTCACTTGACGAGGTCCGTGCCCTCGTCCGCGGCTACCAGGCACCCGACCTGGCAATGGAAATGGAAGGGGCAATTTCCCTCCTTGAGGCCTCCGGAGCTCGCGTCACCCTCACGGGACGCGCACACGAGCTCAGCCCCGAACGGGCCACCCATACTGCCGCTCTTATCCGCGAGGCCACGACAAACATCATTAGGCATTCCAACGCCACCCAGGTCTCCATCACTCTCGGTGCCGACGGCGTGCAAATCATCAACGACGGTGTGGGATATTCAGACCAAGAGCAACGGTTAGATGGCACGGGCCTCGCGGGACTAGCTCGCCGCATCGGAACCGATGGAACGATCACGCACTATCGTGAAGGACAGCAGTTCGTTCTCACGCTCGACTTTCCGGAGGCCCCATGATCCGCATCATCCTCGTCGATGACGAGCACCTGATCCGCTCCGCAATCGCAGGTCTCCTGGGTCTCATGGATGACATCGACGTCGCAGGAGAATTTGAAAGCGGCGAGGAAGCCCTCAAGCTGGCACCGGCCCTGGAGCCAACCCTCGCCATTGTCGACCTGCAACTGGGTGGCATGGACGGGATCGACACCGCCATCGCCCTCATGGACAAGGTCCCGGGACTCAAGACCATGATCCTCACGTCCCACGCGCGGCCCGGCTACCTCAAGCGAGCCCTGTCCTCCGGGATCTCGGGGTTCCTTCCCAAGACCGCCATGGCCCAGGACCTCGAGAAAGCAGTTCGAGACGTTGCTCGCGGCTCACGGGTCGTCGATCCCGGGCTTGCTGCCGACACGATCGCCGCCGGCGATTCACCGCTCACCCCGCGCGAAACCGACGTCGTTGAACTTGCCGCGCACGGAGCACCGATCGCCGATATAGCCCGCCGCGCACATCTTGCCGAAGGCACCGTCCGGAACTACCTGTCCTCCGCACAGCTCAAACTCGGTGCAAAGAATCGGCACGAAGCAGTCGATATTGCGAGAGCCAAAGGCTGGTTGGGTTAGCCACCGTTCTTCTCCTGCTCGTCGCGAACCCGAACAACGTCAGTATTCGCTACCGATAGGCCCGGAGCGCGATTCCGTCTGATAACAGAACGTGGGAGGCGATACTTTGCCTCCCACGTTTAGATTCTTCATGTCGGCCTGATCAACCCCCGTTCCTGCAGTCCCCACAAGCAGTGGACTCATAATCCATCGGTCGCGCGGGTCTATCCAAGCCCCTCCAGTGCCCTGTCGATCTGGGAGGGCGAGATCGCTCCCTGATGGATCGAGGCAACCGTACCATCGGTGTTGATGAAGAAGTGAGCGGGTACCCCCATCGTTCGATAGGCAGCAGCAATCTCTGTTGTGGGGTCAAGCATGTGGGTGTAGCTGAGCCCAACCTGGTCAGTGTAGGACCGGACAGCATTCTCAGATTCGTTCACGTAAATCGCCAGGATATCGATGTCATCCCCGTACTTTTCTTCGGCTTCCTGAATGTGTGGGGTCTCTGCCCGACATGCCGTGCACCAGGTGGCGTTGAAGATGAGCCAGACGGGTTCGTCCATGTTCTCAAGATCAACGGTTTCGCCGTTGAGGTCGATTCCGCTGAACGTCGGGGCTTGTGCTCCAATGGCAGGGGGCTTGGCGGCGGCCTCCTCGGAGAGTTCGATCTCCGACAGCGCGGCCGCCTCTTCGTTTCCGCCTTTGACAAGGAGAACACCGGCGATGACAATCACGGTCGTGATGATCACGACGAGGAGGGAACCGATCCGGGAGTTCTGGATCCGTTCCCGCCAGTCAAGTACCTGATCAGCCATAGGAGTGCAGACCCCCGAAGAAGTGGTTGCCGAAGTAGGCGAAGAGGACGGCAACAAAGCCGGCGATGAGGAGCCAGGCGGCACGCTTACCTCGCCAGTCGCGGACCACGCGCGCGTGCAGATAGGCACCGTAGAGAAGCCAGGTCACGAACGCTGCCGTTTCCTTCGGATCCCAACCCCAGTACCTGCCCCACGCAGTATCTGCCCAGAGGGCTCCGAGGAGAATCATGATGGTCAGCATCGGGAAGGTGAACACCGCCGCCTTGTAACCGATTTCATCGAAGAGATCAGCGGACGGCATGCGGCGGATCTTCTTCGACAGGGGCTTATGAGCCAGGTAGAGAACGGCCCCACCGAACGACACGCACGCAGCACCGTAGGCGAGGATTGCCGTGGAGACGTGGAGAGTCAGAAGCAGGTTGTTTTGGAGGGCCGGGACGAGTGGCTCGATGCCGGTGTCGAGGCTTTGGGCGTAGATCATCAAGCCAAGCACCACCGGCATAACAACCAGTGAGAGCATACGGATCCGGTAGCGCCACAGGAAAAACAGGTAGGCGCCGAGGATCCCCCATGTGAACGACACGGCGAACTCGTGCTGGTTGGCAAACGGACCGTGGCCGGTCAGGCTCATACGGCCAATGAGATACACCGTGACGAGAAGGAACGCGACGATCGTGAAGGCGCTACCGTACCAGGCGAGCCCCTTCGTCTTCGGGCTCCTCGATGCTGGCTGGATCGGACCGGGATTGTCCTCCCCGTCGACGATCCCACTACCCGCAGCACCTGCCAGAACCTTGGGCTGTTTGCGGACCTGATGCTTGCGAGATGTCAGGTAGGCACCATCGCAAATCAGGGCAAGGGCAGCGACGATCGTTGCCGCCAAAAGAAAATATTCAAATGTCTCAAGCATCGGTGGTCCTTTCGGGGTTCTGCTCGATTTCACCAATGAGCCGGTTGAATTGATTGGCGTAGATCGCGTCGTGCTTGTCGACGGACGCAAGCGACAGGTTCGAATCATCATCGACTCGGACCCAGATCCTGCGGTGCGGGAAGCCAAATGTCATGAACATGCCGACAACAAGCAAGATTGACGCGATCCAAAGGAGCGGAGAGCCAGGATCATGACGGGCAGTGATACCGGTGTACTGGGCTTCGCCTTCGAAGGTAAACACGAAGTCGCCGACGGTCACCGCCTCACCCTGGGGTAACTGAGTAACAGCAAGCGGTTCGTTAGACCCACTGGGATAGATCTCGACCATGGCCGAGCCAATCGGGATGACGGAGTCGGTACGTCCCGAAGCGGGCGTGACGATCAGAATGTCGAGGTCTTCCCGCTCGTCAATTGAGCCAACGGAGTTTGTGCCATCCGTCGAGGTCCACTGCATTGGCACGGCACCGTCGAAGACA
This sequence comes from Flaviflexus ciconiae, assembly GCF_003971195.1. Taxonomy (NCBI): domain Bacteria; kingdom Bacillati; phylum Actinomycetota; class Actinomycetes; order Actinomycetales; family Actinomycetaceae; genus Flaviflexus; species Flaviflexus ciconiae. The sequence continues at coordinate 385,346 of NZ_CP034593.1, read as the reverse complement.
ACATTTCCATCGAGCTCGGTGACGTGAACGTTGGAGGCAATGCCGTACGAGGTCTGGTGGAACTTCACTCCCCCATAGGCAAGGGGCATGTTGACACGCACTTCCTGCGAGACCATGTCCGTCCCGTTATCAACGATGGTCAACTCAGACACGTAATCGATCGGCCTGCCGTCTTCGTTGTAGGAATCAACGAAACTGTCCGCGCGAACTTCCACACTGGAATCCTCAAGTTCGACAGAGCCTCCGACGGGGATGACCATGAACTGCTCAAAGGAGAAGAGAGAAGAGACAACGAAGGCGGCCATGATCAGAACAAACGCGGCATGGGCCAGTGCCGTTCCGAATGGACCGAAGCGGTTCTTATCCGTGTAATAGGCACGCGGATCCCTATCATCGGCAAGTATCCGCCAACGGTTCTTCTTGAAGACGTCCTTCGATCGTTGCAGGAACGCATCTGGCTCTTCCTCGGATGTGACGAGGCGACGGTTCTGTGCGTGACGGTGGAAACCCTGGGAGACGTGAGTGCGGGGGTGCATGGCGGCCCGCCACAGTAGCGGCAACCGGTGCACGGTACAACCGATGATTGAGCCTGCCAGTAGGGCGCTCACGGTCAGGAAGATCGGGGACGTGTACATCCGGAAGAAGCCAAGGAATGCGAGGACATCGGTCCACATGCCGTACTTGGGTCGGACAGACTCGAGGAAACTCTCGGCCTGAATCGGATCGTCAAAGGTACCTGTCGGCGCCTGCATGATCATCGTTCCGAACAGCGCAAGAACCGCCATGAGAATGATGAGGATCAGACCGACCGTCTTGTTGTAGAAGAAGGCGTAGATTCGCTTGACGAGGGTCAGGGGCGAAACATCGTCCTCCTCCGGGGGAAGCTCCGGAGCCGAGCTTTGCTGTCTCACTGTTTCAGCCATGTTGCTACACCACCGCCGGGACGAGGGCCGCCAGTCTTTCCAGCAGGCCCGAGATCATGAGGAAACCGATAACGATGAGGAAAAGTCCAAGGACGAGTTCGATCGTCCGATAGTGCCGCTTGATCCAGGCAGTACGCTCAAGAACGTCGCCGAGCCCGGTAGCAACAAGAATGAAGGGAATGCCAAGACCTGCGCAGTAAACAGCAAGAAGGAGAGCTCCTTCTGCAACGCTCTGCGTCGTAGCAATACCGATGACACCACCAAGAACGGGTCCGATACACGGGGTCCAACCTGCTCCGAACGCCAGCCCGAGAAGAGCGGCCCTGCGGACTGATGGATCACTGTCGCCATCAACCTTCGCACGGATGGTGCGGTCAAGGGCCGGAATACGGAGGAGGCCAGCAACGTGGAGCCCGAGAGCGATGAGGATGATTCCGCCGACGATGGTGAGGGTGTCGCGGAAATCCCCCACGACGTATCCGATGAGTCCGACGAGGATCCAAAGGCCCGCGAATACGGTGGAGAACGCGAGAACAAAGACGCTGGCTCGGGCAGCCGCACGGGTTCTTGTGGCGGTCAGGACCGCCCCGCCTTCCGATCCCGGCCGTGCCGGACTCGTTCCCGCGACATAGGTTGAGAAGACGGGAACAACCGGCAGGAAGCACGGGGATAGGAAGGAAACAAAACCCGCGAGGAAGACGAGCGCGATACTCATGGCTCCTCGGTCTCCTCAGGAACCGTCCCGTCATCGGCGGGGACAGATTCATCCTCGGCGGGGACGGTCGTTTCTTCGGCAGGGTCCGCCGACTCATCGGCCGATCCTTCCCCCATTCCGCCGAGCGAGTCGACGTGCATCTTCACGTTCGCCGCGTAGTCCGAGTCGGGAGCAAGGTCAATGACCCTGTTCCACGAATCAACGGCCTCCTGCTCGCGCGCGGGTTCGGAAGCGAGGTAGGCAAAGCCCATGTAGTAGTGGCCAGCAACGCTTTCCGGGTCCAGCTCAATGGCCTTCGACCAGTGCTCTTCGGCAACCTCGTATTCGCCGTTGTCGAAGCGGAGTCCGCCCATGGAGATGAGGAGGTCAACGTTGTCCGGGTCCGCCTGGAGGGCGGCCTCAGCCTGCGCCATTTTGGCAACAGACACGGCCGGCTCATCGCTGATATCGGGATGTCCCGCCGGCATCCCCATCGAGGCACTGGTTTCCGGCGTTTCCCACCGGCTTGCGAAGTAGGCGCTGGAGCCGATACCGACAACGAGGGCAACGGCAAGGGAGATAAGAACGACCTTGCGTTCCGACGGTCCATTATCTGCATTCTCGCTCGCAGGCTTGGCCGCCTTGCGTGCGGCCTTTGCTTTGGCCCTCTTACGGAAGACAGGCACTTCTTCCTCGAACTCGTCGAGTTCGGCGAGGGCCGTTTCGTTCTCGTCGAGAGGCGCCGACGCAGTCGTTGCCGGCTTCACGGATGTTGCCTGCGCATCCAGTTCTTGCCGGATGAGCTTGGACTGCTCCCCCGCCCATCCTCGAATCGACTCCGGGGCCGATTCGAGGAAGGCAAGGATGTCGTTCGGGTCCCCGCCCGTGGAGGCGGGCAAGGAATCCGACTTCTTACTCATTAGCTGCAGACCGCCTCTGCTCGTTCCTCTCCAGGTTTGCCTGGGAGATATCGGAAGGCTCAAGCTCCTCGGCTGTCTTACCGGTCAGGGCAAGCTCGCCGTTCCTCGATGCATCCATCGAGGACATGAGGATCGACTGAATGTAGTCCGGTGCGTGGAACCCGTAGGAGTTCTCCGAGTACACGTAGTCGAGGTAGAAGCTGGCCTTGTTCTGGTATTCGCGTGCCAGGTCAATGGCCTCGTCATCGACACCGTCTTCAATCGCGGCCTCGATGTTGTAGATGAGGCTGACAAGAGCATCGAAGGTCTGGTCGCGGGAAACGATGAAACGGTCCTGGATCGTTTCAACTCGGTTGACGAGAACGTCCGAATCATCGCTGTGGCAGGTACCGCACGACTGGTTGGTGTCGAGCAGCGGGGAATTGATCTGGTGATCGGTGACCTTCTGAGCCCCGGCACGGTCATATGCCATGTGGCAGTCCGCACAGGAGACGCCAGCATCGGCGTGGACACCGTTCCTCCACAGGTCGAATTCGGGATGCTGAGCCTTCACGATCTCTGCTCCCGTGATCTCGTGGGTGAAGTCGATGTGACCATCCTTCTGGTAGTACTCCCAGATCTCGTCAATGTGAATACCCTCGGACCAGGGGAAAGTCAGGCGATTGCCAGCATCCCCGTCGAAGTAGTATTCGACGTGGCACTGGGCGCACACATAGGACCGCATCTCGTCCGTTGTCGCATCCCGGTTGACGTCGTAGTCTTCAATGCCTTCCGCCGCCTTAAGATCGGCGATACCGTTGATAAACGCAGGCCTCGTGATCTGGAGTTCCATGGTTTCCGGGTTATGGCAGTCGATGCAGGCAATCGGACCGGATGCGTGCTCAACCGCTTCCTCATACGAGAGTGCGTTCACCGCATCAAATCCGGCATTCATGTCACCATCACCAAGCTCGTTATAGATCTCGGGCATGGAAGCATGGCAGTTCAGGCACGTGCCGGGCTGGTTAAAGTCCGTCACGCGCTGGGTGTACATCTGGTCAACCAGCATGTACTCGTGTCCGCGAGCGTGCGTGTAGTCGACGGAGAAGGGGTAGCCGGCCCACATGATCTCCAGCCTGGGATCCTCCTCGAGCCTCGACGAAGATGCCTCGGTCCGAGGATCGTCCTCGGTCGGCTCCTGCTCGACTGCGTGCGCACCCGCATACCGGGTCGGTACCATTTCGTCGGTCTGCAGGTATGTCTCGTACTGCTGCGGGTAGTTCTGGCCCCACACTGCCGGGTCATACGTCGTGTCAGTCAGCTCGACAACATTGTGCGAGGGCTGCGCCGCCTCATTCTTGCGCTCAAGAATGTTGAGAAGCAGCGCCGTCATAGCGAATGTCACGAGAGCAGTCACGATGACAGCAATGAGGATTTTCGACGCGGACCACGACCTCACAGCCTTCGCGTCATTGTTTGTTGTTTCGTTGTCACTCATCTTCTTACTCACTTCGCATGTCCCACGGTCTCGTGGCACCTTGTGCAATCCAATTCGTCACCTTCAGCACGAACCTCATGTACGCCGCTGAGATAATCTCCGTGGCAGTACACGCAGGCTTCGTTCGTCACCTGCCTGTTTGACTCACGGATTTCGATATTCGTCGGGTAGTCACCGGTCGTGAACTTCAACGCGTGCCAGAAGCCGTTATCGGCCTTCACCCACAGCGACTTCGCCAGGTTGTCATGGGGCATATGGCAGTCATTGCACGTCGCCACATCCTTGTGGCTACCCTTGTTGTATCCCTCCAGATAATCGTCCATAGCGTGGCACTGAGCGCATCCCTCCGGTTCGTCGTAGAGGTAGCCAATGCCGTTCGCGTAGAGGAACGTGAAGCTTCCGACTCCGATGAAGGAGCCGAAAACGAAGACCGCGAGAAAAAGAAGAACGTTCTTCCCGCGTAGCCATGTGCGTTGACGTGCCGGCCCAGCTTCCGAAGGCTGTTCGGTAGCTGTTACCGTTTCCTCCTCGGCCATTGCCCGTCCTTTCGTTCACCGACCTCGGCGTCGATGTGTTCCACGTCCTGTCAGAGTATTCACAGGATCTGTAGAATTAATTGTCAGGTTTAACCAGTAATTAACCTGGGTCGCAGGTCCCAGAACCCTTCAAACCGTTGCAATGAAGCCACTTCCATCAGACACGACCCGCGTATAGCGGTTGACAGATATATGCAACAAATAACTGACCTAATGTGTATTTATACCGTTTTGCGCCTATTGTCCGGTACGTCCCACCGACACGATCTACTCATTCCATCGAAATCTCGACGCACATCTCGACAGGCTAGCGAGCACAAACCTCGATTCGCACCCTGCTACAGCACGAAATCGCGGCCACTGACGTCCCAAAGCCCATCGATCCGAGGCCTCACTTGAACCCGATTAAACAGGCGTTTAACATATTGAACATGGGTTCAGATCCCGATCTCAGCACCTCGGCCCGGATTCGCAATGCTGCGATCCTGCGCTACGCATCCGATGGCATGAACGCTTCCATACGGTCAATTGCAGCAGAAGCCGGGGTGAGCCCCGGTCTCGTTATTCACCACTTTGGATCCACTCAGGGACTGCAGGAAGCCTGCACCGACCACGTCCTTGCCATGATCAAGGAAGCAAAGACTTCCGTTCTCCAGCCAACCGATGGTCCCGCGGTTCTTCTTGGCGCACTCGCCTCAATCGAGGGTTATGCGCCCCTCGTTGGCTACACCCTTCGCTACCTTCAATCGGGCGGGGAAAGGGTGGCAACGTTCGTGGACCAGTTCGTTTCGGACGCTAAAGACTACATGGAGGACGCGGCCTCCCACGGCATCGTCAGCTCCACTCGATTCCCGTCAACGCGGGCCCGGGTTCTTGCTGAGCAGGCACTCGGGGCCCTGCTTCTCAACTTCTCCATGACGCAACAGGGCTTCGACCTCGAAACTCTTCCAGCATGGCTCCGGTCCTACTACGAACGTGCGACCGGACCAATGCTCGAGGTTTATACCGAGCCTCTCCTTCTCGACTCCACCCTTCTCGACAGTTATCTCGCCAACCGGAGCAATGACTCCATCGAACAGCATTCCGAGCCACCCAAAGATACTCCCACGAAGGAGATCCCATGACCCACCCCACGATTTCCGTCTCCAATCTCGTCAGAACATTCGGATCCACCCGGGCCCTTGACGGTTTCAGCCTCGCGGTTGAACCGGGTGAGATCCGCGGTTTCCTTGGTCCGAACGGCTCCGGTAAATCCACAACCATTCGTATCCTGCTCGGCATGCTGCGCGCCGAATCCGGCCGGGCCCAGGTTCTTGGACTCGATCCCTGGAACGACTCGGTCCACATCCACCGCAGGATCGCCTACGTCGCGGGCGACACCGCTCTCTGGCCGAGCCTGACAGGCGGGGAAGCAATCGACGTATTAACTCGACACTGGGATTCCCCGAGATTGACGTCGCGAAAGGAGGAGCTTCTCGAACGATTCGAACTGGATCCCACAAAGAAGACGAGGACATACTCAAAGGGCAACCGGCAAAAGGTCGCACTCGTCGCTGCGCTGTCCTCCGATGCCGAGCTGTACTTTCTCGATGAACCCACCTCGGGACTGGATCCACTCATGGAGGCGATCTTCCAAGATGAGGTGCGCAAACTGAAGGATGAAGGACGCACGGTGCTGCTCTCGAGTCACATCCTGGCCGAGGTTGAGAAACTCTGCGATTCCGTCACCATTATTCGCGCAGGCAAGGATGTCCAAACCGGCACTCTCCAGGAGCTCCGACACCTAACCAGGTCACGCGTAACAGCAACCGTCTCATCGGATCCTGCTTCCCTCCTTCAACACCCCGCTGTCCACGACGCCTCAATCGACGGTGACCGCATGTCTTTCGACATCGACGACACAGACGTGAACAGCATCCTTGCCACCCTTGCAGACCTCGGCGTCCGCAATGTGACAATCGCTCCACCTTCACTCGAGGAAATGTTCCTTCGGCACTACGGCGATGAGATTCCGGAGGAAACAGAATGACCACCGCAGTAGAGGACGCCCGCTCATCTGCATCAGCCCCGTCGCGCTTCACCGGAACAGGATTCCTACTCTCCTTCTACTTGCGCCTGGATCGAATCCGGATTATTTCCTGGACTCTCGGATTCTTCCTCCTTATCTGGGCATCCGTCATTGGCATGGAGAACGCGTACCCAACCCCGGAGGCCCTGCAGGGCCGCGCCACACTCATGTCGAATCCCGCCGCGGTCATGATGACCGGCCCGGCCTTTGCCCTCGACAACTACACGTTCGGCGCCATGCTCGCGAACGAACTGGCCCTCTGGGTGTTCTTACCGACGGCGATCATGAGCATCCTGTTGGTCGTCCGCCACACGAGGCAGGAAGAAGAGTCTGGCCGCATGGAAGTTCTCCTTGCACTTCCAGTTGGCCGCTTCGCACCAATAACCGCAACCATGGGAATAGTGGCGATAGCAAACATCGCCGTTAGCCTCGCCATCATCCTCGCCCTCTTTGCCTCGGGCATGACGGGCATTGATTCTGTCGCGTTCGGTGTTGCGGCGGGAGCAACCGGTCTCGCCTTTGGTGCCATCGCCACCCTGACTGCTCAGCTAACTGAGCACGGTCGCACCGCAAGCGGCATGGCCTTCGGAGCCCTCGGCATCGCCGTCATCATTCGCGGCATCGGTGATGTCATCAACCCGGAGGGCTCCTGGCTGTCCTGGTTTTCGGCCATTGCCTGGGCCCAGCAAACGAAGCTCTACGTTGACCTGCGCTGGTGGCCACTCACCCTGTCCCTGGCACTCACTATCATTGTCCTGATCGCCGCCATTAGGCTCAATATCCGCCGCGACCTTGGCGAGGGCATTCGCCCAACGCAACCCGGACCGGCCGAAGCATCCACGGGCCTTCTCTCCCCCATTGGCATACCGCGCCACCTGCTGACCGGAAACTTTGTTGGATGGACGATCGGCGTCTTTATCTTCGCGGTCGCATTTGGAAGCCTCGCGAACTCGATTGATGGCATGGTGGAGGACAATCCTGCAATCGGCGAATGGGTCCCCATCTCCCTCGATGACCTGACGCTGTCGTTTGCCGCAATCATCCTTGCCTTCCTGGCGATCGGCCCGCTGATCCTTCTCGTTTCCGCAATCCTTCATTTAAAGAGCGAAGAAACAGAAGGCCGCGTCGGAGCAACCATCATCTCGGGAACACCGCGAACGAAAGTCATGACAACCTGGGCAGGAATTGCACTCGTCTACGCGATCATCTCCATGCTGTTCCTGGGGCTTGGCGCAGGCCTTGGCCTCTCCGCAGCCACTGGCAACTGGTCGTGGACACGGGAACTAACGAGCGCTTCAGCCGCCTACCTCCCCGCCATTGCCGTCACCGGGGCTATCGCCTTTGCACTCTACGGAATCACACCGAGGTTCACGGGCATGGCCTGGGCCTTCGTTACCTTCATAGCCATTGAGGTTTTCCTAGGCGACCTGCTGAACCTCCCACAGTGGCTAAGCAATCTCTCCCCAATCGCGCATGTGCCGCTGGTGCCCTGGACAGACCCTGCACCCCTGCCCCTTGTGGTGATGACGGTCTTCGCATGCCTGCTTGCACTCGTCGGCATTGCAGGCTTTAAGAGAAGGAACATCCTCAACTCGTAGGAGATACGAGGAAGACGCCGCGGCAGTCAGCCGTAAATGCCGCTCTCCCACCCACCCAGCGCAGCACCTTGAATCTCTTAATTCAAGGCCAATGCCTGGGGTCGACTGAGAGCCACCGAGGACTTGTATCTGCGTGCCCACCACGGCACCGGCCGGTCGGTACCGGCCGCAAGCACCGATTGCTGACACGATGAAGGTCAGCAGTGACAACAACATCGCGTGGCACCGGCGCATTTCATGATCTACCGATGATTCATCTAGAATTGTGAAGGCCCGCCCCTATAGCTCAGTCGGTTAGAGCAGTGGACTCATAATCCATAGGTCACAGGTTCGAGTCCTGTTGGGGGCACAAGGAAAGACTCACGGTCACGAACTGGAAATAAGCACTCGCCCAACTCGCTCTGGCATACCCCGACCGTATCCAGCCCTACCTCCAAAACCCATTAAACCGCCACCCCCACTTACACAAACAACTTGACAGGCTCCACCCATTGATTCCCAAGTCTCACCCCGGTATCACCCGGGTTACCGAGCCAACATGAACGGGTCCGTGAGCCAGGTCTCAGAACGTCGAAAGAAGCTGCAGAAATCGATCATGCTTCGCATCGCTCGTGACAACCTCTTGACTCGGCTCCCACATTTCCTGCGCAACCGCGCGCCTAGGTAACCTCCCGAATGAGGAATTCTTGACCCGTGATGTAATACGGGTATGGCCAATTCGATTGAGGACTTCTTCCCGGGCGGTTCTGTACCGAATCTACGAATCAAACACATCGAAGCACCACCCGCCGAGGCAGCTCTGCCCGAACCTGAAAATCTCGATGAGGCGATGGCACGCGCGATCGAGATCCTGCAGGGGAAGAAGCTCGCCGTTATTACGGGTGCCGGAATCTCAACTGATTCGGGCCTGCCCGACTACCGTTCCCCCGGTTCACCGCCTCGCCACCCGATGACGTTGCAGCAGTTCATGGCCAGTTCCCCAATGCGCTCCCACTATTGGGCACGCAACCATGTGGGATGGTCCCGCCCCTACCGTGCGATCCCGAACGCCGGACACTACGCCCTCGCACACCTGGAGCAACGGGGTATCGTCACCGGTGTTATCACCCAGAATATCGACATGCTCCATGCATCCGCGGGAACAACGAGGCTTGTTAACCTGCACGGGAGAGGCGACCGGGTTGTTTGCACCCAGTGCGGCATGTTTATCGACCGCGCCGAGCTACATAAGAAGCTGACGGAGCTTAACCCGGGGTGGACCGAACGTCACGTTGCCGATGCTGAGATCGCACCCGACACCGACGCGGCAATCGCCGACACCGCGGGATTCGTCGTGGCGGACTGCCCACGGTGCGGCGGTATTCTCCGCACCGATGTGGTGTTCTTCGGTGGCACGGTCCGCAAGGACGACATCGAGGAGGGGCGTGCCATCTGCGCGCAATCCGATGCGCTTCTTGTTGCGGGAAGCTCGCTATCCGTGGCGTCGGCCATGAGGTTTGTTCGCGAAACAGCCAAGGTTGGGCAACCGATCGTCATCATCAACCGAGGCACCACCAGGGGCGATAAGTTTGCCGACGAGCACGTCTACATGGGTACATCCCGGGCACTGCCCTATCTCGACGTCACTCTCAGGAATCCCAAAGATCTTTTGGCAGGCCCTACTCATCCTCATCTAAGGCGTCGCTAGGCCTCCTCGTAGGCTCGCTTCTGCTTCTCCAACTGCATGAGCCTGGTAAACAGCGCAACATAGTTGTCGTCATCGGGATCAGTGCGCTGTAGTCGTCCCCGAATTTCACCGATTTGCCTGGTCACTCCGAGTCGCAAGAGCGACAGAATAATTCCGCGAGCGTAGGCCCACAGGCCAGCCGGGTCGTGCTGCGGGATCGGTGCCACCGAAATCTGCGAAATAGCGGCAACGACCTCGGGTTCCGCGCGCTCAGAAACCTCTTCCACAAACCAGGAACTGGCCTTGCCAGCGGGATCGGGAACACCGCGGCTCTGCAGTTCTTCTTCCTTTGCCGCATAGGCAGCCACACCACCCGCGGCCCGAATAGCGTCGTGAACGGAGCGGTGCACGGGCACAACAAACGTTTCCGCAGGAAGATCATCGACCCCGGCGGCTCTCGCGTAGTTCGGCATTTGCAGAATGACTTCCAGGGCTTCCCTCTCGATCCGTTCGATCGGATCGCGCAGTTGATTACGGGGAGCAAGCTGTGCGGGAGTTTGTCGTGCCTGACCCTGCGGCCCGCCGGCGTTCCGCACGTAGGTACGGACCGTGTCTTCATCCATGCCCAGCCAGCCGGAAAGCTGACGCGTGTATTCGCCTCGAAGAACGCGGTCTCGGATTCCGGCAACCATGGGGGCCGCAGCGCGTAGCCCGGCCACTCTGCCTTCCGCCGTTTCTAGACGGGCGCCCTTGAGGACGGAACGGATCGCAAAGGCAAAGAGCGGTTCACGAGATTCGACGAGCTCGCGCACCCCCTCATCACCATCCTGTTGTCTGACATCCGCGGGATCCCGGCCTTCCTTATCAACGGCAATAAAGGTCTGGGCCGCAAACGACTGGTCTTCCTCGTACGCACGCAGTGCGGCCTTTTGGCCGGCTTCATCACCATCGAACGTGAAGATAATTTCTCCGCCGACAGACCTGCCGGAAGAGAGCTGAACACCCGCGGAAGGGGAAGCCGAGTCACCGATGAGGCGGCGAACAATCTTCGTGTGCTCAGTACCGAAGGCCGTGCCGCAGGTTGCAACAGCCGATTCAATGCCGGCGAGATGCGCCGCCATGACATCCGTGTACCCCTCAACGATCACAACTTTGCGCTCGGTGCTGATCTGCTTTTTTGCCCGGTCAAGGCCGTAGAGAACCTTGGACTTTTGGTAGAGCTGAGTTTCGGGGGTGTTGAGGTACTTCGGCTGTCCATCCCCCATGATCCGGGCACCAAAGCCGATCGTTTCACCGGTGATGGAGTGGATGGGCCACATGATGCGGCCGCGGAACCTGTCGTACATGCCACGGTTACCGGTCGAGAAAAGACCCGTCGCGGCAAGCTCCTTCTCCGTGAAGCCCCTGCCTCTCAGGTGTCGCAGGAGTTCATCCCACGAATCCGGGGAATAACCAACCTCGAAGGAATCGATGACGTCCCGATCGAATCCGCGTCCGGTGAGGAACTCTTGGGCGGCAGGATTCTTCGCGAGCTGATCACGGTAAAACTCGACCGCAATGGTGTGAGCATCAACGAGCCGTGCACGGGTCACCCCCCGGTTCTGGCTGGGCCCCTTCTCGTCACGAAGTTCAATGCCCGCCTTGCGGGCAAGGAATTGGACGGCTTCGATGAACGGGATGTGTTCAATTCTTTCAACGAAGGAGAAAACGTCCCCACCTTCGCCGCAGCCGAAGCAGTGCCACCTGCCCACGTGCGGGCGCACGTGGAACGACGGGGTCTTCTCATCATGGAACGGGCACAGGCCTTTCATCGATCCCGTGCCCGCGTTCCGGAGCGACACGTAGTCAGAAACAATGTCCTCGATCTGGATCCGTTCCCGAACCTTGTCGATGTCTTCTCTGGGAATCACAGCGGATTCCTCAGCATTCCGCACAGCCGAGCATGCCAGGACATCGCCGACTGGTCGGTGAGGGCCGCGACCTGGTCGATAATGCAGCGGAGCTTCGATTTCTCATCCCCGGCCTCACGGTAGGGCTCGAGGTACATCGGCTCCATTTCGCCCGGCCTATCCCAAAGAGCATCCACCAGGTCAAAGAGAACGGACCGCTGGGAAAGATACGTTGGCTCAAGCTCCCGTGGAGCCATGACAAAGGTGACCGAGATTCCCTTCAGCAGCAGGATCTCATCCTCGATATCCCGGGGAATAACAACTTCCCCGTCGTAGCGTAGCGAACGCGGCGACGCGTCCGTCACGGCCGTGAGGAAACGGCCAATGAAGCTTGACGTGAGGTCCTTCAGCTGGGCGAGGTCACGCTGGGATCCCGCGTACCTCTCGGGAATAGCGGGGACAAGCGATCGAAAGCAGCATCGAGCCGATCAGCGTCTCCCCCGTACCAATCAACTGTTGAAGCGACGATTTGCTCTCGTTCATTATCGAGATTTTCGAGAATGAGATGTCCCTTGACGACGGCGTCCTCAACGTCATGTACGGAATAGCCAATGTCGTCGGCGAGGTCCATCATTTGCGCTTCCGCACACTGGCCCCTGTTCCCCATCCGAGCCCACTCGAACACCTCGCGGTCGTCCTCGTAGACGTTGAACTTCCGTTTGCCGGCCTCGATGCCCCACGGGTATTTGATCGTGGCGTCGACCGCCGCGCGCGTGAGGTTCATGCCGGCTGGCCGACCGTCGGGAAAGAATCTCTTCGGTTCAAGGCGGGTGATGAGGCGAAGCGTCTGTGCATTTCCTTCAAAGCCGCCGATGTCGGTGGAGACTTCCGCGAGCGCACGCTCACCGTTGTGACCAAACGGCGGGTGGCCGAGATCGTGGCATAGGCATGCCGTTTCGACGAGGTCCTGGTCTGCTCCCATGTATTTGGCGAGCGATCGTCCGATCTGAGCTACTTCGAGGGTGTGGGTGAGGCGGGTGCGGATAAAGTCGTTTGTGGCCGGTCCAAGTACCTGTGTTTTCGCGCCGAGGCGGCGCAGGCCGGAGGAATGGAGTACGCGGGCGCGGTCCCGTTCAAAGTGCGAGCGGGCTACGCTGTGGGAGCCCTCAGGCGCCCACCGTTCAACATCGATGCTCCCATAGTCCACGTATGAAGCTTACTAGTTTCTCGGCGGTGACATTTACATGAGCCTGCTCAGCGGCTGATGCCCGCTGTCAATATTATTTTGGTTCAGATGTGCACAACACCGCGAGGCTGCCGTTTGGTTGAGGGCACGCGCCGTAGGGCAACCGGCTTCGTGGCGGTTGTTGTCGGGCTTCTTGACATCCGGCTTCGTCGGGGGGCTCACGCGTTCTGTTCAGCCGGTCTTTTGCATGTGCGTGCTGAGCCTCAGCTGTGCCTGCGCTCGGTCTCAGCCGCCGGAGATGTTGACTTCGGCCGCCTGGATTTTGAGGGACTGTTCGGGTGAGAGGGCCCGTGAGTCGAGCCAGAATTCGGGCAGGTGGGGCTTCTTCTCGGTGCCGGCACGGCCCCTGGGGCCCTCCGCTGCCTCCGGGTATTCCTGGTCGGGGATTGCGGCGAGACGCTCGTCGAGTTCGGCGAGGCTGGAGACGAGGGCGAGGTCTCGACGGTTTTCGCCACCGATGGCGAAGCCGCGCAGGTACCAGGTGATGTGCTTTCGCATTTCCCTCATTGCGCGGAGCTCTTCACCGAAGTGTTCGATGGAGTATTCGGCGTGGCGGTGGATGATGGCGGAGACTTCGCGGAAGGTGGGGCGGGCACGGACGGTGGAGCCATGCGAGGCGGCGACAAGGTCCGTGAAGAGCCAGGGCCTGCCCTGACATCCCCTGCCTACGACAACTCCTGCACATTCGGTGTGCTCTCTCATGGCCTGGGCATCGTCGGCACTGAACAGGTCCCCGTTGCCGAGGACGGGAATGTCGAGTTCGTCAACGAGGGTTGCGATGGTGTCCCAGTCGGCCTTGCCAGCATAGTGCTGGGCCATGGTCCGCCCGTGGAGCGCCATGGCGACAACGCCAGCATCCTGTGCGATCCGTCCAGCATCCAGATATGTCTGGTGGTCGGCGTCGATTCCGATGCGGGTCTTGATGGTGACGGGAATGCCGCCAGCATTGTCCACGGCCTGCTTGACGAGGTCGGCGAACAGGTCCGTTTTCCAGGGCAGGGCTGCTCCCCCGCCCTTGCGGGTGACCTTCGGTACCGGGCATCCAAAGTTCAGGTCAATGTGGTCAGCGCGGTCTTCGTCAACAAGCATGCGTACCGCCGCACCAACGGTCTTGGGTTCGACGCCGTAGAGCTGGATGGAGCGGATGGGGTCTTCCGGGTCGGGTTCGATCATCCGCATCGTTTCGGGGTGACGTTCGACGAGCGCCCTTGTGGTCACCATTTCGCACACGTAGAAACCGGAGGCGCCGGTGTACCCCGCCATGCGGGCACCCTCTTCTCCCGCTTCGCGGCAGAGCCTGCGGAACGGAGGGTTTGTTACACCTGCCATGGGAGCTAGGACAACGTCCGTGGCAGTCAGGTTTCCAATGTTAAGTTCAGGCACGCGCCAGCCTCGCTGCGATTCCAGTGGTGAGTGGGATGGCGAGAACGAGGCCGATCGAGGCCACGAGGGTCCGAACGATCTCCTCGGCGATCTCGCCGGTTGACAGTGTAGCGAGGAACGACCGGTCGAGAACAGCCGCAGCCATCAGAAGCGGTAGGGCGGTGCCCACATATGCGAACGCCAGGGTGTAGATCGTGGACGCAATATGGTCTCGTCCGACGACCATGCCCTGCTTGTACAGTTGCATGACAGATGCATTGGGGTTGGCGGATCGCAGTTCCCAGACCGTGGAAACCTGAGTGATCGTCACGTCATTGAGGGCTCCCAGGCCGGCGAGAATCATTCCGCAGACGAGTAGCTGATCCAGTTGAATGTCGTACGCGGTGAGCGAGAGTGCGGAGCTGGTGAGGGTCCCCGTTAGGTTGGCGAAATCGGTCGCGATGATGGCAAGTATGCCGGTGACGATAAGCCCGCCAGCGGTGCCGAGTATGGCGGTGGTTGTTCGGATTGATATTCCGTGGGCGAGATAGATCGAGGAGAACATCATCGCTCCCGCGCCCGCCAGAACAACAAGAAGCGGGTTCTGCCCCGCCAGCAACGCGGGAAGCATGAAGACGACAACAACGGCGAGACTTAGGCCCAGACCAGCGACCGCGGCGAGGCCCTTACCTCTGGCAACAACGGTGACAACCAGAATGTAGAGGCCGATCAGCAACCACAGCGGGACATCTCGTTCAAAGTCCCAGAAAATGTAGGGAGTTCCCGTGCCCACGGCGGCCGGGGTGAACAGCACTTCGATGGAGTCACCAACGTCGAGACCGTTGTCGATGATTTCGGGCGGGATGTGGACGGGCACTTCCGTGCCCTGATCCAACATCATCCGAATGTCGGTTGCCCCAGACTCGTCCGTGTCGCCAATTTCGGTGACGGTGCCGGTTTCGATCGTGACGGAATCGGCGACGAGGGGGACGGAGCCCGCCGGGGAATCGGCAGGCCAGAGGAGAACAAGCCCAATGAGTGTGGCAAGTGCCAAGGGTACGACGAGGATCGCCTGCCATATGGCGACGCGCCTCGCCGTACCCGACTCGAGGGTGATGTCCTCGTGAGAATGCACTAGCGCGGGATCCGCTCGTTCAGGTACGAGGAAACCTTCGACAGGGAGACGCGTTCCTGCGCCATCGTGTCACGGTCGCGGATCGTCACCGACTGGTCTTCGAGCGAATCGAAGTCGTAGGTGATGCAGAACGGGGTGCCGATCTCGTCCTGACGGCGGTAGCGGCGACCAACCGCGCCAGCATCGTCGTACTCGATGTTGTACTGCATGCGCAGCTCCTGAGCGAGCTCCTTGGCGGGGCCAACCAGCTCTTCCTTACGGGACAGCGGGAAGACGGCGGCCTTGACGGGAGCCAGGCGCGGATCGAGACGCAGGACGGTGCGCTTATCGACGCCACCCTTCGTGTTCGGAGCCTCATCCTCCTCGTAAGCTTCCACGAGGAAAGTCATGAGGGAGCGGGTAAGACCGGCCGAGGGCTCGATAACGTACGGCGTGTAGCGTTCACCCGATTGCTGATCGAAGTATTCAAGCTTCTTACCGGAGTGCTTCGTGTGGGTCGACAGGTCGAAGTCCGTACGGTTTGCAATACCCTCAAGCTCGCCCCAGTCGCCGCCCGCAAAACCGAACTTGTATTCGATGTCGACGGTGCGCTTGGCGTAGTGGGAAAGCTTCTCTTGCGGATGCTCGAAGTGGCGAAGGTTCTCACGCGAGATACCGAGGTTGACGTACCAGTTGGTGCGCTCCTGCAGCCAGTACTCGTGCCACTCCTCATCCGTGCCCGGCTCAACGAAGAACTGCAGTTCCATCTGCTCGAACTCGCGGGTGCGGAAAATGAAGTTACCGGGCGTGATCTCGTTGCGGAAGGACTTACCGATCTGGCCGATGCCGAACGGCGGCTTCATACGAGCCGAAGTCATGACGTTACCGAAGTTCACGAAGATACCCTGGGCGGTCTCGGGACGCAGGTAGTGCACGCCGGACTCATCCTCGACGGGACCAAGGTAGGTCTTCAGCATCATGTTGAAGTCGCGGGGCTCGGTCCACTGCCCCTTCGTGCCACACGACGGGCATCCCAGTTCGGCCAGCTCAACCGTGTCCGGATCCTCAATGCCCTTCTTGTGCGCGTACTCCTCCTGCATCTGGTCCACACGGAACCGCTTGTGGCAGTTCATGCACTCGGTCAGCGGATCGTTGAAGACATCGAGGTGGCCGGAGGCAACCCAGACATCGCGGGGAAGAATAATCGAAGAATCGAGGCCGACGACGTTATCCCGGCCCTGAACCATGAAGCGCCACCACTGGCGCTTGATGTTCTCCTTGAGCTCCACGCCAAGCGGACCGTAATCCCATGCTGAGCGCGTACCACCGTAGATCTCGCCGGACGGATAAACGAAGCCTCTCCGCTTCGCAAGAGAAATAACGCTGTCAAGTTTCGATGTAGCCATGGGAACCTTTCTATTTCCCGTACCTGGATGGCACGGACGATGACGTACGTGACCAAGTATCCCCGACTCTCCCGAAATTGCCACAATCAAACGTGACGTATCCCGCCACCCTCTAATTGACAACGATTCTCACTTGTTCGAGAATGGTTCTCATGAAGAGATTGAAGCCCGCAGTGGCGGTCCTTGGCAGTACGGCACTGATCGTCGCAGCCTGCTCATCGGAAACTGGCGACGAAACGAGCTCCGACGGCATCCAGGTCACCACCTCGATCTACCCCCTCGAGTATGTTGCGGAAGAAGTGGGAGGAGACCACGTCTCGGTCACCTCGCTCACTACCCCGGGCTCCGATGATCACAGCCTGGAGCTCTCCCCCCGCCAGGTCAACAATCTCTCGAACGTCGACCTCGTCGTGACCCTGTCCGGATATCAAGCAGCCATGGATGATGCCCTCGGCGCCGCCGAGGTCAGCCGAGTCATCGACGCTGCCGACCACATCAAGCTGATCGAAGACATCGACCACTCCGGTCACGATCATTCAGGCGACGTAGCCGAGGAACAGGAAGCCTCCCAGGACGCACATGACGCGGCGTCCGAGGAAGCAGAAGCGCATGAGGATCACGATCACACCGACGAGGAAGATCACGAAGGACACGACCACTCGGGCCCTGATCCGCACTTCTGGCTTGACCCGACTCAGCTGGCTCTGCTGGCGGAGCCCGTCGCTGAGCAGCTTGCCGAGATTGATCCCGATAACGCTGACGAATACCGCGCTAACGCCGAGCAGCTGATTGCGGATATGGAGGCACTGGATGGCGATTTCCACGAGGGACTGGCGCAGTGCGAGAGCGACACCTTTGTCGTTTCCCACGAGGCCTTCGGATACCTTGCTAATGCTTACGACCTGGACCAGCAGGGAATTGCCGGTCTCGAGATTGACACCGAACCTTCGCCGCGTCGTGTCGCTGAGGTCACGGCGCTGATCGAAGAAGCGGGAGTATCATTGATCTTCGCAACCTCTGAGGCCGAAATGTCCGTGACGGGCGCTTTGGCGGAGGAAGCGGGAGTGGACGTCGACATTCTGGATGCCGGGGCCACCCAACTCGATGAAAACGTTGACTACGAGGCTCTCATGCGAACCAACCTAGACAAGCTCCAAAACGCACTGGACTGCCGTTGACGGCGGTAGAACTTGAAAGCGTTGGAGTCAGACTCGGCTCCTCCCAGATCCTGACCGATATCAGTCTTGACGTTCCCGAGGGTTCCACCCTCGGGATTCTGGGGCCTAACGGCTCCGGCAAATCCACTCTGGTTCGAGCAATGCTCGGTATCTTTCCGCACACCGGCACCATCCGGCTCCTCGGTCAGGAACTGCCGGGCCGCTCGCTCGACTGGAAGTCGATCGGCTACGCACCCCAGCGCGTCACCTCCACCGCGGGCGTTCCAGCAACCGCTCTCGAAGTTGTCTCCTCCGGCTTGCTGTACGGCAACTCTTTCCGGCACGGTAAGGACGCCAAGGAAAAGGCAATGGATTCCCTCGAACGTGTGGGCCTTGCCCACCGCGCTCATGAGTCCGTCCAAACGTTCTCCGGCGGGCAGCAGCAGCGCGTCATGCTCGCCCGGT
The DNA here is from genome assembly GCF_003971195.1 of Flaviflexus ciconiae. Lineage (NCBI taxonomy): Bacteria > Bacillati > Actinomycetota > Actinomycetes > Actinomycetales > Actinomycetaceae > Flaviflexus > Flaviflexus ciconiae. Next base: position 366,825 of record NZ_CP034593.1, on the reverse strand, counting down.
CCCTCGTCCGGAACCCTTCCCTTCTTTTCCTCGACGAACCGTTCTCCGGTGTCGACAAGAGATCCCGGGAGCTCATTACGCAGACTCTGACGGAGAAGCGCGACCAGGGCCTCACCATCGTTGTTGTCCTGCACGAACTGCAGGACCTTAAGCCGCTCATTGACGCCACGGTCGTTATCGAACACGGCAGGGTCGCGCACTTTGGTCCCGCTCCTCGGGTCGCAGAGGGCCACGATCATCCGGACCACGACCATGACCACGAGCACGGCGATGACTACCTGCCGTTCCGTACACCCGACTTGGAGGGCGGCCTGTGATCGACATACTGAGTGAAATGTGGGGAAGCGGGCTACTGCGCCGCGCGCTCATCACCGCCGCAATCGTGGGTGTCTCCGCTCCCGTCATGGGCACCTATCTTGTCCAGCGCAGGCTCACCCTTCTCGGTGACGGAATTGGGCACATGGCCCTAACCGGCGTCGCCGCCGGATGGCTCGCCGCTTCCGCGGCGGGAGCCACTCAGCAGGATCAGTGGGCAGTTCCCGGAGCCATCTTTGCTTCCGTACTCGGAGCACTCCTCATCGAATATCTCCGCGACCGTGGCAAGGCCTCCGGAGACGTGGCCCTCGCGCTCCTGTTCTACGGCGGCATTGCTGGCGGCGTTCTCCTCATCGGAATCGCCGGTGGCACCACCAACAATCTCAACGCCTACCTGTTCGGTTCGATCTCCACAGTCACCCCACTCGACATGTGGCTATCGGTTTTCCTCGCCGTCATCATCTTTATTGTTGGCATCGGGCTACGCCCCGCGCTGTTTGCCCTGTGCCACGACGAAGAGTTCGCGAAAGCAACTGGACTGCCCGTACGGGTCCTGTCTGTCCTGATTTCCGTGACCGCAGCCCTCACCATTGCTATCGCCATGCGTGTCGTTGGTGTTCTCATGGTGTCCGCCCTCATGGTTATCCCAGTCGCCACCGCACAGCTCGTCACGCGATCATTCATCTCGACCATGAGGATGGCAATGATTATCGGCCTCGTCGTCGCCGAGGCCGGTCTCATCATTACGTACGTTTACGACATTTCACCGGGCGCCATGATCGTCATGCTGGCTGTGGGTCTCTACGCACTCCTCTCGATTGTGCGCCCCCTCCTAGTAAGATCGCAGGAGAAAGATCCCCATCCAAACATGGATGACAGTCTGAGAGGTGAAGAGTGTCGAACGGAGTAGGGCAGCCAGCCAGGAGGTCCACGCGCGCGCGATCGCTGATTTGGCAGGCGCTGGAATCAACCGATCGGTTCCTGTCCGCCCAGGCCCTGCACGAGGTCCTGTCCGATCGCGGTGAAGACGTCGGGCTAGCCACCGTCTACCGGGCACTACAAATGTTTGCCGACGACGGCGACGTTGACTGCCTGCGCGACTCCGATGGAGAGATGCTTTACCGCAAGTGCCTTCGCGACGCCCACCACCACCATCTGATCTGCCGCAGGTGCGGCAGGACCCGAGAGGTTGAGGGAGCGGGGATTGAAACCTGGGCCGATGAGGTAGCCAATCATCACGGCTTTTCCAACGTCACCCACACGTTCGAGCTATACGGCGTGTGCGGCGAATGCCAGGCAGCAAACTGATGGGAGACTTTCTCGACAGCGGCCCGTTCATCTGGGTTTTCCTCTTCCTGCTGTTCGTCGTGTTCTGCCGCGCCCAGGCCACGTATTGGCTCGGGTATTTCATAGCCTCCAAGCTCACAAGCAATGTCCCGCAAGACGGGTGGCGCAGGAAGCTCTACAACTGGTCCGAAAGCGAGGCCGTTATCAACGGTATCGGCACACTCCACCGCAGAGGCTGGATTATCATCCCTCTGTCGTTCCTCACCGTCGGATTCCAGACCATCATCCAGCTTGCAGCCGGCCTCACCCGCATGGCTCCCCCAAAGTACACCCTCGCCATGTTCCCCGGCTGTATTGCCTGGGCGATCATCTACTCGACCATCGGTTTCTCCGTCTGGAACGCGCTGCTCGCCACATTCGCTGGTTCCCCCGCCGGAGTCGCCACCCTTATCGGTCTCATCATCCTTATCATCGTCCTCGTTTGGCTCCGCAAGAGAGCCCAGGAGAAACTCATCAATGAATGACGTACCAGTAAAGCTTCCCATCAGGCTCGGCCAGTTCCTCAAGCTCGCTAACCTCGCCGAGTCCGGTGCCCACGCCCGTGAACTCGTAGAGAACGGCGACGTTCTTCTCAACGGCGCCCCCTGCACCCAGCGCGGCAAGCAGCTGACCGAAGGCGACAAGGTCTCCGCACACGGCGAGACGATAACCGTCGTAGCGGAATAGTCCACGACCGAACTGCACGATCTGGTCGCTCCGATAACTGCTTCATCCGAGCGTCCAGAGCCAACCGATACCCACCGTCCTAAGCCAGCAGGCACCGCAGGCCCCTCGGCTCGGCGGCCGGGCGGCATGAGTATCCCACCCTCGGCTACAGAGGGATAAAGGCCGCGATCCGCGATGCTGGGCAGTGACATAAGCACCTGAATAGGTCTCGTTTCAGCTTTTTCGAGGCGCGCTTACGCCCGACAAATTCCTATCATTCCAGGCGTCCCCCAACCTCATTAACCAACTGTTCATCTGGACAATATGCGCGTGCAGTTTCGCTCCCCCACCATTTGCGCAACACTTGAGAGATGACCTCCCAGCGTCCACTGACGGACACCACCTCTGCAGTTCACATCAGTTCGCTCACCAAGCACTTCAAGAAGGGCGCGGTGAAAGCTGTCAACGGAATCGATCTCACGATCCAATCGGGTGAGATCGTGGCCCTCCTCGGACCGAATGGAGCCGGGAAAACCACAACACTCGACATGGTCCTCGGGCTCACGACCCCCACCTCAGGGAACGTTCTCATTGGTGGTCTTCAGCCCAAGGACGCAATCGACAAAGGCATGATCTCCGCTGTCCTCCAAACCGGTGGCCTGCTCCACGATCTCAAGGTTGGCGAGGTTATCGACTATGTTGCCTCGAACTACCGCACCCCGACCCTGGGACGGGAGGCCCTGGAACGGGCCGGGATCGCACATCTAGCCGACCGGAAGATCTCCCTGTGCTCCGGCGGCGAGCAGCAGCGTGTCAAGTTCGCGCTCTCCCTCCTACCCAATCCCAAAATGTTGGTCCTCGACGAGCCGACGGCTGGCATGGATGTGAGCGCCCGCAGGTCGTTCTGGGAGAACATGCAGTCGGAGGCGCGCGAGGGCCGCACGGTCGTGTTCGCCACCCACTACCTGGAAGAAGCCCAGTCGTTCGCACAGCGGGTTGTCCTCATGTCAAAGGGCCAGATTGTCGCGGACGGCCCCATGTCCGAGATCAGGCACCACACAAACATCCGTCTGGTCAGCGCCCACGTTGAAAGCGAAACAGCGGTCAGGGACGAACTGTCGCGCACACTCCCGGATCTGCAGTTCACCATCCACGGCGGCTTGCTCGAAGCAAAAACCACCGAGAGCGACAATCTTGCGCGTCACCTACTGTCACTGGACGGCGTGCAAGATCTCGAGATCTCTGCTCCGTCGCTCGAAGAAGCATTCGTTGACCTCACCGAGGAGGGGATGGCCGAATGAACTGGACCATGTACCGCATTGAATTCAAGCGGATCCTCCGCGACCCCGCATCCCTCTTCTTCATCGTGGCCCTGCCGGCATTCATGTTCATCATCTTCGGTTCCACCATGGAATGGGCAGAACTCCGGGTCGGCAACGGCAACATCGCCATGTCCACCATGATTGCCATGAGCGCCTATGGCGCCGCCACCGCGACATCCTCGGTGTCGGGTATGGCGGCGGTGGAAAAGACTCAGGGCTGGGGCAGGCAGCTTGCCCTCACCCCCATGAAGCAGGCCTCCTATGTCGGCGTCAAGACTCTGCTTGCCATGACGATTGCGGCCATCCCCATCGGCATCATCTACCTGCTCGGCTTCTTCCTGAAGTCGGAGGCAACGGGGATGACCTGGTTGCTTTCCGCGATCATCCTGGTCATCGGCTCCATGACATTCGCCCTGTATGGACTCGTGTTCGGCCTCTACTTCAAGTCGGAAACAGCCGCCTCAGTTTCCTCCGGCATCCTCGTCATCCTCGCCTTCCTCGGCAACCTCTTCGTTCCCCTGTCCGGCCTTATGCTGACCATCGGTAAGCTCACCCCCATGTACGGATATGCAGCGCTGGCAAGATATCCGCTGTACGAGGGCACGGGCTATGACATGAACGGCAACGAGATCTCCGAGCCGCTCTGGCAGGCTCTGCTGAACTTCGGGATCTGGACCGCTCTCTTCGCAGGGCTGTGCGTCTACCTCGTCAGAAAAGGCACGGCCCGCGTCTAGCCCAGCGGCGCTGAGCCGATCAGTTGAGAAGCGGATCCGTTAGGTAGCCTCGCAACTCAGGCCGCCACCCACGTGTACGGTCCCGCCCTCACGACCATGCTCGAAGGCTCCGGTGCGAACTATCCGCCGGGGCCTTTCAGCTGACTAGAATCATGCCGACCGTCGAGATAACGGCAACGAGCACGGTGGAGAGTCCGCCAAGCAGGACGGGCCGGAAGCCCACCTGCTTGAACTGTGCAAACTTAATGCCTAACCCGAGGGCAAACATTGCCGCGGCAAGGCATAGGGTCTGGAGGAACGAGATCACTGACAGGAAGCCCGTCGGCAGGTCAACCATCGTGGCAACAACCGATGCCGCAATGAATCCTGCGACAAACAAAGGAACAATCGGGGCCCGATGGCCCCGGTCTTCGCGGTTCCTCTCCATCAGCCCGAGAACAGCGATCATCGGTGCAAGCATGAGGACCCTGGCGAGCTTGACGATCACGGCAACGGTGAGCACCCCGCCGCCCATAATCCCACCGACAGCCACCACCTGGGCCACCTCGTGGATCGAGGAGCCCGCGATAAGACCAGCGAGGCGATCATCAAGACCGGCCGCCCCAAGTGCCAGCGGGGCAACGAGAATCATCAGGGTGCCGTAGAGAACGACCAGGGCAATCGCCGTGGCAACCTCAGAGTCCTTCCGCTTAATCGTGGACTCCACACCGGCAACCGCGGCCGCCCCACATACCGAAAACCCGGCACCGATCAGGATCGACTGGGACCGGGTAACACCGAGTCTTCGCCCAATCAGCATCGTTCCAAACAACCCACCGAAAACCACGGCAACAATGACAAGAACAACGCCCCAGCCGAGGGCCACAATGTCGTCGAGGACAATTGAAAAGCCGAGAAGGACAATGCCGGTGCGGAGGATCTTCTTCGCGCTAAAGGCCACCCCATCATCCAGCACCGCGGGTAGCTTCACGAGGTTCGCAGCGATTATCCCAGCGAGGATCGCAATCAGGAGTGCGCTGACCTCGGGGACGAGCCGCTGAACGAGGACGCAGACAAGACCGACGACGAGACAGAAAAGGGAACCGGGGAGAACGCGTTTAAGCACGATCATCAGCCTACTCCTGTTAGACGGCTGGAAGCCGGGCCGTCTATCGACGCGGCCCAGTGGCGTTCTTTCGTTCCCGGTACTCGCGGCGCTTGACCGCAAGCATTTCCCTCAGTTCGTCATCCTCCATGACCAGCTTGACCGTCTGGCAGTCCTCCGGGCCCGTCACGAAGGCCTGGCATAGGGTGCAGGGCTCGCCCGGGCGAATCGGGCACTGGGGAACGGGTCTGCTCACGCGAGACTCCTAGGCCCGAGAAGGACCGAAAGGTCCGCTGCCAGAGCGGGCCCGGACTGGACATTGAAGGCATTTGATACCTGGACAACGGTCGTCGCCGAACGACCGCGAACCCGGATGCGGACGGGAGTGTTACCCGGGTAGTTACCAAGCAGGCCACGCAGCCTGGACATGAGTTCCTTCGTGCACTTCTCCTCTGCAACCGTGATCTCGACGGGTCGATCATCGGCGCCCCGAGTATCAACGGGAATGATCTCTTGAGCATTGAGCTGGATATCGCCTTCTCGGTTCGAAACCCTCGACTTCACGGCAACCACCGAGTCTTGGACGAGCTGATCGGAGACCTTCTGGTAGGTCGCGGGGAACACGTTGATCGAAATCGATCCCGTCATGTCTTCCAACATGACCTGAGCCCAGAGCTTGCCCGACTTCTTCGACACTCTCGTCTCCACCGAGGTAATAAGGCCGGCGACCGTGACCTGCTCCCCGTCGGCCCGCTCATCGCCTTCAAACATCGAAACAATCGAGGTGGATGCAGCACGCTCAACGGCAGCTTCGAGGCCGGACAGCGGGTGGTCGGAGACGTAGAGACCCACCATTTCCCGCTCAAAGTTCAGCTTCGTCTTCTTGTCCCATTCGGGGATCTCCGGAACCTCAATGTCGAAGGACATACCGGAGTCCTCGCCGAGGCCGGCGAAAAGATCAAACTGGCCAGCAGCCTCGTTGCGCTTCACAGCCACAACGGCATCGACCGATTCCTCTGCGATCAACGCTAGAGCCTTGCGGTTGTAGCCGAGCTTGTCGAAGCCTCCGGCCTTGATCAGGCAGTCCATCGCGCGCTTGTTGCACACGGGCAGCGGAACCTTGTTGAGGAAGTCCTGGAAGGACGTGTAGGCGCCCTTCTCCTCGCGTGCCGACACGATGCCTTCAACGACGTGAGCACCGACGTTACGGATCGCCGACAGGCCGATACTGATCGAGTCACCAACGGCCGTGAAGTTGGCAGATGAATCGTTGACATCGGGCTGGGTCACCGTTATTCCCATGCGGCGGCACTCGGCCAGGTACAGGGCAAGCTTCTTCTTGTCCGACTTCTGGGAGGTCAGCAGTGCAGCCATGAACTCGACCGGGAAGTGCGCCTTGAGGTAGGCAGTCCAGTAGGAGACGACACCGTAGGCAGCCGAGTGCGACTTGTTGAAGGCGTACTGGGAGAACGGAAGGAGGATGTCCCACAGGACCTTGACGCATTCCTTCGAGTAGCCATTGTTGACCATGCCGGCCTCGAAGTCCGCGAACTGCGCGTTGAGGACGTCCAGCTTCTTCTTACCCATGGCCTTACGCAAAACGTCTGCTTTACCGAGCGTGAAGCCAGCTACCTTCTGAGCGATCTGCATGACCTGCTCCTGGTAGACAATCAGACCGTAGGTCGTGCCCAGGATTTCCTGGAGCGGTTCCTCAAGCTCGGGGTGGATCGGGACGATCTCTTGGAGCCCGTTCTTACGGAGCGCATAGTTCGTGTGGGAGCTCGCACCCATCGGGCCCGGACGGTAGAGAGCCGAAACGGCCGAAATATCTTCGAAGTTGTCGGGTTTCATTTGCTTCAGCAGGGTGCGCATGCCGGCGCCATCGAGCTGGAACACACCGAGCGTCTCGGCCCGGCCCATGAGCTCGTACGTTTCCTTGTCGTCGAGCGGCAGATGGTCGATGTCCGGAGCTTCCTTGCCGTTGTTCCGGATGTTCTCCAGTGCATCCTCAATGACCGTGAGGTTACGAAGACCGAGGAAGTCCATCTTCAGTAGACCGAGTTCCTCGCACTGCGGGTACTCGAATTGAGTGATGACTGCGCCGTCCTGAGGGCGTTGCATGATCGGAATAACGTCTTCGAGGGGCTCCGAAGACATGATGACGGCACAGGCATGCACGCCCCACTGCCTGGTCAGGCCCTCGATACCCTGGGCGAGTTCAAACACCTTCTCGTTGTCGGGTGTCGACTCGATGTGCGCACGGAACTCGCCGGCCTCCGCGTACCGGCTTGACTCCTTGTTGTAGACGTCGCCAAGCGGGATCGAGTTGCCCTGCACGTCCGGCGGCATCGCCTTCGTCATCTTCTCGCCAACCTCGAATGGATATCCAAGAACACGTGCCGAGTCCTTCAGCGCCTGCTTCGACTTGATCGTGCCGTAGGTGACGACCTGGGAGACGTTCTCCTTGCCGTACTTATTCTCGACGTAGTCGATCACTTCGCCGCGTCGACGCTCGTCAAAGTCAACATCGATATCGGGCATGGAAACACGTTCAGGGTTGAGGAATCGCTCAAACAGGAGACCGTGAGGAATTGGGTCAAGGTCGGTGATCTGAAGAGCGTAGGCAACCATCGAACCGGCACCGGAACCACGGCCGGGACCCACACGAATGCCCTGCGACTTCGCCCACTTGATGTAGTCGGAGACGACCAGGAAGTAACCCGGGAATCCCATCTGATTAATGACGCTAACCTCGTAGTCGGCGCGCTTGCGGACCTCCTCCGGGATGGTCTCGCCGAAGCGTTCGTGCAGGCCGTTCTCGACTTCCTTGACGAACCAGGAGGTCGGATCCTCACCCGGAGGTGTTGGGAATTCCGGCATGTAGTTCGCGCCCTGATCGGCGGTCACGAACTCCATCTCCGCCCGCTCCGCAATGAGCATGGTGTTAGACAGAGCTCCCGGGATGTCGCCGAACAGTCTCTCCATGTCTGCCGTCGAACGGAGGTGATAACCGTGGCCGTCGAACTGGAAGCGGTCCGGATCATTGAGTGTTGAGCCAGAGTTGATGCAGAGCATCGCATCCTGGATCTTCGCGTCGTCCTCGTTCACGTAGTGAGAGTCGTTAGTCGCGATGATCGGGGCATCAATAGCCTTCGCGAGCTCAAGAAGCTCGTTCCTGACGCGGCGTTCGATCTCGTTGTCGTGGTCCATGATTTCGACAAAGTAGTTTTCCTTGCCAAAAATGTCCTGCATCTCCCCCGCGGACCGAATCGCTTCGTCCCACTGGCCGAGCCGCAACCGCACCTGGACCTCACCAGATGGACATCCTGCCGTGCCGATAAGTCCCTCAGAGTATGTTTCGAGCAGTTCCCGGTCAATCCGGGGCCACTTGCCCATCTGCCCCTCCAGGGAGGCCTTCGAGCCCATGCGGAACAGGTTGTGCATGCCCTTCGTCGAGTGGGCCAGGAGGGTCATGTGGGTGTACGCGCCCGATGCTGAGACATCATCGGCCTTCTGCTCCGGAGTACCCCAGCGGACTCGTTCCTTCGAGTGACGGGAGATGCCCGGGGTCATGTACGCCTCAAGCCCAATAATTGGCTTGATGCCGGCGGACTTGGCCGTGCGGTAAAAGTCGTATGCGCCGAACAGGTAACCGTGGTCGGTGATTGCGAGGGCCTTTTGGCCATTTTCGACGGCCGCGTTGACCAGCTTCTTGATCTTCGCCGCCCCGTCCAGCATTGAGTATTCGGTATGGACGTGCAGGTGAGCGAAGTCTTCATTAGCGATGGCCATGTTCCTAGTTTAGGAGTCCGGGCCGACAATGTGGAGCCAGCAAACACCACAATGGCCCGCCGCACACTTCGGGCTGGGAAGGCCTTCATGCCAAAAACCCCGGGGCATGAAATCGTCGTCAGCCGTGCTCATGCCGCGTGTCCGGGAGCTCCATTGGCAACAAGAAGCCGTCGTAAGAATTTGCTCAGTATGAACGGAATTGACCGCTTGGTCCGGATATCCGGGCCTCTTGGGAGCGCTGTTGGGAACCAAGACCCGGCATTCTTAACGGACGATTGCTCTGCTTAACGGGCGACTATTTTTCTCATATCTCGATGCCAGATTCCAGCATCCAAATATCTGCGATCATCAATGATCTCGTATCCGAGCCTGCCATAGAAGCCGAGAGCACTGTCCTGTGCAGACAGGTCGATGGTGAGCTTGCCGTCCGCCGAATATTCTTCGGTAGCGATGCGTTCCAGCTCGGACATGAGGATCCTGCCAAGCCCGGTTCCCCGGGTTCGCTTCGCTACGCAGATTCGGCCCAGGTGAACCCGTCCCGGTCCGTCCAGCAGGATCCTACCCGTGGCCGTGGGGCCCTCCTCGTCAGCGGCGAGGACATGAATTGTGGTGGGTACCTGGTCGAGGTCATCGAGCTCTTCGGAGACCGGCACGTTCTGTTCATCAACAAAAACGTCCTTGCGCAGCTGCCAGGCGGCATCCAGCTCTTCCTGGGTCTCAATCCGTTTGATCACCACAGGTCCCCTTCCCGGAGAATGTCGAGAGCATTCTGAAGGTCTTCAGGATAGTCGGAGTGGTACGAGACGGCCTTACCGCTACCCGGATGTTCAAACGACAGTGAGACCGCATGGAGCCACTGACGGTCCAAACCAATTTTTTCGGACAGGGTCGGATCGGAACCGTAGAGCGGATCCCCAACCGCCGGATGATGGACCGCGGACATGTGCACGCGGATCTGGTGGGTTCTTCCGGTCTCCAGATCGATCTCGAGCAGGCTCGCACCCGCCATTGTTTCGATCGTCTCGTAGTGGGTGATCGAGGGGCGCCCACCGGACACCACCCCCATCTTCCACGAATGCCGGGTGTCTCGAGCAATTGGTGCGTCGATCGTGCCCTTCTGCGGGAACGGGTGCCCCTGCACGAGGCAGTGGTAGGTTTTCGTGACCGTGCGTTCCTTGAATGCCCGCTTGAGTGTCGTGTAGGCCCTCTCGGACTTGGCGACGACCATGAGCCCGGATGTACCAACGTCGAGGCGGTGCACGATGCCCTGGCGTTCCGCAGGGCCGTATGAGGTAATGCTTACTCCGGCTGCTCGCAGGGCGCCCACAACGTTGGGGCCTTCCCAGCCCACCGAAGGATGTGCCGCAACTCCAGCCGGCTTGTCTACGACAATGATGTCCGCATCTTCGTGGACCACATCCATGTCCACCGGGGTTTCTACCGGTTCCTGCGAAGGCGGATCTGGTAGTTCAACATCGAGCCGTTCCCCCGACAACAGTCTCCGGGACCTGCCTACCGGCTTACGGTCCACGGTGGCCTTGCCTTCTTCTACGAGTTCCCCGGCTTTCGTGCGGGACAGTCCCGTGAGCCGAGAAACCCCGACATCAACTCGCTCACCGGCAAGCCCGTCGGGGACGAAGTAGGTGCGGAACTCACTCATGTACGGGCTCCGCCTCCTCGTCCTCCGCCCGTGCCTGCTTGCCTCCAAACGGAACGCCCTTGAGTTCAATGACAATGAGGGCTGCAACTCCCAGGACGAGAGCTACGTCGGCAACGTTCCCAACAAACCACCCGTTGTAGTTGATGAAGTCAACGACGTGTCCCTGGCCGAAGGACGGGTCCCTGAAGATCCGGTCAATGAAGTTACCCATCGCGCCACCGACAATCACTCCAAGGGTGATCGCCCATGGCTTCGACTTGCATTCCTTCAACACGTACGTGATCACGGCGATGACAACGATCGAAAAGATCGTGAACAGCCACGTATTCCCGGTACCGAAAGAAAAGGCAGCGCCCGGGTTGTAGACGAGCGTGAAGCTCAGGAAATCCCCAATGACTGAGATCCGCTGACCATCAGACAGAGCCTGTTCGGCCCAATACTTCGTCGCCTGGTCAACCAGAGTGATGATCAGGCCGAGGGGAAGCGCGAGTTTATACATAACAGGCCGATGGCGGCCCGTAGGCCGCCATCGAATACCAATCTCTTAAAGGTTGCCGGCGCCGGTTTGGCCCGATTCAACGTTCGAAAGGAGCGACTCGAGGTAAGACTTCATGCGCGAACGATAGTCGCGTTCGAAGTCGCGGAGCTCGGCGATCTTCCGTTCAAGTAGTCCCCTCTCCTGCTCAAGCTGCGTGAGGGTCCTGTTGTGCTGGTCCTCCGCTTCCTTGATGATGCGAGCGGACTCGGTGTTCGCCTCGGCGAGGATGCGGTCGCCCTCTTCCTTGCCTTCGTTGACGTACTTGTCATGAAGCTGCTGGGCGAGAGCAAGGACACCGGCTGCGGGGCCGGACAGGTCGCCAGTGTCGGCGGATGTCTGGGCGGGGGCAGCGGCAGCGGCTGGCTGCTCAGGTGCGGCGCCAGCCTCGAGCTCTCCGACGCGCGCCTTGGACTGTGCCAGCTCGTCGCGGAGCTTGTCGCGCTCCTCGATCAGGTTCTTGATCGTCTCAGCCACCTCGTCGAGGAAGTCGTCGACCTCGTCCTGGTTGTAGCCAACTTCGCGTTCACGCGGGCGCGTTTCGGTGAATGTCTTGTTAACGACATCCTCTTCCGTGAGCAGCGTCATTTCTTCACCTCATGTGTTCGGTTGGGTAATACTAAACGATATTAAGACTACACCAGGTCTTTTAGGAAAACGGGTCTACAGAGCGATGAGTATTCTCTGGATGATCCACTGGGCAATCGACACTCCAAAGAAGAGGACAAGGAAGCCCATGTCGAGTGCCACGGCCCCCAGCCTCAGCGGCGGAATATACCTACCGAGGATGCGGAGCGGTGGATCCGTCAGTCGATAGACGAGGTTCGATAGGACGAGAACGAAGCCGGTGGGGCGCCAGTCTCGCGCGAACACCGATACCAGGTCGATGACGACGCGTCCAAAGAGGACAAAGGTGTATAGCCAGAGGGCCCACCAGATAATTGTGAGGAAGAGAGCCATTAACGACCGAGTCGGTTGGTCCCGTCGGAACGGTGCTCTTCCATCCTGACCGAGTGCGGGGTCATGAGAAGCACGTCATCGGAGATCTGGTTCAGCGTTCCACCACGTCCGTAGCAAACGCCAAGGGCGAAGTCAGCGATCCGCTGGCGCGCCGAGTCATCGGCGTTCGCGAGGTTGAGGATCACGGGCAGGTCCTTACGGAACTCGTCAGCGAACGTTGCAACGTCGGCGAAGTTGGTCGGCCAGCAGGTGGCAATACGAGACACCTCTTCGGCGGGGGCCACTGCCCTGATCTTGCTCACGGGCGCTTCTTCCTCGTAGTCGTCGTACTCGTACTCCTCCGAGTCGTAGTACTCCTCTGCTTCGTCGAGCTGCGGTGCTTTCTCCATGAAGCGCTCAAACATTCCCATGGCGCTCCCCCTTCCGTAATTGGCATGCCATGTTTAAGGTAAGTCAGTTAGAAATATTTCGGACGTAGGCCGTGCGGAGTGTCGCGATTATGGCAGGACCAGAACCCCCGCAAACCGGCCCGCTTGTCCCTTTTGTCTGCGATGTGAGAAGTACCTGTCATCCTCCATCGTACAAACCCGTTCGTCACACACTTCGACCCCGTTGCTCCGCAATTGCTCGGCAAGAGCTCCCGGGATATCGATCCCGGCAGTCCCCCACCGCGTTACGCACGAGCTTCCGGGCATAACCTTCTCGGAGTCCTCCGCCATGGCTTCTCCAACCTCGTAGCACTGGCCGCAGATCGCGGGGCCGATTATCGCCTCGATTTGCTCGGCGCCCTTAACCCTGAGTGCTTCGACACCGCGGACACCGATGCCACCGAGGAGACCCGCCCTACCAACGTGCACGACGGCTCCAATAACGGGATCGTTATTGCTTCGCCCAATGAGCAGAAGGGGAACGCAGTCGGCAACCATGACGGCCGCGCCCTGACCGGGCCTCACCAGCAGGCCATCGGCTTCCTGGACATGCGGCTGAGCATCGAGAATCGTTGTGCCGTGCACCTGGCTCATCCAGGCAAGCGGTCCCGTCCGCTCCTGGAGCTCAGCCCGCCACCGGTCAACGTTCTTCGGATCGTCACCAACGTGGTAGCCGAGGTTCCCGGCATACGACTCCGGGGGCGTCCCCGGAACACGCGTGGTGAAGCCGGCGAGCGCCCCCGGGATCGGGAGGAAATCGATGATCAGTCCTCGGAGAAGAGGAAGGACGGAATATCGAGGTCGGAGCGGCCGCGTTCGGGCTGAACCGGCTCGGGACGCCGCGTGGGGGTTGTGGCCGGGGCCGCCGGGGAGACCGGGGCGGACGGCGAGACAAGGTGACCGGGCTCGGCGTCACCGTTGGCAGCGGGAGCGGACTCCGACTGTACGGGCGATTCCGGGACGGCTGCCGGCAACTGGTGACCCTGGGGCTGCGACACGGCGCCCGGGATGCGGCCCTCGAGGATGTGGTCCTCTGCCTCATCGAAGCCTGCGGCAATGACTGTCACGTTGACGACGTCGCCAAGGGAGTCCTCGATGATCTGTCCCACGATGATGTTCGCGTTCGGGTCAACCGATTCCTTGACGAGCTGCGAGGCGCTTGCCAGCTCCCGCATCGTGAAGTCGGCACCTGCCTGGAATGACAGGAGGACGCCGTGGGCACCGTCAATACGTGCTTCGAGAAGCGGGGAGGAAATAGCGTTCTCCGTTGCCCTCATGGCGCGGTCCTCACCGGAGGCGGAGCCGATGCCCATGATGGCCGTACCGGCATCCTTCATGACGGCCTTGACGTCGGCGAAGTCGAGGTTCACGAGGCCGGGGATCGTGATGAGGTCAGAAATTCCCTTGACACCCGAGCGGAGCACCTCGTCTGCCATATGGTAAGCCTCGATGATCGACGGCTCTGTTTCGGCGATCTCCAGGAGGCGATCATTCGGGATAACGATAAGGGTGTCGACAGCGGAGCGGAGCTCCTTGATGCCCTCGGCTGCCTTGGAGGCGCGCTGGCGGCCCTCAAAGTCGAATGGGCGGGTTACCACGCCAACGGTCAGTGCACCGAGCTCGCGAGCTACCTTGGCGACGATCGGGGCCGCACCGGTTCCCGTGCCACCGCCCTCGCCTGCGGTGACGAACACCATGTCGGCACCTTCGAGGGCTGCACGGATGATGTCGATGTTTTCCTCGGCCGACTTGCGGCCAATCGACGGGTCGGCACCCGCACCGAGACCGTTGGAAACGGAACGACCGATGTCGAGCTTCGTCTCGGCCTCCGACTTGACGAGCGACTGGCCGTCAGTATTGACGGCAATGAACTCGACCCCGGAGACGCCGTCCTGGATCATTCGATCGACGGCGTTTACTCCTGCACCGCCAACCCCAATGACCTTGATGTTTGCTGCATTGTTGATTGTTGACATGTTTCCTCCGGGACCTCAAGTTGTGGTTGAGGTTTCTTGGCTCCAACCTCGCGCATAAGTTACGGACCTTCAGGGCCGCGATCAACTACCGACGCGCCGCGTGTCGAAACTCGTCGCAAGTCACTTTCATATGGGGACAACGAACGGCAGAAGTGAACGGGGACTCTACCCGGGATCTATCCCAAAAAACGCGTGAACACTCGCCGACTCTAAACCTGATTAGTTCTGGCGCCGAGTATAAGGATTCATGGAAACTCATCGATCTCTGGCGCATCGATACAGCCGGGGACGCTAGAGGCAACCAGAAATGAGTGCGCTAATGTATGCGGGAAGGACGAGTGCCCCTAGTCCTGCAAGCAGTGCAACGTGTAGAGCCATGGTCGTAGCTGGTAGGATCCCGGCTTTACCTTCAACGGGGGCAATGAGTTGCTGGATTCGCTCTCGCCCCGCCATCTGCATCATGCCGGACTCGAGAGGCTTGCGTTCTCCGATGGTGATGAGGGCGCCGACAACAGCCGAGGTCCCGGCAGTTTGCTGAGCATGGCGGTCTGCGGCAATTTCGAGAAGCCCCGGAAGTATCTTTCCGCACTCCCGCACGAGTGGCACCCATCCGAGCAGGTGTACAAGGGAATCCATAAAGGTGCGAAGCTGGTGATGCCTGCCCGACACGTGGGCCTGTTCGTGAGCAAGGACCGCTAGTAGCTCGTCAGTACTCAGCGCGGCGAGCGCGTGACGGGACAGGACAATGCCTCCATTGTTTGCCGGGAGGGAGTACGCGTGTACCTGGTCGTGGGATATAACGGTGACGTCATAGCCTGCGATATGTTCTCTATTGCTCTCTGCGAGAATGACGGCCGCCAAATCGGTTATTTCTCTGTTCCGTTTCCACATTCGACGGGTAAGACCCGCAGCGAAGACTATGGTGAAGAGTCCCGGAACAGTGAAGAGCAGGACCGTGGGGATCACAGTAGCTATTCTTTCTATGCCGAATGGGTTGGCTGCGTCAATACATTGCTGGCACACATCTGCGGCGCCTTTCGGGAGGAGTACAGGACCCGATGTGAGCCAGGCGAGGAGCGGTCCAATGCTGAGTAGCCCAATCAGCCAGAGAATGATGCCCGATGGCAGGAGTTGGATTGCACGATGCGGAAAGCGGACCAGCAGTGGTGTAGCTCTCCGCAGGAGTGCAGGTCCTGCGATCGCGAGTCCGATGACGAGAGTCGCGAGGAGGATGATTGGACCGATGATGCTCAAGCGTTGCCCTCAGCCTTGGCTTGCAGGTACTTGCGGAGTATCTCGAGGTCCGCTTCATTCATTGCGTCAACAAAGTGGAGCATTGAGGATTCGGGGTCAGGGCTACTTTGCAGGACGCAAGCCATCTGTCTCGCCTCGAATTCAGCTCGAGACATCCCTGCTGCGTAGGTCGTTCTTCGGCGGGAACGGCTGATGCTCACGAGGGCCTTTTTGTCGAGATTTGCGAGAACTGTTGCGACAGTGGTGTACGCAGGTTCAGTTTCAATGTGTCCAATGATATCCCGGACAGTCGCGGGTCCGTTTTCCCACAGAATGTTCATGACCCGGGCTTCGAGGGCGCCGAGGCGGATCGGCTCGTCTATCACCGCACCACCTTAACCGATGCAGTTTTCTCATTAGCTGGGCAGGAAACCTGTCCGCGCAGGCGCCACACAAGTGCGACGCCCGTAAGGGCAAGGGCAGCAACGGCGAGAATTGGCTGAAGGGGTGCGAACCAAGTGATGGCACCGGAGTAGCCGAGGGCCATAAGCGCAATCTTGTTGCAGACCGGACATCCGACCGCGAACCAGGCAAGCACGGTTCCAATCATGCCTAACTTGCTTCCCTTTTCATCCTGCCTGCTGGCGGGAAGGTCATTATCACTCGCATTTTTGGGCTTCACGTAGCTTGCGACAAGCATTCCGGAGAAGAGGGAAGTGGCGATCCAAACTGGATAGTTCCACCAAACCGGCGGAATATCGCGACCAAAGATGGGGTTTGGGATTAGAACTGTCGCAATGCCAATAAAGATACCGATACAAATAAAGGCCCCGACTGCCGCGGCTACTTGACGCGAGTCCCACGCGCGCAACGCGGTCAGAATCTGACTGCGAATGCCACGCGGACTTTTTAAGAAATCCTGGGAGCTGAAATCCATAGTAGAGATTGTGCCACAATCTCTACTATGCTCAATAGTCGACTATTGAACATAGTCGTTCTCGATTGGAGTTTAACCCATGTCCACCCGCAATCGCTCGCTCCCCGGATGGCTCATCCCGGTTGTCGTAATTGTTGTAGCTGCGGCATTGATCTTTGTTGTGCTCACTGGTTCCGGGGGTGATGAGTCTGAGCAACCGGCGAACGCTGCACCGTCTGGACAGAATGCTCCGACGGAGATTCAGGGCCCCGCCGATCCCGATTTTTCTGTGGTGGAGCAACGTGATGAGTCGGATCTGCTCACGTTGGGTCCAATCGATGCTCCGGTTGTCCTCGTTGCTTTCTCAGATTTCCAGTGCCCGTTCTGCGGACGGTGGTCTGAGCAGACCCTCCCCACAATGGTGGAGTATGCGGAGGCTGGCGACCTCCGAATTGAGTGGCGTGACCTGGCAATCTTTGGTGAAGAGTCCGGCAGGGCAGCCCTTGCCGCCTATGCGGCGGCGGAGCAAGGGCAGTACTGGGAGTATCACAACGCACTTTTCCCAGGTGGTGAAACACGGCCACCGGCAGAGCTGACGGAAGAGGCTCTCATCTCGCTGGCCGCTGAGCTTGGGTTAAACATCGCTCAGTTTGAGGCAGACATGAAGTCAACCGAAACATTGGAAACGGTTTCCGCTCACCAGCAGATGGCAACTGATCTGGGCGTTTTTTCTACCCCGACTTTCCTGATTAATGGACAACCTATCACGGGCGCTCAGCCGACCCAGGTGTTTGTTGATGCTGTTGATATGGCACTGGAATTGGCGGGCTGATCGTGGATATCGGTTTCGTCACCGCTTTCGTTGGAGGAGTTCTTGCCCTTCTCTCACCGTGCGCAGCCCTGCTACTTCCCGCCTTCTTTGCGTCCACGGTCAACTCCGGACCGAAGCTGTTTCTCCACGTCACAGTGTTCTTCGCTGGCCTTCTTGTTGTCCTTGTTCCGCTTGGTCTTGGCGCGGGAGTAGTCGGCTCTCTGTTTGTCTCTTACCGGTCCACGCTCATCACCGTTTCCGCGATTCTCTTTATCCTATTGGGTGTCGCGCAAATATTTGGTCTTGGCTTTGACCCGTCGAAACTCATGCCCGGCCACACGGGACGTGAGGTCCGGTCTTCTGGCGCCACCGGCATCACCAAGACGTTCCTGCTGGGAACCACAAGTGGTATTGCAGGCTTTTGCGCCGGCCCAATTCTGGGTGCGGTGCTGACGATGGCGGCTGCGAGCGGGAGCATCGCTACAGCGTCACTGTTACTTGCCGTCTATGGAGCGGGAATGATTGTCCCACTCGTCATCATCGTCCTTCTCTGGCGTCCCCTCGGTAGCAGAGGCCGCCATATCCTCCGGGGACGCAGTTTCACATTCCTCGGTCGCCGTTTCCACACCACCTCGGTTATCACTGGCCTGGTTATAACCGCCACCGGCATTATTTTCTGGGCTACTAACGGTCTGCTTGATATGCCAGAACTTGTTTCCTACGAACGACAGTCACAGCTCCAAGAGGGCGCTAGCATCCTGTCCAACCCCATTGTCGATGTTGTTGCCATCATTCTGCTCGCCACAATTATCCTCCTTGTTTGGTACGCAAGGCGGCATCGCGACTTTAAGAAAACGCAGGAAGGCAATACTGAAGAACCGAACTCGCCCCGGCCGGAAACTGTGAATCGACAGGAAAACACTGAACCAATGCCAAATAGCGCCATTATTTCAAGCCCGAACGGCACGAATTTTCTAGCTCTTCCCAAAACCGGTAAGCTTGGAAAAGAATCATGAGCCTTAACCTCCGCTCAATGAGCCATAAACGCGACACATCCTTTGGGCTGGGGATGCGGACCGCGGCTCTCTTTGCCGCGGTCACACTGTTCCTTGTGGCCTGTAGCTCGGTCACAGCAGACGGACCAGACCGCACAGTCCAATCGAGCCCAGAAGCGTTGCCCGCGGTGGATGTGTCAGGGATGAACGTGCCTATTTCACTCGACGGTCTGGAAGTACTCGACCCGTCGTGGGCTACTCCACCTCAGTACTCTTCGGGTATTTACCTGGGTGCCCGCGAACAGGAGACAGCTCTTGAATTCATCGCCATTTCTATTCACGGAGAAACACTTTGGTCTGTTGAACGTCCGCTCAGTTGCACCGGTTTTACCGTGACTGAAATGAGCGACGGAACCCCACTCGCTGTTCTGGTCGACACGAAAACCAACAGTGACGCTGCCGCTACTAACTCGGCTACCGCTTACGATTTGGAAACCGGCGAAATCGCGTGGGGCCCGGTTGATCTACCTGGCACTTTTCAGGGGCCGGGCCTAGTGTTTGCCTCCCCTCCAGAAGAATTCATGGGCTCGAATGGCCCCCGTATTGCCCTGTCCCCGGATACCGGCAACATTATCGCTGACGAACGGGACGGCGATCTTCGAATCATCGGTGACTTTTCGGGGACGATACTGACGGTGGAAGGCGACAGCCTCATTGCACGGACTTCACACGACAACCAGAAACTGTGGGAGGTCGACGCCACCGAATACGGTTGGGAGCCGTCACAGATCCGCGGTTCCGTGAACGAGTTAACAGCGGACACACATGCCCTACTCACCATAGGTCAAGGCCCCGGTCCGGTCATTGATCTTGCGACAGGAGAGGTCGTTGTCGAATCAGCACGGGAAATGGGTGTGGATCCTGCGACCGGCACCGTGATAGTTCTCGAAGGCAATTCCCTTCATTCCTTTGAACCTACCAACAAATCGCAATGGTCCGTCACCGTCACCCCGGACACAACAATCGCCACGGTTGGTGGTGTCTTCGTGTATCTACGCGAGGGTGACGCTATACGTGTGCACAATGTCCTGACCGGTGCTGTTGCGATGGCCTACGAAGCCGACGCACCGGGAGCCATTCTTGTGCCCGCCCACCTCCAACCGAACGGGGCTGGACTCCTCTACAACGCCGATGGTGACCTCTTGATCGCAGCGGTCCCTCAGGTGCAGAATGACTCCGGTGTAGCCGGGCGACCCAAGACACCTTCGCCACCTGTTGAACAGCACGAGCCTACAAGTCCGTGACTGCCCGAACTCTGCTACTTCGGCTAACGCCCACCTTTAACGTCGCTAAAAAGGTACGCCCCGCCCGGATCAGTAGGTGATGGGTGCGTCCGGGCTCGTCACGTCGTAGGTTCCGGCAGATTGTTCGAGAAGAACCGCGATGATGCGAGCCTTCTTCTCGTTCTGCTCGGAAGGCCCCCACTTCACGAGCCCCTCATCCAGCTGGAATTCGATGAGGCCGCTGTCGGACACCGATGCGGTCTGCACCCGTGCACGTACATCCTCGGGAAGCGTCGATACTGCGTCGATCAGTCCGGTGAGTTGCGCCTGTGCGCGATCGGAATCGACATTCATCGTGATCTTCGGCAGGCTGTCCCGCTGTTCCTGGGTTAGCGCAATCTGGGTCGCGTCGTCGGAAATGCCCATGCAACTATCGGAGGTGCCAACGCAGGCGATTGGTTCCCGAGCATCAATCGTGACAGCCATTCCATTCGGGAAGCTCGTTGTCACCGTTGCATCAAGAACCTCGGGGAGGTCCTCCAGTGCAGACTCGATCTCTCCCCCCGGCATGCGCAACACCGGCTTACCGACCGCGGTTTCCGCGATCTGCCGGACCTCCGTCTCGTCAACAATGCCAACCGGATCGTCGATCGCGACCTCGATGGACTCAGAGTCGACCGTGAACAGGGAGGAGAAGAACAGTGCCCACACCACGCCCGCGACAATGGCGATACCGGTGAGGAGCGCGAGGCTTCGCAGGAGCAGCTTCTTGCGGCGCGCCTTCCTCTTGGTCTCGATCTTTGAGCTCAACGGATACGGATCGGAAGACTTCTTCCGGTGCTCGTGCAGCGGGATCTCTGGGGCCGCCGATTCCGTCCGCTTGCGCCGCAGCCTCGTCGGAAGGCTTCGAGCCGGCGTGCCCGGATGCATTTCGATCGGCTGATCCGCCGCTTCCGGCTCGCGGCGCGGCGGATCAGCATTGGCGGACCTCGTCGTTTTGGCTCGTGGGGTCTTTGATTTTTGGGATGCCGGATCCTTGCGAGGTGCCTGCGGCTCCTCGCGGACGGGGCCCGGACGCTGGTGGGTAACCGGGCGGGGTTTCTTCGGGGGCCTCACAGGGCTTCCAGGATCTCCGGGGCCAGCGAGGTGACGCTGCCCGCACCCATGGTCATGATGAGGTCGCCGGGCTCGGCGAGGCGAGCGACCTCGCGGGCTGCTTCGTGCATGTCGGCCACGAACTGGCCGCGCACCATTTTGTCGGCAATAAGGTGGCCGTCAATGCCGGGAACGGGCTCTTCACGGGCACCGAACACGCCTGTGACAACCACGGCGTCTGCCAAGTCAAGCGAGCGCGCGAACGCTGCGGAGAACTCTTTGGTTCTGGAGTACAGGTGCGGCTGGAAGAGCACGACGATTCGGCCCTCAGTTTCCTCCGCCGCGGCCCTAATTGTTGCGCCAACCTCGGTCGGGTGGTGCGCGTAGTCGTCGTAAACGACAATGTCGCGAACGGTGCCACGCTTCTCGAAGCGCCGACCGGTTCCCGTGAACCTGCCGAGTGCCCGTGCCATCCGGTCCGCTTCAACACCGAGTTCAATGCCCGCAGCCCACGCGCCGGCTGCGTTCAGTAGCATGTGGTCGCCTGGAACGGCAAGGTCCAGGGTGGCACTCACGGAGGGCCCTCGACCGGTGATGAGCGTGACCCGGCCCTGCCCGGGGCCGGTGATCTCCAGTGACACGTGGGCTTCGGTTCCCGGAACCCGAGCGCCCGTTCCGTAGGACCAGCGCCTGCCCTCGGCAGAGTGCAGAAGGCGTGCCGACCCAACATCGTCGGCACAGCCGATGAGAAGCCCGCCCTTCACGCGGCACTTGGCAAACTCGACAAAGGATTCCTCGAATGCTTCGGCGCTGCCGTGGTGGTCAAGGTGATCGGGCTCAACGTTCGTGACGATTGCAATCGCCGGGGTGTAGTTCAGGAAGGACCCATCGGACTCATCGGCCTCCGCGATGAAGACTTCCCCGGTCCCCAGATATGCGCCGGAGGCGCCCCCGGGCAGGGTCGACCCGACCGCGTAGGACGGGTCCAAACCCGCTTCCCGCAGGGCAACGGCCAACATTCCAGACGTTGTCGTCTTCCCATGCGCACCGGCAACGGCAACAAAGTCGAGCCCGGTTGCCGCCAGCGCGAGCGCCTCGGAGCGGTGAAGTATCCGCTGGCCGCGCTGACGCGCCACCGCATACTCCGGGTTGTCATCCTTGATTGCAGAGGACACGACAACGGCAGCATCGGGGTCGACGTGCTCGGCGTCGTGACCGACGTGGATCGCAATGCCGAGAGAGGCAAGCCGCCTCGTGTTGTCAGACTCGGCCCGATCGGAGCCCACAACTTCCTGACCGCGAGCAGCGAGGAGCTCCGCGACGGCCACCATGCCGGCGCCGCCAATACCGATGAGATGGAATTTCACATGGACTCCTCAACAAGATCGGCGACGGCACTCGCCCCGTTGCCCACCCCGGACGCCAGGAGGATCTCCCTGCGCCGACGAAGTTCGGCGGTGTCGAGCAGTGGAACGATTGCGGAACGTACCGCCTCGGGACTGAACTCGTCATTGGAAATATGAGTGAAAGCGCCAGAGTCGATCGCGGACTTGGCGTTGAGGTACTGCTCCCCGTTGCCGATCGGCAGGGGGACAACGACGGCGGGAATACCGAGCGCAGCAAGCTCCGCCACCATGCCTGCACCGGCACGTGTCACCACAAGGTCCGCAATCGCGTATGCCTCTTCCATGTCCGACACATACTCGACGAGTCGATAGCGCTCACCTTCTGTGCCATCGGCGATATCGGTGAGCTTGCCCTTGCCTGTGACGTGCAGGACCTGGGCGTGGGAGTTGATGACGTTACCGGCCTGGGAGAAGACGGTATTGATGCGCTGTGCACCGGAAGACCCACCCGTGACGAGGACAATCGACTCATCGGGGTTAAGGCCGAAGCGGGCCGCCGCGACTTCCCTGCGGAAGCGCGCCCGCTTCTCATCGCGCAGGTCATCCGCAAGCTTGCTGATCTCCGCCCGCAAGGGCAGGCCGGTCACCCGGGTCATCCCGTTCTTGGCTTTCAGGGGGGTCTGCTCAAAGGTTAGGGCCACTCCCTTCGCCCATCGGGCACCCAGCTTATTTGCGATCCCTGGCCGGGCGTTCTGTTCCTGAACGATCACGGGGACATTTTCTTGCCTCGCAGCCAGGTAGGCCGGTGCCGAAACGTAGCCACCGAACCCGAGAACAGCATCGATACTTCGGTCTCTCAGGACACCGCGAAGGTCATCGACGGCTCCCTTGAGTCGGCCCGGCAGGCGGAAAAGATCGCCAGAAGGCTTGCGCGGGAGCGGGATGCGAGCAATGGGATAGAGTTCAAGGCCCGCGGCTGGTACTAGTTCCGCTTCGAGGCCGGTCCTGGTCCCCACTGCGAGAACCTCGTGGCCCCGCCGGGCTAGCTGGTCGGCCGTGGCAAGCATGGGATTGACGTGGCCAGCGGTTCCGCCGGCGGCTGCGAGGACTTTCACGGTGTGCTCCTCAGGGACGCTGTTGACTGGAAGGTACCGCGGGGCAGGCGGAACGACTTCGCCACACCCGGCTGGCGTAGAGCCAGGGACAGGACAACGCCGATCGCCAGCAGACACGCGATCAGGGACGACCCACCCTGGGAAATAAACGGAAGTGGCACGCCGAACACCGGCAGGACTCCCGTCACGACCATCATATTGAGGATCGCCTGGCCCACGAGCCAAATCGCAATCATGGCGACAAACAGGCGCACCCACATTTCCTTGTGGTAGGCGACAATCTGGACGAGGCCGTAGCCGAGAACGAGGAAGAGCAGGATCACGGCGAGGCAACCAAACAGGCCAAGTTCCTCACCGATCACCGCAAAGATGAAGTCATTGTGCGCTTCGGGAAGGTAGTTCCACTTCTCTCTGGAAGCACCGAGTCCCACTCCCCCGATGCCACCGGTGCCAAACGCCCACATCGCGTACTCCGACTGGGTCGGGTCGTAAATGTCGGGAGTGATGAACAGATTCTCGAAGTAGTCGAGCACGCGATTGAGACGGGACGCCTCCACCGCGATAAGCAGTACCGCCACGATTCCCACCACGACGGCGAGAACCGCAACCCATTTGAAGGGGATCCCGGCCAGCCAGAAGCAGAGCCCAATCATGAGAACAAAGATGATGGCGGTGCCGACGTCCCTACCGGCAAGAACTCCGCCGAGTGCCGCAACGGCACCAATTCCAGCGGGAACGGCAACGAGCCGAGGGTTCTTCATTTCTTCGCGGGTTTTCCTGCCAATAATGACGGCGAGCCAGAGCGCAACCGCGAGCTTCAGGAACTCCGACGGCTGGACCGTGATACCGCCCAGGTTCACCCAGTTGCTGTTACCGCGCGACGTATGAGCAAGCGGTGTAAGCACCAGGGACTGCAGTCCGAGGGCCGCGATAAAGATTGGCCAGGCTGCCCATTTGTAAACGGACGGCGGTATTGCCGCGGCAATCGGCATGAGAACAAGACCGATGATGCCGAAGGTTAGCTGCCGGGACGCATCCGCGAAACGGGCACTCGGATTGTCGTAGACAACCGCCTGGGAGATCGACGTGACCGAGGTGGCGGAGAAGACCATGACGATGCCGAGCACGGTCAGGATCAGCGTTGCCGAAACAACGAGAACAATGGCGTGCCGGATGACGTCCCTCGCCCGCTCATCCTTCGCGGTGAGTGTGACGTTCATGGGCTACTCCAAAACTGCGCGGGCGAACTGCTGGCCCCGATCGGCATACGACGTGAACTGATCCCAGGAGGCACATGCTGGTGCAAGCATGACAACTGCCGCCTGGCCGGCATGCCGCCGTGCGGCCTCGACAGCATCCGACATGACTTTATCGGAGGAAGGCGGGATGACGGTGACGGGCACGCCCGGGGCCTGCGACTTCAGTGCCTCAACAACCGGCTGCTGGTCCGTTCCGATGACAACAGCGCCCTTCAGTTTCGATGCCACGTCGGCAACAAGCGAGTCGAGCCGCGCGCCCTTCAAAACCCCACCAACAATCCACACGACAGACCCATCGGCTTGGGCCCAAATGGAGGCGCGTGCGGCGTGGGCGTTGGTCGCCTTCGAATCGTCGATCCACGTAATTCCATCATGCACGGCCACGGTCTCAATCCGGTGCCCTCCAAGGCTGAACGAAGCAAGCGCGCGCTGGACGGACTCGGGGGCTGCTCCGGCCGCCCGAACCAGCCCCGCCGCCATCATTGCGTCCTGGACAAGATGAACGGGGACGCCGCCGTGGGACAGGTGCTGAAGGTCGGAAACACGGAACAGCTCATTGGCGGAATGGAAACGCTCCGGGCCGAAGGCGCGCTCGGCCACGATGTCCTCGACCAAACCGATCTGACCGGGTGCGGGCACTCCCATGGTGAGCCCAATAGCTCGGGCCCCTTCGATAACGTCGGCATCTTCGACCATCGCCGACACAACCGGATCGGCGGTCGGGTACAGGCAGGCAACGCGAGTGTTTTCGTATACGCGGGCCTTGGCAGCTCGGTAAGCCTCGCGGGAGCCATGCCAGTCAAGATGATCATCGGCGATGTTCAAGCAGCCCGCGGCTAGCGGAGACATCGAATGCGTAGAGTGGAGCTGAAAAGAGGACAGTTCGAGGGCGATGAGATTGGGGCCCTCCTCGTCCGTCACGGACGTGATGAGCGGATCGCCAACGTTGCCAACGGCGCGAGCATCAAAACCCGCTTCGTTCGCCATTGCCGCCGTCATCTGCACCGTCGTGGTCTTCCCGTTCGTACCGGTGATGGCCAGCCAGGGGGCGGCTTCACCGTTCTCGTCCCGGGACCGCAGATGCCAGGCCAGCTCTATTTCCGACCAGATCGGAATCTTGTAGGCCGTGAGAGCCTCGTAGATGTCACCCACGGCGGGAATCCCGGGAGAGACGACCGCAATATCCGGACGCCATTCAAGGAGCGCCTCGGGAGTGAGGAGCTTGGCCCCGGCATCATCACCCCGGCCGTCCCATTCTGAGACCTCCGCCCCCGTGTGGGCGGCCAGGGCCGCGCTGACTGCGCGGCCGGTTACCCCCATGCCGATGACGGCGATGCGGACTGAATCGAAGTCGGAGTTGCGGGCCACGTGCCTCACTGGAGCGCCAACCATTCGGTGTAGAACAGGCCGCCACCGAGGGCCGCGAGAAGGGCCGCAACGATCCAGAAGCGAATAACGATCGTAACCTCGCCCCAGCCCTTGAGCTCAAAGTGGTGGTGCAATGGCGCCAT
This sequence comes from Flaviflexus ciconiae, assembly GCF_003971195.1. Classification (NCBI taxonomy): domain Bacteria; kingdom Bacillati; phylum Actinomycetota; class Actinomycetes; order Actinomycetales; family Actinomycetaceae; genus Flaviflexus; species Flaviflexus ciconiae. Next base: position 340,463 of record NZ_CP034593.1, on the reverse strand, counting down.
CCTAAACACGCGTTTGCCGGTGGCTTTGAAGACCCCGATTTGAATGACGTCGGAGAAGACGATGATGACGAAGAGGCCGCCGAGGAGGACCGCGAGGATCTCGGTGCGGGACAGGATCGAGACGCCTGCGAAGGCGGCGCCCAGCGCGAGGGAACCGGTGTCGCCCATGAAGATCTGGGCCGGAGATGCGTTCCACCAGAGGAAGCCAAAGCAGGCACCAACGATTGCCGCACAGATCATCGCGAGATCGCGGGGGTCCCTGACCTCGTAGCATCCCGTCGACGGGTCGAGGAGGGACAGGCAGGACTGGTTCGACTGCCAGATTGTGATAATCGTGTAGGCGCCGAAAGCAATCATGGAGGCGCCGGTTGCCAGTCCGTCGAGGCCGTCGGTCAAGTTCACTGCATTCGACCAGGCCGTGATGAGGAAGTTCGCCCAAATAACAAAGAGAACGAGGCCGATACCGGCACCGGCGAACGCCAGCGTCATGTCGGTGTCACGAACAATTGAGATCCGCATGGAGGCGGGTGTTCGGAAATCATCATTGCGGAACTGGAGGGCGAGGACCGCGAACAGAATACCGACGAGGGCTTGGCCAATGATCTTGCCCATCGGCTTCAGGCCAAGGGATCTCTGGTTCGTGATCTTGATGTAGTCATCAAGGAAGCCGATGAATCCCATGCCGACCATGAGGAACAGGAGAAGCCAGCCGGAGGCCCCCGGCATACGACCCGCCACAATATTCGCAATGGCGTAGGCAAGCACCGCGGCAAGGATGATGACAACGCCACCCATGGTGGGCGTGCCACGCTTGGTCAGGTGGCTGGTCGGACCATCCTGACGAATGAACTGTCCGTACTGCTTATTAACGAGGAGTTTGATAAACAGGGGGGTGCCAAACAGGGAGATAACCATCGCCACTCCCATGGCCACCATGATGCTTAGCACATCTCCTCCTTCAGCCGGTCAGCAAGCTGCCAGATCTTTGAACCGTTCGAGCCTTTCAACAGAATAGTGCCTGATTGGCCAGCCAGTGAGAGGACGACCGGCCAGGCCGATTCAATATCTGTCACGTCTACCGCGGAAACATCGGCCTGACGGGCACCTTCAGCGAGCGCAGGAGCTCCTACCGCGACAAGCGTGTCGATCCCCAGCTGACCCAGTTCAAGGCCGACGCCCGTGTGCTCAGCATCCGATTCTTCACCAAGTTCGAGCATGGCACCGAGAACGGCAACCTTCGGGCCTTTCCCAAGCTGAGAGAGGGCCCTGATTCCCGCCCTCATCGAATCCGGGTTCGCGTTGTAGGAATCGTCAATGACGGTCAGGTCCCCCGACTGCCACACGTCCATCCGGTGCGGAGATGCGGCGCCAACGCCGCCGAGACGCTCGGCGATCTCAGTTAGGTCCATGCCGCTCACGATGCCAACGGCCGCGGCCGCCAGAGCGTTCGATACGTGGTGCTCGCCCACAAGGCCAAGGGAAACCGATGCGGTGCTCCCACCGTGTCCGAGGGTGAAGGACGCCCTGCCATCGTCTCCGAGTGCGATGTCGGACGCGGTGACGTCGCCACTGCCGGTGGCGGAGAAGGTGACCACCTTATGTGCCTTGGAGGACATGGCGGCAACCCGGTGATCATCGGCGTTCAAGATCGCTACGCCCTCGGGCAGAATTCCTGAGACCAGTTCGGACTTTGCCTTTGCAACGTTCTCGATGCCACCGAATTCGCCGAGGTGGGCGCGCGCAACCGCGAGGACAACACCGATGTCGAGCGGGGCAATATCGGTCAGGTGCTCGAGGTTACCGATCTTGTCCGCTCCCATTTCCAGCACGAGGGTGGCGGTGTTCTCGTCGGCTCGGAGCACCGTCAGCGGTAGCCCGAGCTCGTTGTTGAAGGAACCGGGGGGCGCAATGATGGGTCCGCGCGGCTCCAGGAGCGTGGCAAGCAGATCCTTCGTTGTTGTTTTACCAACAGAACCGGTCACGCCGACAACGAGCGGGTTGGCAACCTCCCGGATTCGGCGCAGAGATGCCCGAGCAAGATGTCCCAGCGCATCCTGAGTAGAGGGAACCGCAATGAGTCGTGCGGGGTCGGCGCCGTTTGCAACAGCCCGATCCGGGTCCTCGACGAGCACTCCAGCGGCCCCGCCGTCGAGGGCGGCCTTCGCGAAATCGTGGCCGTTGACCCGCTCTCCGGGGATGGCGACGAAGAGGGCGCCACCGGCAACCGTGCGGGAATCGATGGTGACCGATGCGGCAATAGTGTCACCGGAGCCCTCCGCGAGGAGGCGTCCCCGTGTATCCATAGCAATCTGGTTGAGCGAAACGGGGATCATTGCCCATGCCTCCTTGCGAGAGCGGCTCTCGCTTCCACGCGGTCATCGAGCTCAATCTCGACTCCGTCGACATCTTGAATCGTCTCATGTCCGCGACCGGCGAGAAGAACGGTGTCCTCGTCCTTCGCGTCGGCGATCGCGGCGTGAATAGCCTCGGCGCGATCCCCGATCTCCACGATCTCCACGAGTCCCTCCGCGCCTGCTCGTATCTCGGCTCGGATCTTCGCGGGATCCTCGCTGTGCGGATCATCGTCGGTCAGGTAGAAAACATCGGAACCTTCGGCGACAACCCTGCCCATGATGGGGCGTTTGACAGCGTCGCGGTCCCCTGCCGAACCGGTCAGGGTAATGAGGCGGCCTGCCGTATCTTCCCGCAGGGACGACATGGCCTTCTCGAGAGCATCCGCGTTGTGTGCGAAGTCGACAATCACTCGGGGGCGTTTAGCGAGCACTTCCATGCGACCCGGTACAACCGGGGTGATGTCGGCAATGGCGTCGCGGGTGCCGGGGATGTCTGCTGCGAGGACCATGGCTGCGGCGAGTGCGGCGTTCGCAACGTTGAACTCTCCCGGCAGGCCGGTTCGGCACTCGTACACGTTATCGGCTCGGTCGCCGTGGCTCACCGCGTTCCTGAGGCCCGCCCCGGCAGGGTCGTGACCGTGACCGGTCAGAGTGAAGGAAGCGTCGCCTTCCACCTGCCATCCCATGCCCGGGCGGATCGTACGACCCACCCACAGCACATCGCGGCCCTCGTCAAGAAGTCGCTCATGGAGCTTGCTGCCGTATTCGTCGTCGGTCCACAGAACGGAGGTTTGCGACTTGTCGGCGGAAAACAGCAGTGCCTTGGCTTCGAAGTATTCCTCGATGGTGTCGTGGTAATCCAGGTGGTCCTGGGTCAGGTTCGTGAATCCCGCAACCGTGTAAACGATGGGGTCGGTCCTGCGCTGAGCCAGCGCATGGGAGGAGACCTCCATGACCACATCGCTTCCACCAGCGTGGACGAGCTGGCTGAGGAAACGTTGCAGGTCGGCGGGCTGAGGGGTGGTGAGCTTAGCGGGGACCTCGCGGCCGGCGATCTGTAGGGCAATGGTGCCGATGAGGCCAACCGTTGAGCCCAACTTGGAGAGGATGTGCTCAAGCATGTAGGCGGTTGTGGTTTTGCCGTTGGTTCCGGTCACGCCAAAGCTCCGCAAGTGCTTGGTGGGTTCCCCGTAGGCTAGGGAAGCGACGGAGCCGAGAATACCCGCCACGTCGGTGGCAATGACGACGGGGAAGCCGTCCGGCACGTGCTCCAGCCCGGCAGCGTCCGTGAGGATCGCGGCCGCACCGCGGTCGATGGCGTCCTGGGCAAAGCGGGCACCGTGAACGCGTTCGCCGGGAACACCCGCGAACAGGTCGCCGGGCTTGACATCCCGGTTATCGGAGACGACGCCGTTGATGTCGCAGTCGCCACGGACCTCGAGCCCATAGTTGGCTAGTTCGTGAAGTTTCATCGGTCCGTGTACTCCCTGTAAGTTCCGCCCTCGGTGAGGAGACCCTCGCCCTCCGCATAGTTGAGTTCCGTTTCCGTCCAGGGGTACTGGACGAGTGGTGTCGTTGAGGGCGGGATGCCGAGGTGACGGACGGCGAAAGCACCGAATTCACCAAAGACGGGTGCTGCTGTTTCGCTGCCGTAACCGGGGCCATTACCGTTATAGACAACGACGGCGATAGCGATTTGGGGGTCCTCGGCGGGGATTAATCCCGCAAACGTGCCGACGCGGTCGTTGAGTTGGCCGGTCTCGTCCGCCATCTGCGCCGTACCGGTCTTACCAGCCACGTTGTATCCGGGGATCCGAGCATAGTATCCGGTTGAGCCGGATTCGGTAACGGCCTGCATGAGCCCCAGCATTTCTTCCGACGTCTCGGGGTCAAGAACCTGTACGGGGTCGTCAACAATGGTCGGCTCGACCGTGCCATCGGCGTACGTAATGGAATCAATGATGTGCAGGTCGTTGCGTACGCCGTCGTTACCGATTGTTGCCACCATCTGCCCCAGCTGGGCTGTGGTGAGTGCGTAGGCCTGGCCAAACATGGTCGTGTACCTGGTGCGGTCACCCCACGTCGTGTAGTGGGACAGGATACCGGGCGACTCGGCGGGCAGTTCGATTCCGGTGCGTTCCCCAATGCCGAAGGCCTTCATGTAGTCGTAGCGGGTCTCGTCCGAAATCGTGTCACCGATCTGGATGAGGCCGGTGTTGTACGACTTCGCGAGAATACCTGCAACTGTCATGTTCTCCGACGGGTGCGGGTCATTATCGCGAATCGTTTCGCCGTTCGGCATGGTGATCGTCGACGAGACCGGGAAGAGCGTGAGCGGGGTGACCGCGTCCTGGTCCAGTGTCATTGCGAACGTCATAAGCTTGCCGGAAGAGCCGGGCTCGACGGGCGTCTGTACGGCACGGGATCCGATCGATCCACCGGCGTCGGGATTCTCCGGATCGAAGGTATGGGTGTCGGATAGCGCGAGAACACGTCCGGTCGCCACCTCGATAGCGATCGCAGAACCCCACTCGGCGCCCTGTTCCTCAACCGAACGCTGGAGCGTCTCGTCCAGGGCATACTGCAGGTCAACATCGGACGTGAGCGTCACGGAAGCGCCGTGGGTGGCGGGTTCTTCGATGGTGCGCCCGGTGGGGATAACGGCACCGGAGCGGGAGATTTCGACGGTCAGCGACCCGTCCTCACCGGTCAGGACGTCATCCATGGTCCGCTCAATCCCCGCCTGACCACCAATATTGCCAGCATCGTCTTCGCCGAGGAAGCCGAGGGTGGAGGCGCCCACTCGGTTGTTCGGGTATTCCCTGCGCATGAACTGCTCTGGTTCGATTCCGGGAATCCCGTAAGAGTTGATTTGGCGCCACACTTCCGGAGAGATGTCGCGGGCAATGTACCGCCATGTCGACTTCTTTTCCCCACCGTAGAGGATTCCGGCGAGCCGGGGCTCTTCAATATCGAGAATTGGGGAAAGAACGGCAGCGGCTGCGGGAGCCCCTCGGCCAATCACGTTCCCTTCCTCGTCCCTACGCACGTATTCCTCGATGAGGTTCTGGTTGACGGCAACGTTGTAACGTTCTCGCGACACGGCAAGAACGTTGCCATTGGCATCGAGGATCTGGCCGCGTTCGGCAGGAAGTGTGTAGGTGCGGGAGCGGTGCTGGACGGCAGTTTCGGAAAGCGTGTCGGCCCGAACGACCTGAAGGTCGACGAGGCGAACGCTCAAGAGGATCACGCCCACGAGGAAAATACCGACGATCGGTTTCAGCCTCGAAACGAAGCTGTTCTTGACGCTGAGCCTCTCACGGAGTCGGCGAAGAGGCGAGCGCCGTTTGGGCTTGGACGTGGTACTCACGTCTGCCATTATTGCGCGTTGTCGTCGCTACCACCGGTAACGACACCTGCGCCGAGGTCAACGTGACGTATCTCTGTGGCTGGGACCAGCCCCATTTCTTCCGCACGATCCCGCAGAGCAACGGCCGTTGACGCCTCCGAAATCTCATCCTGCAGAGTGTTCCGAGTGTCAGCGAGATCATTGAGAAGAACCTGCTGTTCCTGAATCTGGTAGGCGCCTTCGACCATCGAAGTATTGAGGTAGAACACGGTGGCTAGTGCCCCGCAGAACAGGAGTATGCAGGCGATGGTGGCCGCGATAAAGCCCCGTATCGGTGCGGGGCTTGGTACTACCTGTATCGAGGGCAGTCCAGTGACGACTGGCCGGCGGGCCGGGCGAGCTGGTGCAGTTGCCGTTGCTGTTGCGCTCATGAACGTCGTCCTTCGCTGAGTTTCTCGCAGGCTCGCACGCGTACCGAGGCGGAGCGCGGGTTTGCCAGTCTTTCTTTGTCGTCTGCCTGAATGGCCTTGGGGGTAAGAAGTTTGAACGGGGGCTTGTCGATGTCAACGGGAAGGTCGAGGGGCGTGCTGGAGGTCGATCCCGCCTGCATAGCCTTCTTGACGATCCGATCCTCGAGCGAGTGATAGGACTCCACAACAAGGCGGCCGCCGACTTCGAGGCAATCCATTGCCATCGGGATCGCCCGCTCCAGGATCACCATCTCGTCGTTGACCGCGATCCGCAGGGCCTGGAACGTCCTCTTTGCGGGGTTGCCTCCCGTGCGGCGGGCCGCTGCCGGGATCGCTTCCTTCACGAGATCGGCAAGCTGACTCGTCGTCAGGTTGTGCCGGTCGGGATGGTTCATGATCTTCGAGGCGATCTTTCCCGCGAAGCGTTCCTCGCCGTAGACCGAGATGATCCGAGCAAGCTCACCGTGTGAGGAGGTGGAGATCAGCTCCTGGGCAGTCTGCACCTGGGAGGTATCCATCCTCATGTCGAGTGGCGCATCCTGCGCATAGGCGAAGCCGCGGCTCGCGTCATCGAGCTGGAGTGAGGACACTCCGAGATCCATGAGGATTCCCATCGGCTTGCCGTGCTTGGCAACGACCTCGTCCATCGAGTCATATTCAACATGCTCGGCCGTGAACCGGTCTCGAAACGGCGCGAGCCGCTCGGAGGCAAGGGCGATTGCTGCCGGGTCGCGGTCGATACCGACGGCCTGGATGTGTGGAAAGCGGGTGAGAGCAGCTTCGGTGTGGCCTCCCATACCGAGGGTCGCATCAATGAAAAGGGATGATTCGGAAAGTGCGGGGGCGAGTAGGTCCATGCAGGTGTCCAGTAGGACGGGTACATGCAGATCCGCTGCGCTCATGACACCTCCCAGTTCTTTCTTCCCAGTTATTTCTGCTGTCTGACAGTGGTCCCTTCCCGTATCTCTGGCAGTGGGGAATGAAGCCAGAACCACGGGAAGGGGCCGCCGCCCCGGGGCTACAAGAGTCCCGGGATGATCTCGTCATCTCGGTCCGCGAACGCAGCTTCCTGCTCTTCCAGGAACGTGTTCCAGGCGGCGAGGTCCCAGATCTCAACCCGGTTGCCCGCGCCAATGACGGCGAGGTCCCGGTCAAGTCCCGCATACGCCCGCAGGTTGGCGGGGATGGAGATCCGTCCCTGCCGGTCAGGTTCCTGGTCGACAGCTCCCGAGAGGAACACGCGCAGGTAGTTGCGCGCCTCCTTGTTCGAGAGCGGTGCCTTCCGGGCCTGCTCCTGCATCTGCATGAACTCGTCGACTTCGAACACGTAGAGGCAGCGTTCTTGGCCGCGGGTGATAACCATTCCGTCCGCGAGCTGGTCGCGGTACTTGGCAGGCAGAATCAGTCGTCCCTTGTCGTCGAGCTTCGGCTCGAAGGTCCCTAGGAACATCTGACACACCTCCCCCGGCTATCACTGCGCCCCACTTTACCCCACTTTCCTCCACACGCAACCGCGAATCACCGTTCTGACCTGGAGATTTTGGCAGTTTTTAGCCCAAAAAGGCAGTGGAGGGAAAAAGAGACTATCAGCCTATTTTCAGGCACGAAAAAACCCGGCCGAGGCCGGGCTCTTCGCGACGTGGAGGGAAGTGGAGGGCTACCTGCCGTCCTGGTCCCTGCGGCGCTCCCACATTTCTTGCTGGCGCGCCATGAAAGATTCCTTGGTGCTGGAAGCCTGTGCTCCCGCGCTGACCTTAGGTCCGGACGATACGCCGATCGGGCCGGAGAAGATGTAGAGGGCTCCACCGAGCATGACAACGAATCCAATGATTCCGACCCAGCTCATGGAGAAAGCGACCGCGGCAACGAGAATGCCGAGGCCGGCAACGACAATGAAGAGACCGAGAACGAGTCTCTTGAGGGACACCTGGCGAACAGGCTGGAATGACTCGGCAAGCTTGGGATCTTCATCCCTCAGCTGTTCTTCGAGCTGTTCGAGCATCTTCTGCTCATATTCTGACAGCGCCATGGGGGACCTCCTAGTCGTTGTATCGTCCATCATACCCGCTCATCACCCTTAGGTGATAGCAGAGTGCCGGGTCCCACTACCCCTGTGCCAAACCGCTTCCGGATAGTATCCAGGGCTCTTTCAGCTTGTTCCACTCGCCCATCGTCTTCCAGGGTCGCCTGGGAGCTCTCCCCCTCCTCAAGGTTTTCCACGCGAACGCCGATGAGCCGCACCCCATCTTTGGGCATCTCCAACAGCGAAGCAGCGACTCGGTAAATCTCCGATGCGAGGTTCGTGGGGGTGGGAAGGGTGTGCGAGCGGGTGATGGTCGTAAACGAGGCATCCCGCACCTTGATGCTGACCCGCCACGCCACAAAACCCCGGTCTCGCAGCCTTCCGGCGCAGGCGTGAGACTGGTCAAGCATCCTGGCTTCAACTTCGGAGCGGTCGGTTAACAGCTCAAAGTAGGTTTCTTCCTTACCGATCGATTTCTCCACCCGGGTTGTGACAACCTGCCGGGGGTCAATTCCGTTGGCAAGCTCCCAGAGATTCACACCGGACTTACCCAGCATCCGCGAAAAGTCATCGCGGGACAGTTCCCTAACGTCGGCAATGGAGTTAATTCCCCGCTGACGGAGCCTCGTCCGGGTCGCTTCTCCCACTCCCCATATCGCTTCCAGCGGAAGATCATCCAAGAACGCCTGCGTCTGCCCTTTCGGAACCAGCAGGAAACCATCGGGTTTCGCGTGAGCGGAAGCAATCTTCGCCACGTGCTTTGTTGCGGCGATCCCAACGGAGGCGGGCACGCCCTCCTGCTCGCGGACCCGGCGGCGAATCTCTTGCGCAATCTGAACGGGAGAGTGTTTGCGGTCCCCCGACACGTCGAGAAACGCTTCGTCGACCGAGATCTGCTCAAGGAGCGGAGTAAATTCTCCCAGGATCTCCATGACCCTGCGGGACACGGTCGAATAGATTCCGTGCCGCACGGGGATCATGATGAGGTTCGGGCACAGCCGCTTTGCCTGCCCCACGGGCATAGCCGAATTCACACCGAAGGCGCGCGCCTCGTAGGACGCGGACGTGACGACACCGCGCTCTGCACCGCCAACCGCAACGGGAAGTCCGCGCAGATGGGGCCTTTCCAGAAGTTCCACCTCGACGAAGAAAGCATCCATGTCGACGTGGAGGATCGGCGTTTGAGAGTCGTCTCCGCCTCTCATGCGGCGAGCCGCCTGGGATCTGGGAGCCCGAGACATGACACCTCCCGTAATCTAACCTCATGGAAGAAATGACATCGATGAGCGTGGCCAGCATTGGGGTCGATCCCGATCGACCCTCTCTGTTAACACTCTATCTGGATGGTCTGCCTTCGTCAGCGCTGGATCTGACCGATCCCGAGCATCTCGAGTTCGAGTACATGCAGCACATGAGGATCATGGTGGAAGCAAAGCGGCCTCGAGGTACGCGAATAAAGGCTCTCCACATCGGCGGCGCGGGGTGCGCACTGCCGCGAGCTCTCGATTCTTCCCACCCGAACTCCCGACAGCTCGCCATCGAGGTCGACGAAATTCTTGCCACAAAGGTCCGCGAATGGTTCCCGCTCCCCCGCTCACCGCTCCTGAGAATTCGGGCCGCCGAGGGACGACAGACCCTGCAGCAGCAGGCCGGACGCAACTGGGACATCATCGTGCGTGATGCCTTCGCGGGAGGCACCGTCCCCTACCAGCTCATGACCTACGAGGCCGCGGTCGACGCGCGAAATGCTCTTGCTCCCGACGGCGCTTACCTGCTTAACCTGTCCCGGCACGACAAGCCGGAGATCGCAACAATTCTTGCGGTCTTCCCGCACGTCGTTGTTATCACCGACCCGGCCATCTGGGCCGGACGCCGCTACGGAAACATCACGCTTGGCGCATCCATGACGCCATGGCAGGACATGCACAGGGAAGTTTTCCGACTACCGCTCCCGGCCCGGATCTACTCCGATCTCACGCCCTCAGCCGCTCCGTTCCATGACCTACCGGAAGACTTCACCCCGACGCACCGATCGATAGTAGCTGGCCCGGAGTAGCTCACCTGTCCGCCGGTCGATGCGATCAGGATTTTCCCTAGACGGTCAGGGCTTTTCCGGTGAATCGCCCTCGGGTGAGGAATCAGTCGCCCGATCGCCAGGGCCTTCCTCCGGCATGGGTGAGGAACGCTCCGCTCGCTCAGCGGGGAAACCATCTACTTGCTCGGAAGACGATTGCCCGCCCGCCTCCGGTAACGAATTTCGTTCCGGATCCGTCGCAGGGGCTTCAACCGAACCATTGGCAGGATCTTCGCGCTGGTCCGTGGTCGCGGCTCGATACGACGTACTCGCGCTGTCACGAGCCGGTTTTCCGTCGCTATCGGTGGGACGCGTGGGAGGTACGGTACTTGACGGGCCCGCCACGCCCTTTTCCAGGCGCAGGAGCTCATTGAAGCGCGGGAAGTCGGCTCGTCGTTCTCTGACGATGCGTTCGATGGCAACCCGTGCCGGCTCGATTGTCATGCCCAGGTGCTGTTCGTATCGCCTGTTTGACGCTGGTCCGAGAGCGAGGAAGCCGATAAGCCCGATAAGGATAATGACGAACTGGGCGGACAGGGCAACACGGAAGTCCATGGCCGTGTAGTCGCCGTCCGGGGCGCGAGCGTCAAGGATGACGCCGATGACGTAGGAGACGAGGAGAGCTGCCGTAAAGGCACCCTGGTTGACGAGACCATTTGCGGAGCCCAGCTTGCTGAGTGGAACGGACGTTCGAGCATAGTCGAAGCCCATGGTGGAGCCGGATCCTGCGAGTGCAATGACGAACAGGAGGACGGAGAACTCCCAGATCTCGACGGGTCGGTCGCGAGTCAGGATGTAGGCCCAGGATCCCGCGAGCACAAGCATGATGCCGACAACCGACCATTCCCGACGCAGCGGATGCCTGGATGTCAGTCTCGCCACGAGAGGTCCGGCAATAATGCCGGAGATTGAGAAGACGATGAGGACGGCGGAGGCGACGGCCTGGTCGATTCCGTTGACCGTCATAAACGGCACGCCCCACAGGAGCAGGAAAACGTGTGAGGAGAATCCGAGTGCGAAGTGAGCCCAGAAGCCCTGCCAGACACCGGGATGGGTGAATGCACTCGCGCCGCCCTTCTCGGCGTTACGGACGAACGTTTCCTTTTCCCGAATGAAGACCGCGGCAGTGAGCCCGACGATGCCGCCGGCAACACCGAGACCCACAAATGCTGATTCCCAGCCAAAGTGTGCGAGTGCCATGGCAAACGGCAGGGAGGAGACAACCTGCCCGAGTTGGCCAAGAATCGACGTGAGCTGCGTATAGAGGGGGACCTTCTGGGCGGGGAACCATTGCGGGATGAGTCGGATCACGGAGGTGTAGGCGGTGGCATCGCCGAGTCCAATCAGAACGCGGGCAACGAGCGCCGATCCGTAGGTTCCGGCGAAGGCAAGCCAACCCTGGCCGAGCGCCAGAATGATAGCTCCACCAACGATGATGGGGCGGGACCCGAAGCGGTCCAGGAGCACCCGAGCGGGATCTGACAACCCGCGTAAACTCCCAGCTGGATAACTGTGAAGAGGGACAGCTCGGTGGCCGAGATGTCGAATCGAGATAGCGCGTCAAGAGAGGCGACTCCGAAGCTGGTGCGGGCCGCGACCGCCATGATGTAGACGGCGAGCCCCGCCAGCCAGATACGCTTGCTCATTCGTCGTCGCGCTTGGCGTGCCTTCCTCGCTTGCGCTTGGGACGAGTGCTGCGGCGAGCAAGGAACTGCTCCGCCGCCTCTCCCAGTTCGTCAGCGGTCGGAATTTCTGTCGTGCCGTCGGAAGGAATAATGAACCCGGTGTTGGGTCCTTCGGTGTCGTACTCCTGCTCGAGGGACGTCACGAGGTTGTGGAAGTCTTCCTGTTCTCCGTAGGCGGCCTCGATCTGGTCGGACTCGGTTTGGGCGACGCGCTCAAGGTCACCGACCGGCAGGGCAAGCCCCGAGTCGTCGGCCACGTACGTGGCAACCGCTCCGGCTGCCGCCGCGTAGACCGAGTTCACGAGGTAGAACGGAACGCGGGCCAGAACCGAGGACGTGTCGATGCCAGCGGCACCGAGGGTGTAGACGAGGAACTCGGAGAAGTTCACGGACTGAATGTAGGAGGATTCCTGGTCGGGCTGGGACTTGCGGTAGCCGCGGATCAGGAGGTCAACGGGGCGCGTGTGCGGGATCCCCGACGGTAGTCCGCCAAGGGCGTAGAACCTTTCCACACCGAACTGGGTGGCAAGCTGAAGAACGCCTTCGGCCAGGGAGTGCCAGCGCAGGTCCGGCTCGTTGCCGCGCAGCAGAAGCAGCTTCTCCCCTTCGATGTCCTCGACGATGTGCACGTCGAGCCGCGGGTCCGTCATCCTCGTCATCGCACCGTTTTCAAAGGTGATAAGCGGGCGTTCGGAACGGAAGTCGAAGATCAGATCGGGGTCGAAAGAAGCAATGAGCTCCCCTTCCCCGATGCTCTGTCCAATGGCACCGGAGATCCCTCCTGCGTCGAAGGGTCCACCGCCCACCGCGCAGATCAATGTCGTGATCTGCTGTGGAGTTTCGTCAGGATCTGATGTGAATTCCAGCAGGTCCGTCATGGTCCACCTCCGCTCGATGATGACAAGACGCCTGTCCGTCTTGGATAATTGTATGTCTCATCAGCGAGGGAGGAACAATGGACGCATTATCTGAGGAGCAGGGGTACGTCGATCAGGCGTATGCACGTCTCGACTCCCTAGCGGCAGGATACTCCCGCAAACTCACCGAAATACGGGCCCAGGGTGGGCGTGGAAACCCCGAGGAACTGTTCCAGAGGGACTCGTTCGCGGCCGACTACGAGGACCATTTGGCCCGCCTCTCGCACGTCGAACACCAGCTCGTTCTCGGCCGACTCGACGCCGAAACCGGTGAAGTGGAGCATATTGGGCGCATCGGACTGCGTGATGAGAATCGCAATGTGATTCTTCTCGACTGGAGGGCTCCGCAGGCGGAGCCCTTCTATCAGGCAACCGCACTCAACCCTCAGGGCATGGTGCGCAGGCGCCACATTCAGTCCCGGCTCCGCAAAGTTGTTTCCGTTGAAGATGAGCTCCTGACCTCCGACGCCGAGGCGACGGAAAACCTGAACCTCACGGGCGAGGGCGCCCTCATGGCCTCTCTCGGCTCTGCCCGTCAGGGCCACATGAGCGACATCGTTGCCACGATCCAGGTCGAACAGGACAGGATCATTCGCGCTGACTCCACCGGTGTCCTCGTCGTCCAGGGCGGTCCCGGCACCGGCAAGACAGCCGTGGCCCTCCACCGCGCCGCCTATCTCCTGTATGCACACCGCAAGCGACTCTCCCGTTCCGGTGTTCTTATTCTGGGCCCCAGCACGGGCTTCCTCTCCTACATTTCCCGCGTCCTCCCCTCGCTCGGCGAGTCCGACGTCGTCTCGTCAACGGTCTCCGATCTCCTTCCCGGAATTACCCCAACCCGCGAAGACACCCCCGCAGCCGCCGACGTCAAGGGCAGAACGGTGTGGGCCGCGATCGCCAAGCGAGCAGTCAACTACCTGCGCAGGCCGCTCAAGAAACCGGTCACGATCAGGGTCAACTCCCACAACATCCGGCTCACCCCGGACATGGTGGCCGCGGGGCAGGCTCGGGCGCGCCGCCACGGCGGACCACACAACGCCGCCCGCGAAGCGTATGCTCGCACGGTCGTTGAAGAACTCGTCCAGGAATACCTCACGGTCACCGACACCGAGAACCAGGACTGGCTGCTCGCCGACATTGCTTCAAACGAAAAGGTGCGCCGCGAAGTCAACCTCCGGTGGCTGCCCGCTTCCCCCACGTGGCTTCTCGAGCACCTCTACGCACACCCCAACCTTCTAGCCGAACTTGCGCCGGAACTCTCGGGCAGCGAGCGCGCACTCCTCGCTCGTCCGCGCGGCGAAGGCTTCACCTCGGCGGACATCCCGATCCTCGACGAACTTGCCGAACTACTCGGCGATGCACCCATCCAAGAGCAGATCGAGGACACGCTCGAGGCATACACGCAGGCAACCCTGTCCGGCATGGATCTAGGCGGCGGTATCGTCACCGCGAAAATGCTTGCCGACAGGCAGCGCCAGGCAACCGCATCGCACCTGCCCCTGGCGGAACGTGCCGCGGCGGACCGCACGTGGGCCTACGGCCACGTCGTGGTCGACGAAGCGCAGGAACTGTCTCCGCTCGCGTGGCGCATGGTGGCACGGAGGGTGCCCTCACGTTCACTCACGATCGTCGGCGACCTCGACCAGCGTTCCCAGGGCGCCCCGGAAGGTGGCTGGCGCGAGCTTCTCGGCCCACTAGCATCGCACCTGACCGAGGAGGTCCTGACGATCTCCTACCGCACGCCCGCCACCGTTCTCGACGAGGCCGAAGCCGCAATGAACCGGCGCGACATCAAGCTCCACCACCCCGTGAATGCCGTGCGAGAGGTCGAGAATTCACTGCGCACCGCACCGCTGGAGACCGCAATCGAGGAGGAACTTGAGTTCCTCAACAGCGAGTTTGGGCCGGGCCAAGGACTCATTGCCGTGATCTCGAACGCCCCACCCCACATCGACCACCCGCAGGTGCACACCATGACGCCACGCGAGTCGAAGGGCCTGGAGTTCGATTCCGTCATCATCCATGGGACGATCGAGGAGCCGGGCGATCTCTACGTCGCCATGACCAGACCAACCCAGCACCTCATCCTTACCCCAGGAACGGAAATCTGATGCATATCTCTATCGGCCCAGAATCGACCTACCTTCCCGAAGACCCCGAGGTCGACTCCCTGATCGCCTCCCAGGATCCGGAGACCGTAGCCCGCATCCGTCCCGACTCCCCGCTTGCGTGGGCAGTATTGGCGCAGGACGCCTGGGACCACGGAGACGAACTCGAGTCGTATGCCTTCGCCCGCGTCGGCTACCACCGCGGCCTCGACCTGCTCCGTCGCAATGGCTGGAAAGGCAAGGGCCCCGTCCCCTACTCCCACGAGCCCAACCGCGGTTTCCTCCAGGCACTCTATTGCCTGGGCCGCGCCGCCGAGGCCATTGGAGAAACCGACGAGGTTACGAGGATCTCCGAGTTCCTCGACGATTGCGATCCTTCCGCCCGCGCCCAGCTCGAGAAGTAGCAGCACCGTCTTCCGCGGTTGCCGGACTTGGCTGGCCCGCGCTTACGGAAACCGACCGTGCAACCCTGTGGTGCCCGGTGGGAGGCATCACCGCACGGGCCAACGCATTCTGGCACGGTCCACCAATCCCGGCTCTGCAGCCTCAGGACCACGTCAATGGGCCGGCACATCTTGAGGATTACTTCTCATCTTTCGGCACACGTTTGCCCAATGGGTGGACAGGCGACGAAGATGGTCCCATGACTCGTGCCCTGCTTCTTGAGAATCCGCACTCGAACGCTGACGCCGCCTTTGCTCGCGCCGGCATCGAGGTCATCCGCCACCGCGGCGCCCTCGACGAAGACGATCTCATTTCGGCCCTCGACGATATCGACATCCTCGGTATCCGATCTAAGACGGAGGTCACCCGGAAAGTCATCGAGGCCCGCCCCGACCTCCTGGCTATCGGCACGTTCTCGATCGGCACCAACCAGATTGACCTGGAAGCCGCCACGAACAAGGGCGTGGCCGTATTCAACGCCCCGTACTCCAACACCCGCTCCGTCGTGGAACTCGCCATTGGCGAGATCATCTCCCTGTCGCGACGTCTGCCGGTGCAGAACGACGCGCTCCACAAGGGCATTTGGGAGAAGTCGGCGGCCGGCTCCCACGAGGTCCGCGGCCGCACCCTCGGCATCATCGGATTCGGCAACATCGGCATGCAGCTATCGGTTGTTGCCGAAGCACTAGGCATGAGGGTCGTGTTCTACGACACGGCCGAGAAACTCGTGATCGGTAACGCCCGCCGCATGAACTCCCTCGAGGAGCTCCTCGAGGTCGCGGACGTCGTCACCATCCACGTCGATGGTCGCGCCTCCAACAAAAACTTCTTTGGCGAGGAGCAGTTTAAGTTGATGAAGCCGGGCGCTATCTTCCTCAACCTGTCCCGCGGCTTCATTGTCGACATTGATGCACTCGCTGCTCGCGTGAAGGATGGTTCGATCGCCGGAGCCGGCGTCGACGTCTTCCCGACCGAACCCCGCGGGAACGGAGACCCATTCGATTCGGTCCTCACGGGCCTCGACAACGTTATTCTTACGCCCCATGTCGGTGGCTCCACCGAAGAAGCCCAGCGGGCCATCGGCCTGTTCGTGTCGGAGAAGCTCGTGAGCTACTTCCGCAAGGGCGCCACCGACATGTCGATCAACATGCCGCAAATCGTCGATTCGCCTGCGCTGTCGTCCCGCTACCGGATAGCCTGGGTGCACTCGAATATGCCGGGCGCCCTCGCCAAGGTCAACCAGGTATTCGCAGAGTCCGGTGCCAACATCGACGCCCAGCAGCTCGCCACCCAGGGCCAGATTGGTTACATGGTGACCGACATCGCATCCAATATTCCCGAAGATGCGGTCGCTGCTCTGGCGAAATCCCCCGAAACAATCCGGCTTCGAGTTCTGTCACGAGATTAATTTTCGGGACTACAGCGATCCAACATGACAAGATGGACCGTAGTCCACTTTTGCATGTGAGGAGAACACTATGGCGCGTGCCCACTATCCTGCCGGAGTACCCGACGAGATCGAGCTTCCGACAGTTCCATTGACCGACCTGCTTGATCGCGCGGTCGCCGCTTTCCCAAAGAGGCACGCGATTGACTTCATCGGACAGAAGACCAGTTACGAAGAGCTGAGCGAACTCGTCAAGAAGACCGCCTCCATGCTGTCGCTGGCCGGCGTAAAGAAGGGCGATGTTGTCGCCGCGATCCTTCCCAACTGCCCCCAGCACGTGGCACTCGCCTACGCTACCTGGTCGCTCGGCGCGACCCTGGCCGAACACAATCCGCTCGCTAAGACGAGCGAGCTCATCGCCCAGCTCGACAATCACGGCGGCAAGATTGTCGTTGGCTGGGAAAAGACCCTAACGGATCTCGCCGACCACCTGCCCGGCAGGACAATCTTTGCGGTCAACCTGACGGCCGCCCTCCCCAAGCGTTCCCAGATGCTCCTGAAGCTTCCAATCAAGGCCGCAAAGGCGCAGAAGAAGAAGATGAGGGGCCGCGTGCCCGATCACGTTTACTCCTTCGAGAAGATGGTGGCCTCGGCACCGGCTTCGTTTGTCGGCGAGACGCCGGGCATGGACGACGTGGCCGTCTACCTCCACACGGGTGGCACAACAGGTGTGCCGAAGGCCGTGTGCCTCACCCACATGAACCTGATGTCGAACTACACGCAGGTCATCACCTGGCTCCACGAGTTCAAACGTGGCGAGGAGACCATTGCGTCGATCCTGCCGTTCTTCCACGCCTTCGGCATGATGCTGTCCCTTGTCCTCTCGATCGGCCTCGGTGCTACGCAGGACATCCTTCCCAGCTTCGACCCGAAGATGCTGATCGCCGCAAACAAGCGTCACCCCATCACATTCTTCGGGGGTGTTCCCCCGATGTACGAGAAGATCCTCGCCGAGATTGGCGACGACCCGAACCCGTTCACGAAGCTCCGCTATTCGGTATCCGGCGCCATGGCGCTCCTTCCCGAGCTCGCCGCTCAGTGGGAAGAGAAGACCGACTCCCTCGTCATCGAGGGCTACGGCATGACCGAGTCCTCCCCCGTGCTCTCCGGTTCTCCCGTTTCCCCCGCACGCAGGCCCTCCACCCTCGGGCTTCCCTTCCCGTCTGTCGACGCAAAGGTCGTGAACCCCGACAACATTGAAGAGGAGATGCCGTTGGGAGAGGTTGGCGAGCTGCTCGTTCGCGGACCGAATGTCTTTGTCGGCTACCTCAACCAGCCCGAGGAAACTGCTGCCACCCTGATCGACGGCGAATGGCTCCGCACGGGTGACCTCGTCCGCTGGGACGATGGCTTCCTGGTCATGGCCGACCGCCGCAAAGAAATGATCATCCGTTCCGGCTTCAACGTCTACCCCTCGCAGGTTGAGGAAGCTGTCCGCTCCATGCCCGGCATCCGCGACGTCGCCGTTGTCGGCATGCCCGACGGATCCGCAGGCGAAGCCGTCGTTGCTGCGCTCGTTCTTGAGCCCGGCGCTTCAATTGATCTGGAGAATGTGCGCAAGTGGACCCAGGACAAGCTCTCCAACTACTCGATGCCCAAGTCCATCGCCGTCTTCGACGAGCTCCCCCGCTCCCAGCTCGGCAAGGTCATGAGGCGCTCCGTCCGCGAGCAACTCGACGATCTCGAGCTTCAGGCCGGCCAGTGGCGGAAGAAGCTTTCCGAAACCGGCGATGAACTACGCGAACGCGCCAGCGAATTCCGCCACCGCATGGATAGCTCACGGGAAAAGCCTGCGGGCAATGCAAATGCACCCCAGCCCGACCAATCAGCACGTGATCAGTCCGCGAGTAGCGACGACACTTGCGACAAGTAGTCGGATACGCGCAGGAACGTAACTGTCGTTCTCATAGTTGTGCTCCCCACCAAAACGGTCGGGAGCACAATTATGTTAAGTATTCCTACTGCTCACTATCGCCAGCCGGAGCAAGTTCGCCACCCGATTCCTTGAGTTCCTCGATGGCCGCCTGGAAGTCATCGAGATCTTCGAAGTTGAGGTAGACGGAAGCGAAGCGCAGGTAAGCGATCTGATCGAGCTCACGAAGCGGGCCAAGGATTGCGCGACCGATGTCGTCGGAATTGATGTGGGCGGCACCGGTGGCGCGCACATTCTCTTCCACCTGGCTCGCAAGGACCGCCAGGTCGTCTCGGGTGACGGGCCTGTTCTGGCATGCCTTCAAGACACCGTCAATGATCTTCTCTCGTGAGAAAGGTTCAGTGACACCCGAACGCTTGACGACGACGAGGGATGCCGTCTCGGTTGTCGTGAATCTCCGCTTGCACACGGGGCACTCGCGACGACGTCGAATGGCCTGACCCTCATCGAGCGAACGGGAGTCAATGACGCGGGAATCTGTGTTGTGGCAGAACGGGCAATGCATTCTGCCATTTTACACAGGGCGTCTTACATGGAGAGCCAGAGCTGTAGTCCAAAAGCAAGGGCAACGCTGGTAGCGACAAGGGCGCTGGCCTTGAGGACGCCGACGAGGCGCTGGAGGCCAGGGTAGACAACGGCGTCGGGAGCGATCTCATGCTGCTCCGCCACGACGCTCAGTCGAGCCTTGCGAGCTGGAGCTTCCGGTGCCGCCATCTGCGGAACGTCGATCGGGGTCCGGTTGGAGACGGGGCGCAGACGGGGCAGATCAATGGGACGCAACCCTGTTGTCTCAGGCTTGGTTACGAGAAGAGCACTCATGGCGTATCTCCTTCTTTTCTCGAACGTTTGTTCTCGAACATCTGTTTGCATTCTATACACGACATGCCGGTTAGAACAAGTGTTTGATTGTTCACCTCGTGGTGCATATCCTGGATCCAACTTACGAAGCGACTCGGACAGAAAAAGTCGCAACCCGATAGCGAGGGCAACATGGCCGACAAGATCAGTACGAGACAGCTCGAGATTCTTGCGTTCCTACGCGATTCCATTAGCGAAAACGGATACGCCCCAACGGTTCGCGAGACCTGCACCGGCATCGGCCTGTCCAGCCCCTCGTCGGTCAAGTACCACTTTGATGCACTCGAGTCGCACGGCCTGATCGATCGCGATCCCCAGCGTCCTCGCACGCTCACTCTGACGCCTGCCGGCCGAGCACTGTTCCCTGAGGAAGAAGCTCCGAAACCGGTCGCGAGTATTGACGAGCTTCGGGCTGACTCTGTTGATGTTCCCCTCGTCGGACGCATTGCCGCTGGCTCCCCGATCCTCGCCGATCAAATGGTTGAGGAAGTCTTCTCCATTCCGCGCCAGATGACCGGCAACGGCGAGATGTTCATGCTCGAGGTATCCGGTGATTCGATGGTCGACGCAGGCATCTTCGACGGTGACTGGGTGGTTGTCCGCAGGCAGCAGGACGCACGTAATGGCGATATTGTTGCCGCTCTTATCGACGACGAAGCCACCGTGAAGACCTTCGACCGGAGGGACGGGCACGTGTGGCTTCTCCCCCATAACGACGCCTACGCACCAATTCCGGGAGACATGTCCACCATTCTTGGGCGCGTCGTCACCGTTATTCGCGCCTTATAGTCGAGAATTTAAGTACTCAAGCACTGTCACTCATCGGTCACTCGTGGAGCGGCAGTGCTTGTTTTTGCCCTAGATTGGGCCCCGGATTCTCACGAGGTCCCCGCAGCTACTCATGTCGGCGAGGCCCTATTGACACTTAGCCCCCTATTGACCGCGTGCAAGACGCTCAAGGGACTTCTTCGTGAGTTCAAGATCCTTTGTTGGCCACATGTCCGGCATACCGGAGCGAAGGTAGCCTCCGTATGCCTTGGAGACGAGGCGGGAGTCAAAGATTGCGACAACTCCCCTGTCAGTGGTCGAACGCAGGAGCCTGCCAGCCCCCTGGGCCATGAGAACCGCCGCATGGGTTGCTGACACCTGCATGAAGCCATTCCCGCCGCGCTTACCCACCTGCTCGGTCCGAGCTTGCGAAACGGGATCGTCCGGCCTGGGGAACGGAATCCTGTCAATGAGAACGAGCCGACATGCTCTCCCCGGAATATCGATTCCCTGCCACAGTGAAAGAGTGCCAACGAGGCAGGCGCGGTCGTCTTCCTTGAAGTCACTGACCAGGGTGGAAAGCTGATCCTCTCCCTGGCAGAAGATGGGCAGATCGGTGTGCTTGCGGAAGTATTCCGCGGCCACCTCAGCTCCCCTTCGCGAGGAGAACAGCCCGAGCGCACCACCATCGGATGCTCTCAGGAGCTCGGCCATACGGGCGAGCGCCTCGTCGCCCTGTCCGTCCCGACCGGGGGCCGGCAGGTCAGCAGCCACGTACATGATTCCCTGCTTGGGGTACTCAAAGGGAGAGCCAACATCCAGTCCCTCCCACGGACCCTGGTCGGGGAAGGCTAAGCCAACCTGGTATGCCATGGGGTCAAAGGAACCACCAATTTCGAGGGTGGCCGACGTCAGAACTGCGGCCCGTTCAGAGAAGACGTTGTTCGCGATCGGGCCTGCCACGTCAAGAGGAGCACCATACAGGGCGTCCTCGTTTGCCCACACAACGTACTTGCCATCCTCGGAGAGAAGATCGTCGATGTCCTTCATGAAGGCTTTCGCCCACTGTTCTGACTCGCAGGAATCCTTGAGAGCTCGCGCCATAGCGCCGAGCGGTTCCCTGATCGTGTCTGGCACGATCCGCATTCGCCCTTCAGCTTCCTTGAGTGCGTCAAGCAGGGAGTCGCCGTGACGAGAGAATTCGGTGTCG
Organism: Flaviflexus ciconiae; assembly: GCF_003971195.1. NCBI lineage: Bacteria > Bacillati > Actinomycetota > Actinomycetes > Actinomycetales > Actinomycetaceae > Flaviflexus > Flaviflexus ciconiae. The sequence continues at coordinate 318,823 of NZ_CP034593.1, read as the reverse complement.
AGTTTTCCGGCTGATCGCATCATGCGGGAGATTCGGCCGATATCTGCGGCACCGACCCTGATTGTCAGCTGGCTGGTCACCCTACCGACAAGATCGTGGGCCTCGTCGATGATAACGGCACCGGCCTCGGGAAGCACTTCAATTCCTGAGGACTGCACGCCCAACATCGCATGGTTGGTGATCACAATGTCGGCTTCCATGGCTTCCTCACGGGCCTTCTCGGGGAAGCATTCGTTAAACAGGGGGCAGTCCTTGCCGTCGCATTCTTGCTTCGACACGGAAATCTGCCGCCACGCCAAATCCGGCACACCGGGAACCAGGGAGTCCCTGTCACCGTTCTCGGATTCCAGCGCCCATTCCCGAGCCCGCAAAACGTGCTTACCCATATCGGTAGCCTGCTCTTCACCGAAGAGTGCTTCACCAAAGAGAGATTCTTGTCCTGCGGTCTGGTTCACGCGCTTCAGGCAGGCATAGTTTTGCCAGCCTTTGAGGAGGGCGGTCTTCACGCGCACACCTGTGTCTGCCGCAACCGCGTCTATGACCCTGGGAGCGTCCTCCTGGGTGATTTGCCGTTGCAGGGCAAGCGTCGCGGTCGAGACGATAGCTCTTCCACCGGTCTTTGCCACCCATTGAACGGCAGGGACAAGATAGCCCATGGACTTACCGGTGCCGGTGCCTGCTTGGACGAGCAGGTGACCCCCGTCAGTTAGTGCATCGTAGACGGCTTCCGCCATCTCAACCTGGCCCTCGCGCCGACTGCCCCCGATCTCGGAAACAACGGCGTCGAGAACCTCAACGACCGACACTGAGGAGCTCGGCGGCAAGATCCTCGTCAACGAGAGCCTCAAGGACCGTTCCGTCCTCCGAGTACTCTTCCCTGAGGATCTCCCCATCCGTGTGGACACGAGAAATAAGGTCACCGCGATCAAACGGGATCGTGACGGACACGGCAACACTCGGGCGCGGCAATCCGTCCGCAATCCGGTCACGAAGCTCCTCGATGCCTTCACCGGTCTTCGACGAGACCACCACGGCGCCCGGGTAGCGGGAACGCAGCGCAGCGAGGTCAATCGGGTCCGCCAGGTCCGCCTTCGACAGGACGATAATCTCCGGGACGTCCTCGGCACCGTCAACCTCCCGCAGGACATCGTGCACGGCGTTAACCTGACCGACCGGGTCCGGATGGGCAGCGTCGACCACGTGAAGCATGAGATGTCCTTCGGCAACCTCCTCCAGCGTCGAACGGAACGCCTCCACGAGCTGGGTCGGCAAGGATCTCACGAAACCAACAGTGTCGGAAATTGTGTAGGCGCGGCCGTCTTCGGTCTCGCTTCTACGGACCGTGGGATCGAGCGTGGCAAACAGTGCGTTCTCAACGAGAACATCCGCATTGGTCAGGCGGTTCATGAGCGACGACTTACCGGCGTTCGTATATCCAACAACGACGACGGAGGGAAGTCCGTGGCGCCTGCGGTTCGAGCGCTGGGTTCGCCGTGCCGGCTCCATGTTGGCGATGTCGCGCTTGAGCTTCGCCATGCGCTGGCGAATACGCCGACGATCAAGCTCAATCTGGGTCTCACCGGGGCCACGGGAGCCGATACCGTCACCGGCGCCGACGCGTCCGCCCGCCTGACGGGACATCGATTCACCCCAGCCGCGCAGTCGCGGAAGCAAGTATTCGAGCTGGGCGAGTTCCACCTGGGCCTTACCCTCTCGGGATTTGGCGTGCTGGGCAAAAATATCGAGGATAAGCGTCGTGCGGTCAATGACCTTGACCTTCGTAACATCCTCAAGGTTCCTTCGCTGGTTCGGCGAAAGCTCGGAGTCCACAATGATGGTGTCAGCGCCGGTGCTTGCAACAAGATCAGCAACTTCACGGGCCTTGCCCGAACCCAGGTACGTAGCATTATCCGGCTTATCTCGGCGCTGTAAAACACCCGCAAGAACAACGGATCCAGCGGTCTCAGCAAGGGCAGCAAGTTCGCGTAGAGAGACTTCCGCGTCTTCGGCGGTGCCGGATGTCCAGATACCGACGAGGACAACGTTTTCAAGCCGGAGCTTTCGGTATTCGACCTCGGTGATGTCCTGGAGTTCGGTCGACAGGTTCGGAACCCTCTTGAGCGAGGATCTCTGTTCTCTGTCAAGCTCGTCTCCGGCATACTCCGGCTGGTAGTCAGCGTCCGCTTGCAGGGCCGTGCCCTTGCGGGATGAAATATCGCGATCGGTAATGTGTCTCTCCTTTTCGTTGCACCATTGTCTCACGCAGCCGTGTCCTGCGGTAGTTTAGATCTGTGTCAGACCACTATTTCTCCTCACAGCCAACCGGCCCCGAGAAGCGCCGCGACTACAGCTTTACGATCCGCGGCGACCGCTTCGACATTGTGTCGGATAGCGGGGTGTTCTCGCACGACAGACTCGACAAGGGCACGCAGATTCTTCTCAAGTACGTGGTCGACCCGCCCCAGGAGGGCCTGTTCGTAGACGTGGGGTGCGGGTGGGGGCCGATCGCTCTAGCCCTTGCCACGGCGGCACCGAACGCCACCGTACTTGCCGTTGATGTGAACGAGAGGGCTCGCACCCTCACGGAGGAGAACGCCAAGCGTGCAGGCCTAACCAATATCATTGTGGCAACCCCCGACGAGGGGCTTGCCTTGGCAGCAGAGCGCGGGATCGACGCTATCTGGTCAAATCCCCCGGTACGCATCGGCAAGCAGGAGCTACACCAGTTGCTTCTCTCGTGGTTCGAGCACCTGGACGGCTACGCTGACCTTGTCATCGGAAAGAACCTTGGAGCGGATTCGCTTCACGCGTGGCTTGAGAACCAATCCTACGAAGTTGAGCGGATTGGGTCTTCGGGAAGCTTCCGGGTGCTCGAGATTATCGACCCTCGCCGGCAATCCCGGTCAGGCTAAACTCGGCGACAATCTCGGCCGGCCCGGTCATCTCGATCTCTCCCCCGGCAAATCGGATTTCCAGCCCGGTTCCCGCGACGTCAGCCCGGTAGATCCCGGTAGCGGTCTCCCCCGCCCACGCGTGGAGAGCCACCGCGGCGTCCCGGGCACCCTGCTCGACTGCTGGTCCCTCACCAAACACGCGTGCGGCAAACGCACTGAAGGGCCTCTCCACGCCGTCAAAGTCCGTGAACATGGCATCGCCCTGCGGGACGACCACCGTGAGGCGGGCTCCGGGGACGTTCGGATCGTACTGGGCCTGACCGGTCACAGCCGACATTTCCTCGTCTTTCTCGAGGGCCACGACCACGCCGAAGTCCGAGGAACGGACCATGAGGCCGCCGCGCACTCCCTTCACTCCATCGAGCGAAACAGCAACGTCGTATCCCCGGCTGACCGACTCCTCGCTCACCGGCAACGCCAGTTCATATCCGGTCGAATAGAGCAGCCCGGTGCGCGTCACGTAGAGCGGGCCCTCCGGACCATCAAACGCCACCGATTCCCCATCGAACAGATCGATAAGCCCGGAGACACGAAGATAGTGGGCCGCGAGCCGCGCGAACGGTCCAGCATGTACGAGAGGCCTGCCCGCGCTGTTCCAAGCATCGATCCTCCACCCAGCTTCCGTCTCGGTCCGCACGATACGCATGAGGCAGTCGGCGCCGATTCCGAGCCTACGATCGCAAATCATTGCGATCTGTTCGGGCCGCACCTCCCTCGAACCGTTGAGATCAGGAAAGATGATGGCGTCACTGCCCCCAACGTTTCCCTTGGTGAGTGTCAGGCCTTCGAGACTGGGGATGATCATGGGATCAGTCTATCGAGGACCTCGCCAATCCTGGTGTCAACTCCCGGCCCTGCTTCAACCCAGGTGATCCGGGGATCTCGGCGGAACCAGGTCAGTTGTTTCTTGACGAGCTTGCGGGTCGCGACCGATACCGATTCGATTGCTTCCTCCACCGTCATTACCCCATCGAGCACCGCCAGCGCCTCCCGATAACCGGTGGCGGTCCGGGCAGTTGGCGCGTCGTCGAGCCCGCACTTCCTCAACGCCTTCGTTTCCTCAAGAAGGCCGAGCTCAAACATTGTTGCGGTGCGCTGCGCAATTCTTTCGTCAAGGATCTTCTGATCGAGCGTCAGGCCAATGACCACGGTACTGTCGTAGTGGCTCGTATGCCGGGGAAAGACCGGTTGGAACGATCTCCCAGTCACTTCGTTGACTTCGAGCGCCCGAACCACGCGCCTCTCGTTGCGAGCATCAATAACCTTCGCCGAGGCAGGATCGACGCGCGCCAGCTCCGCATGCATGGCGGCGCCACCGACTTCGGCAAGCTTCGCCTCGAGCCGCTCCCTTACC